>DASVHF010000023.1:0-14044 GCA_036382695.1 Candidatus Nanoarchaeia archaeon | reverse complement strand
AGCTTCAAATTATCCTTTTGGTGTAAACCTACACTTGGTTCGTCAAGAATATAAAGGACTCCAGAGAGTCCGGACCCAATTTGTGAGGCTAGACGTATTCTTTGCGCCTCACCACCAGCAAGAGTGACACTCGGACGATTTATTGTAAGATAATCAAGTCCTACATCAGTAAGAAACTTTATCCGCTGCAAAATCTCTTTAAGGACCTGTTTGGCAATTTGTCGCTCTTTCTCATTTAAAGCCAAGTGGTCAAACCAATCATTGGCTGCTGAAATTGACATCTGCGAAACCTCAATTATTGATTTATTTTTGACCCTGACAAAACCTGCTTCCTTTTTTAATCTGCTACCTACGCAAGTCTCACAAACTTCCTCCCTCATGTACTTTTGAATTTCACGTCGGCTCCAATCGCTTTCCGTTTCTCTGTAGCGACGGGCAAGTTCTGGAATAACCCCCTCAAAAGTAGTTTCAAAACTTATCCTTCTACCAAAACGGTTCCTCCCAGAGACGGAAAAAGCTTCGTCGTCTGAACCATATAAAATCACACGAAGTGCTTTTTGGGGTAGATTTTTTATTGGTGTTTGTAAAGAAAATCCGAAATGGAAAGCAAAAGCTTCTAACCTACGTAAAGTCCAAGTATCGTGCGCGAGCAGTCTTTGCCAAGGTAATAGCCCTCCCTCAGAAATTGAAAGTTTCTTATTAGGAATAACAAGATCTGCATCTACTGTAAGTTTTGTACCAATTCCTTGACAGCTTGAGCAGGCTCCCCTAGGCGAGTTAAACGAGAAGGTCCTTGGTTCCAGTTCAGGTAGGGAAACGTCGTGCTCGGGACAAGAAAATCTTTCAGAGTACACTTTGTCGAGTTTAGTTTCAACATCATTTACATAAACAACTCCTTCCCCAAGTTTTAAAGCTGTTTCCACAGATTCAGTTAGCCTCTGTCGATCAGTCGGCAACTGCAACCTATCAACTACTACATCAATGTCATGGATTTTATAACGATCAAGAGTAGGTACCTCTTCAATTTCATAAACCTTTCCATTTACTCTCACCCGAATAAAACCTTTTTTCTTCAAGTCATCAAAAACCTCCTCATAAATTCCCTTTCTTCCCCTCACAATTGAAGCTAATATCAAGATCTTGATCCCAGACCTCTGATCACCAACCTCCGAGATTTGGTCGACAATTTCCTGAGGAGTCTGAGCTTTTATTTCTTTCCCATCAACCGGACAATGTGGTTTACCAATTCTAGCCCAAAGAAGTCTCATATAATCATAGATCTCGGTAATCGTACCAACTGTTGAGCGGGGGTTTTTCGAAGCACTTTTTTGGTCAATTGAGATAGCCGGGGAAAGCCCTTCGATCTGGTCAACATCTGGTTTTTCCATCAGGCCAAGAAATTGACGGGCGTAGGCGGAAAGAGACTCGACGTAGCGGCGTTGCCCTTCGGCATAAAGCGTATCAAACGCAAGCGAGCTTTTCCCTGAGCCCGAAATACCGGTGATCACCACTAATTTGTTCTTGGGGATTTCCAGATCAATGTTCTTAAGGTTGTGTTCCCGAGCACCTCTGATTACAATTTTATCTGTCATACAGGCGATCTATTCTAATCTTTTTTGCAAATTTTGACAAGCCGTAGTAAAATACAGCGAAGATTTTAGGAGATCAATTGAAGATAAGGAGGATCCAGTAGCGATGGAAAATAGCTGGTATCTTGTCTCTAGTCACGGCGCCATCCTCTTCTATATCGCCGTCAGGCCAGGCTGCACGATCAACGAGATCGCGGACGCGATGTCCCTGACCCGTCGCACCGTGTGGGGAGTCATCGGGGACCTGAGGCGGGCCGGAATGCTCCACGTGCGCAAGGAAGGCCGCCGCCATTTCTACACGGTGAACCTGGACGCCCCGTTCAAGCATCCGGTAATTGGCGGCGTAAAACTGCATACCATCCTCGACGGACTGGTCGAGCGCGCTTCGCAAGAAGACCTGGTAGCTCTTCGTCCACACGGAAACGGCCCCCGCAGAGTTCTCGTTGGAACTAGGCCAACCCCGTGGGACTTTCTGGCTCCCTAGCAATCAATCCCACGGCCGCCTTAAACAAAGGTGAGAGGGCCTTGCGGGAAACGCGAGAGGTAGTGTATTGAGGCGCGCTACCTCTCGCACCCTTTTTCTAGCAATACTCACCCATTTGTAGCACCATTTTAAATATTGACAATAGCTGGCAAGCAGAATAAAATTCGCAATGTTCTTTAAAGATAAAAAGGTTCAGGAGAAGATTGTCCTCGTGCGAGTAGATTAACCACCTAAATTTTAAGTGGTTGGTTTTCTCGCGCGAGGTCGCGTGAGAGATCCAGAGGTCAATTGCACGGTCGCGGTAGCAACCAGACGCTTTCTGAAGCTACCCCCTGCGAAGCACCGCTGCTCGGGCGCGAGGGCGCACCTTTGCCCCCCTCAACGCGAAAGTTCGCGTTTGTGCCCTCGCGCCCACCGTTCGCGGGTTCAGGTGTGATTCTCTCAGTTCACCAGTTGCGGGGCTGGTGAAAATCCGCTCGAAGAGTGGATCGGGATGCGTGCACGTCTGGACCTGCGAGTGCCATCCAACCCGCGTCCTGAAACCCTTGCTGTACTTGCCGTTCTGTCAAGGTGGGCCTACTCAACTTCAGGACGTGGAAACATATCGGTTCGCCCTGGGGCTTACAGCCGCAATGACCGTGGTTGTCGCGAAGACTCTGTGGTTACCACTACGCTTGCAGAGCATAGGCCCTGGGGCCGACTATTGACGGTGAGGGGTAGTTGTTCCTTTCCAGAGGGAAAGACACTCTGGTGAGAATGTCTAATGGGCGGGACAGGGCACCAGCCAGGCCAAGCCTGGGCTACCCCCCGACCAACTTTGTGTGTGTTTAATTCTGGAGTGGGATGTCGTGTGATGTCGGGGGCTTGAGGGATGTCCTCCGTAGGGCCATAAATCTGTGAATACGGCCTAAACTCCCTCACCAACATTGGGTGTAAACACGCTGTCACAACAACACTGCTGTCTAGCAGCGTGTGACGCCACAAATCGACATCAACTTCAAAACATCGGAATAGAAAGGAAGGTGATCAAGTTGCCCAAATAACGCCCTGGCGGCATCACGCTTCCAGGGCTTTCCTCTTTCTATAGCATCTTTTTAGCTTCTTTTGCAGTAATAGTTTTGGGAATTTTTAGTTCTTGGTTCTTCAATTCCAACATTTGATCACGTAAAATTGCCGCTCGCTCAAAATCCATTTGTTTTGCTGCGACCATCATTTCGCGAGTAAGATCGTGAACTAATCCTTTTACTTGATCCTTCGGTACTTTTGTCAGATCCAGCTCTTGAGTAACTTCTGCTTCTGGTTGCAGTTGCTTTACCCGCTCACCGATATCATGAATCGCTTTTTGGATCGTCTCCGGAGTAATATGATGTTTTTTGTTGTATTCTAATTGAGTCCTTCGCCGTCGGTTCGTTTCATCGACAGCACCTTTCATCGAACCGGTAATGCTATCTGCATACATAATTACCCTTCCCTCAACATGACGCGCTGCCCGACCAATTGTTTGGATCAGTGAAGTCTTGCTACGCAAAAAACCTTCTTTGTCAGCATCTAAAATAGCTACAAGTGTAACTTCGGGTAAATCTAACCCCTCACGTAGCAAGTTAATTCCAACCAACACATCATATTTTCCTGTTCGTAGATCGCGCAAGATTTCAACCCTTTCCAAAGTATCGACTTCGTGATGAATGTACATTACTTTTATTTCTCTTTCTTGCAGAAACTCGGCTAAATCTTCCGCCATTCTTTTGGTTAAAGTTGTAACCAAAACTCGCTGTCCCTTTTTAACTCTTGCCTGAATTTCGTTGATTAAATCTGGAATTTGCCCTTCGGTTTTTCTCACTTCAATTTCGGGATCAACGATCCCAGTCGGACGGATAATTTGCTCAGCTACTCCGTTGTACCCCCTCAATTCTTCATTCTTAATTCTTAATTCTGCATTCCTAGCACTTTCTTTTGAAAGCGATAGTTCATATTCATCCGGAGTTGCCGAGAAGAAAACTATTTGACCAGCCTTTCGCATAAACTCATCAAAAGTTAGTGGCCTGTTATCTATTGCGCTAGGTAATCTAAATCCGTTTTCAATTAAAACCTCTTTTCTTTTACGCTCACCGTGCCACATCCCACGAAGTTGAGGGAGACTCATATGCGACTCGTCGATGAAGGTGATAAAATCTTTTGGAAAATAGTCGAGCAGTACGTAAGGCGGTTGGCCTGCGCTTCTGCCATCAAAATACCGAGAGTAGTTTTCAATTCCCTTGACAAAACCAAGCTCCCGCAGCATTTCAAGATCGTAATTGACTTTATTTGTCAGACGTTGCAGCTCAACCAGCCTATTTTCTTTCTTTAATTTTTTACTCCAAACGTCAAATTCCTTCTTAATTTCCACCAGAGGATTGTAAGGCAGATCAATTGGTGCATTGTAATGACGTGCTGGAAATATAGTAATTTCGTCTATTTCTGCAAGTTTCTCTAGACTTGTTGGACTTAGCTTGGCGATTTTCTCAATTTTATCGCCAAAAAAGGAAATCCGCACTGCAAATTCTTCGTAAGCTGGGTAAATCTCTAAAATATCCCCCTTTATTCGAAACGTCGCACGTTTCAAATCTAAATCGTTTCGCTCGTACTGAAGCTTTACCAAGCCTTCTTTTACGCTTGCTATCGGTAAGATTTGGCCCTTATAAAACGTAAGTGTGCTTTGTTTATAAGCGGCGGGAGAGCCAATGTTGTAAATACAAGAAACGCTAGCGACAATTAAAACATCTCTTCGTGTTAACAAGGCTTTAGTAGCTGCAAGACGAAGACGATCTATCTCCTCATTTATATCCGCATCTTTCTCAATATAAAGATCAATCTGTGGCACGTAGCTTTCGGGTTGGTAGTAATCATAATAAGAAACAAAATATTCTACTGCATTGTTTGGAAAAAACTCGCGAAACTCCGCAGCTAGCTGCGCCGCGAGTGTCTTGTTGTGGGCGATGACAAGTGTCGGTCTATTTAGCATTGCCGTTATATTAGCCATCGTGAAGGTTTTCCCGGTTCCAGTAGCACCAAGTAAGGTTTGGTAGCGTAAACCACTTCTTAAGCCGTCTGAGAGCCGCAAAATAGCTTCTGGTTGGTTACCTGTGGGCGGCCACGGCGCCTTTAAATCAAATTTATCCATGAACCCCAATTTTAGCTTAAAATAAATGAATTTAAAACTAGCAAGAGGTGCTTTTCCCAACCTATAACATTTGTCAACGTATGATCCAGTTTTATCCAGTTGACAAACAGCCGAAAAATAACCAATAATATAAACTGCTATGGCTTTTGTCATCTACAAACGAGAACGCGATCTTCTGGAATTTATTTCTCAATTTATGCAAAAACGCGGCTTTGCTCCCACTTTAGCCGAAATTTGTGATGGTCTAGGCCTTCGTTCACCGGCCACCGTCCACGAACATATCGCAAATTTAATCGATAAGGGTGTTCTGAAGAAAGACGAAGGCGTCCGCCGCGGGATTGAGATCGTCGATCAGAAAGTCATGGGTTGGGTGCAGAATATAGTTGAGGTTCCTCTCATTGGCCGAATAGCCGCGGGTTCTCCAATCGAAGCAATTAGCGATCATACAGCTGTTGTGAATGTACCTCCAGACATGCTTGGTAAAAAGAAATGTTTTGCGCTTCTTGTCCGAGGAAATAGTATGGTCGAAGCAGCGATTCTGGATGGTGACTACGTCGTTTGCGAAGAGACCAGTGAGGCCAATAACGGCGAGATTGTTGTTGCATTAATCAATGACAACTTCGCCACTCTAAAAAGATATTTCAGAGAGGTTGATCATATCCGACTAGAACCAGCCAACTCGTCGATGCATCCCATCATCACCAAAAACGCACGGATTCAAGGTAAAGTCGTCGGAGTAATCAGAAAGTATCATTAAGGACTAAAATAACCAACTTGCTAGCATTAAAATTGTTGCTGCGCCCATCAGGAAAAAAGTCAACCACCCTAAATAATTTGACCACCTACCATTAACCCTTGCCCCCAAAATATTTTTATTATTAGAAACTAAAATTATCATCGCAAGCAGCGGAACTGCGATTATTCCATTAATAATCGCTGTGTAAAACAAAGCTTGGATAGGATTTATCCCAATAAAATTTATTAATAAACCAATTAAGGTCGAAAAAATTATCACACCATAAAATCCATGGGCCCGCTTAAACTTCAAATAAAGGCCTTCACGCCAACCAAAGGCCTCGGAAAGAGCATAAGCAGCGCTGCCTGCCAAAACGGGCACAGCCAGTAGCCCTACTCCAACCAGTCCCGTCGTAAAAAGGATCTTGGCTAATGTACCTGCGTAAGGAAAATTAGCTACTAGGGGTTCGATTGCTTTTGCTGCGTCTTGGACAGTTTGGATGTCATGAACCCCAGCGACAAACAAGGTTGAGGCGGTTGTTACAATGATGAAAAAAGTAATTGTGTTGGAGAAAAACATCCCAACAGCCGTGTCGATACGCATCTCACTCACCTCACCTTTCGTAACCCTTGGCCTACCCTTACCAAATGCGACAATCTTGTGTTTCGCCACTTCTTCCTCAACTTCTTCGCTTGTTTGCCAAAAGAAAAGGTAGGGTGAAATAGTCGTCCCCAAAAAAGCAACCATTGTTGCCAAGTAAGTTTCGTCTAGCCTTACTGTTGGAACAAATAAGTCTTTGAAAACCTCACTCCAATTTACACCAACGACAAAGGCAGTTAGAACATAAGCAAACAAAACTAGAGTTAACCACTTTAAAAACCTAGCATAGGTCTTGTATGAAATAAATACCTCTAAAGCAATAACAAGAATTGTAAAACCGATTGCCCAAACAATAAAAGGAATATTAATAAGCATCTCTGCGCTGGCCGCCATCGCCCCAATGTCAGCACCAATATTTATTGTATTGGCAATCAAAAGTAAGCAAACAACAAAATAGAGGAAAGTTTTTGGATAACTTGCTTTGATTACACCCGCTAAACCCCTTCCAGTTACCATACCGATACGACCACACATTTCTTGAACAATTGTCATCAATGGATAAAGAAACAAAGTTAGCCAATTTAGAGCATAACCAAAAGAAGCGCCCGCTATTGAATATGTAGCTATGCCAGAAGGATCATCGTCAGAGGCCCCCGTGACCAGTCCTGGACCGAGGTTGGAGAGAAATTTCTTAACTTTTTTCATCTAAACTCCGAGGATTGAGCGTACTTCTGCCACTACTTGATCTGGGGTATAGAGACTTTTGATAATGTATGCTTTAGCACCAACCTGCAAGGCTTGTTTTATCATTTCGTCTTGTCCCAGGTTACTAAGAATTATTACTGCTACATCCTTTGTCGAAGAGTCCGATCTAAGCCGCTTAAGCACTTCAAGCCCATCGATTTTTGGAATCATGATATCAAGTAAGATGAGATCAAATTTTTCTTTTTTTACCAATCCAAGCGCTTGCTCACCATCTTCAGCCACTTTAGTGACAAAACCGTTTTTGGTGAATTGATGATCATACAGCTCAGCAACAAACTTATCATCTTCGACGATTAGGATTTTCTTTTCCATTTAAAAGTCCTCTTTAATTTTAAGTAAAAAAAGATTGCTGCTACTATTATACCTAAAACAACGATCGCGATGTCAAACTTTCGAAAGATTGGTTCCAAAAAGGCCCAGTTTTTACCTAGTTCCACACCAAGATAAGCCAAAAAGGCCGACCAACATAAACTGCCCAAAAAGGTCAAAAAACTAAACTTGAAAAAACCTACCCGAGCAACCCCGGCGGGCAATGAAATAAAAGTCCGCACTACCGGTATTATACGCGAGACTAAAACAATTAATTCGCCATATTTTCTAAACCACCGCTCGCCTAGGTCTAACTCTTCCTCAGTAACTAAAAAGCGTCCAGGGCCACAGACAAACCTTCGCACCAGCCTCTCCTGTCCGTAAAAACCTAACCCGTACATAAGAGCTGAACCGGCCAAATTTCCAGCGGCACCAACCACAACCACCAACCAAAAGTTGAATTTGCCGCTAGCCACTAAGAAACCGGAGAAAGGCATGATGATCTCCGAAGGTAGAGGAATACAAGCCGATTCAATTGCCATCGTCATAAAAATACCAAAATAACCAAGAGTGGAAATTATACCGAGTGTCCAAGTAGTAATAGCAGCGAAAAAAGCATCCAACATATAAATATGATAACATAACCAAATATGTCTGCTTTATATATTGTGGCAACACCAATTGGCAATTTAAAAGATATTACCCTACGGGCAATCGAAATTCTCGGCGAGGTAGATTTAATATTAGCTGAGGATACAAGGAAAACAAGCCAACTACTATCAAAATACAATATCAGCAAACCTCTCGAATCATTCCACGAACACAATGAAGAGAAAAAGATTGATCATGTACTAACTATGCTGCGCTCCGGGGACAATATCGCGGTGGTTTCTGATGCCGGCACGCCTACTTTGTCAGATCCAGGTTTCAAGCTAGTAAGAGAGGTAATCAGAAATGAAATAAAAGTAGTACCTATTCCAGGGGCAAGTTCAATACTAGCCTCCCTAGTTGCATCTGGACTACCTACAGATCAGTTTACTTTCGTTGGCTATTTTCCAAAAAAGGTGGGCAAACAGCAGGAGCTTCTAACTTATATTGATAAAGCACTATCGTTAAAACCGGCAACGATAATACTTTTCGAATCTCCATTTCGTGTCAAAAAAACTTTATCTTTGCTGACGCAAAGATTTCCTGATAAAAATGTGGTGTTTGCTCGTGAACTAACAAAAGTACATGAAGAGTTTATCCGAGGGAAAGTTTCCAAAGTGAACGAAATGGATATTAAAAGTAAGGGTGAGTTCACCATCCTTTTAAGATAGAAGGTTTCTACCGGTCATTGAGTCTGGAACCCGAATTCCAAGTAAAGAAAGTGTTGTTGGAGCAACATCTGCCAAAACACCAACTGGCAGTTTCAAACCTTGCCGAGTTTTAAAAATATCTGAAACAACTATAAACGGAACGAGGTTTGTAGTATGCTCAGTGTTGGCTTGGCCCGTCGTAGCATCGATCATTACCTCAGCATTTCCATGGTCGGCAGTAATCACCGCTACACCCCCATGGGATTGGACCAAACTGACAATTCTCTCCAGGCAACCATCTAAGGTCTCGATAGCTTTTTTTGTTGCGCCCATAAAACCTGTGTGAGCCACCATATCAGCGTTAGCAAAATTAATTATGTAAACATCGTATAGTCTTTGCTCAAGGCGGCTGCATACATGGTCAGTAATTTCTTTCGCAGACATCTGGGGTTTTTGATCATAGGTAGACACTTTGGGCGAAGGGATATGCACACGATCTTCACCTGGATATGGATCCTCTTTTCCGCCATTGAGAAAATAAGTTACATGGGCGTATTTTTCAGTTTCACCAATGTGAAACTGCTTCAAATCTTGCATTGAAAGCACGGCTGATAAAGGATAATCGATGCTCGGCGGCGGAAAAGCTACAAGAGCAGGTAAATTTCTTTCATACTGTGTCATAGTCACAAAAACTAGATTTTTTACGAACTTACGATTCCCAAATTCAGAAAAAGTCGGATCAATAAACGCCTTCGTCAATTGCCTAGCTCTATCCGGTCGGAAATTGAAAAAAACCACCGCGTCGCCTTCTTTAACAGCACCCTCAAATTTCTCTTTATTGGACATCAACAGCGGCTGGATGAATTCATCCGTCACTTTCTTTTGATATAAAGATTTCACAGTTTCCACTGGGTCAGTTATCTTTTCACCAACACCATCTACTATTGCCCTATAAGCACGAGCTGTACGGTCCCAACGTTCATCTCTATCCATGGCCCAATAGCGACCGGTTAGTGAAGCAAGGCTACCAATTCCAATTTCTGAAGATTTGTCCAGAATCTCCTTAATTATCCCAAGGGCCGAAGTCGGTGACGAATCCCGACCATCAGTAAAGAGATGTAAAAAAACCTCTTTTAATCCTTGAGTTTTCGCATACCAAAGAAGAGCATAAAGATGTTCTAAGCTAGAGTGAACACTGCCACGACCAATCAAACCTATTATGTGGAATCTACTTTTGTTTTTCTTGACTGTTTGGGTAGCTGCTAAAAAGGCTTTATTCTCAAGAAAAGAGCCGTCGCTTATCGCCATATTTATTCTCGGCAATTCCTGATAAACAATCATCCCAGCACCGATATTAAGATGGCCAACTTCACTGTTTCCGGCTTCGCCACGCGGCAGGCCAACTTCTTCGCCAGAAGCAAACAATGTGGTATGAGGATAGGCGACTGAAATTCTGTCCCAGAACGGCTTGTGTGCACAAGAGATGGCGTTTGAATCAGCATCTGGCGCTACACCCCAGCCATCTAAAATTATCAGTGCTAGAGGTTTGGTTTTTCTCATTACTTATGGCGCCAAAGTTCCTTTTCAATTTCCAGTAAGCGGTTGTATTTTGCAAATCTCACTTTTTGCAGAGGGGAACCAATTTTAATTAGATCTGCGTTTACTGCAACGGCTAAATCTACAATGAAAGAATCTTCCGTTTCGCCACTCCGGTGTGAGACGACAACTTTAATTCCCGCCACCTGGGCTCGAGAAGTAAAAGCAAGAGTTTCCGTCAACGTACCGATTTGATTTGGCTTAACTACTACACCAGTAATTGCCTCATTTTCAAGCGCTTGGGTCAAACGGTTTTGATTTGTAGCAGTAAGATCATCACCAATTACATGAACACTTGGCGACAAACTCCGCGTTAGTTCCCGCCACCCACTCCAGTCACTCTCGCTAAGCGGGTCTTCAAGGTAGTATAACTGGTGTTTTTTCGCCATTTTTTGTAGATAATTTATAAAACCAGTGTCGTTTAGCGACTTTTCCACATCCCGGAAACGGTATTCACCATTTTTATAAATCGACATCGCTGCTACATCCAGACCAAGGTTAAAATCAGCACCAGTAAGCTCGAGGTTGGCCATGGCTTCTTTTATTAAATTAATTGCCGCCTCGTTTGTTGGTAAATCAACAGCAAAACCCCCCTCCACTCCTAACTGCTCACCAAGTTTCTTTTGTTTCACCAATGCCTTTAAACTTTCAATAAGCTTCAGTGTTTTAGCGTAACCTTGCTCGATGAAGCGAGAGCCTTTTGGAATTGCTAAAAACTCCTGAAACTCAAGACCACTTTCCACATGTCTTCCTCCCTCGATTAAATTAACAACTGGCTGTGGCAGTTGGGAGCCTTCTTCTAAATTTTTGCCGCTTATCATTCTAATATGTTTGAACAGGGGGATTTTTTGACTAGTAGCAGCGGCAACTGCGACTGCCAGCGAAACTGATAAAATTGCGTTCGCTCCAAGTTTGCTTTTATTTCCAGTTCTATCCGCCAGAAGCATTGTATTGTCAATTTTTTCTTGCTCAGTCGGATCCATACCCTTTATAGCTTGGAAAATAATACCTTGAACATTATTGATGGCTTGTAGGACTCCCCTGCCGTTGTAGCGATTGGGGTCGCCATCGCGCAGCTCAACAGCCTCATTAGTCCCGATGGAAGTACCCGATGGGATTGAAGCAGTTCCTTGCGTGTTATCGTCAAGGTATACAGTAGTCTTTAAAGTTGGAACGCCGCTGCTATCTAAAATTTCTTCTGAGGTTATTCTTGCGATTTTTCCCACATAAATTTATCTTAACCTTCTGAAGTGAGTTTTTACAAGAGCCACTCTTCAGACGCACTCTAGACATATTTTGTCAGGTTTGTTAATATATCCCTTCATGTCTAATCGGCATAAGTGTAAGGCGTTAGTGATTTCGTGTATAGATTTTCGGTTTGTTACGAAGGTAAGGGACTTTCTTGTGAAGGAAAGGCTAAAGGATAATTACGATTTAATAACAGTACCAGGTGCTTCTTTGGGGTTGGAAAATATTACGAGCAGTATTTTAACGTCCCTGCAACTTCATGATCCAAGCATAATATACATTTTCGATCACGAAGACTGCGGGGCTTACGGGAAAAATAATTCGAAAAAGGCTCACACTGATAATTTAAAAGGTGCTCAGCGAATTCTTTTGGAAGACAATCCAAACAAACAGGTAAGAATTTTTATCACTGGGTTTACGAAAATTGAGGAGATTTATTAAATGGAAGTCACGCTGTTTGCCGAAAAATTATTTGAAATTGGAGGTTTTCCAATCACAAATACACTGCTAACTACCACAATCACTACCCTACTTCTCTCTTTGCTGGCAATCACTGTTTCAAAAAAGGTCGCCTTAGCCCCAACCAATAAACTCCAATCAATTTCTGAAATAGTAATCGAAACGATTCTTTCAACAATCGAAGATCTGTCGGATAAAAAAAGGGCGCTAAGGTTTTTTCCAATTGTGGCAACGTTTTTCATTTTTATATTAACGGCTAATTTTCTTGGACTTTTCCCCGGTTTTAACACCATCGGTCTACATGGAGTTCATCACGGCGAAAAGGTGTTGCTGCCATTTCTGCGAAGTGTGAATAGCGATCTCAATGTAACCCTAGCCCTCGCTTTAATCTCTGTTGGTATGACTCATTATTATTCAATTACCACTTTGGGGATAGTTGATTATTTAAAGCGTTATTTCAGCCTCAATCCAATCAACCTTTTTGTCGGGTTGTTGGAAATTATCGCGGAAATAACCAAAATACTTTCTTTATCTTTCCGGTTATTTGGCAACATTTTCGCCGGTGAGACTTTACTTGTGACGATTTCAGCTCTTTTTGCTTTTATCTTACCTTTGCCATTTATGTTTTTAGAAATAATAGTCGGTTTTGTTCAAGCAGCAATTTTTATGATGCTAACCTTGGTATTTATGGTAATCTTATCTGAAAAACACGCTACCCACTGAAAGGAGGTGCAATTAAATGGAATTTTCAGTAACTGGTGGACTTATTATTGCTCTAGGTGGTGTTGCTCCAGCCTTGGGCATCGGCATGATTGGTATGAAAGCGATGGAAGCTATCGGCAGAAACCCTGAAGCACAAGGAAAAGTGTTACCGGCTATGCTTTTGGGCATGGCCTTCGCTGAGGCAATTGCGATTTACGTTCTAGTACTGGCTTTCCGAGCCTAAAAATACGTAACTAGCAATAAATTAAAACTGCGCGATTTAAAAATTATGGAGATTCTAAAAGATTTTGGCGTCGAGCCGATCCTACTCTTGGCCCAAATAGTAAATTTTGTAATTTTACTTTACATCTTGAAAAGGTTTTTATACAAACCTATATTGAAGGTGTTAGAGGAAAGAAAAGTTAAAATCGAAACCTCAATAAAACAGGCCGAGGATATTCAAAAAAAATTTGACCAGTCAACTAAACAACAGGAAGAAATAATAAATAGGGGTCGCGACGAAGCAGCAAGATTAGTCGAAGAAGCTAAAGAAGAAGCAAAAGCCCTATCGGCGCAGATTCAGACAGAAACAAAACAGAATGTTCAAGCTACTCTTAGGAAAACCCAAGAATCTCTGGAACTTGAAAAGCAAAAAATGATTGCCGAGGCACGCGAACAGATAATTGGTATGGTTGCATCCGCCACAGAAAAAGTAGTCTCCAAATCACTAACCGGGCCTGACCAAGAGAAACTTGTTCAAGAGGCAATCAAAGAAATTAATAAATGAAATTAAGTAAAAAGGAAAATTTAAAAATAGCAAAAAAGCTCTTCCTTACAAGTTTTACAAGGGGTGGGCTAGATTTAATTAAAGTGAGAAAAAACATAAAATTCGCTAAAACCGAATTCAAAAGTGACGTTTTGAGTATCTTAAAATCATATCTAAATTTTCTAAGGCGGCATTTGGCAAAAGAAACTTTGACGATTGAAGCTGCCGGCAAATTGCACCTACACCATATCCAAGATATTAAGAATCGCTTCGAAAAAATAGAAGGAAGAACCCTAAACGTCTCAGTCTCCCCCAACCCAAAGCTCTTAGGT
>DASVHF010000022.1:0-12899 GCA_036382695.1 Candidatus Nanoarchaeia archaeon | reverse complement strand
ACGAGGTTAGTGGCCGTAATAGAGCCGGAGCCTGAAACCGTCAGCGAGCCACCTGTACCAACCACCAATGCATTAGTATTAGTACCAGTAGTTACGTTTGAAAATGGAGTAGATCCGCCAGTGGAGGCGATAGTCAACCGGTCATTGGTAGCAGAGGTAGTAAGGGTGATTCCACTTCCCGCGGCAAAGGTTAGAGCGTCATTATTTGAGTCGGCAACTATGGTTGATTGGCCGGAGACAGCGACATTCTTGAAAATGTTTTGAGAACTGCCAAGATTGGTATTGGCGATAGTAAAGTCAGGACTGGTTCCAGAGATAGAAATACCAGTGCCGGCAGAGATATTTACAGTAGCTGAGGAGCCAGAATCGCCTATCACTTGCACACTTCCTGTGCTAGCTATGGTGATCGTATTTTCCTCTTTGTTGTTAGTAATTTCAATGTTGCTACCCTGGGCAAGTTCGATGTTTCCAGCATAGCCTTCGATCTCATTTATTGATGATAAAAGAGAAGGTTTGCCTTTGATTTCATTCCAGGTGCTTGGAGTTGCCTCGGTGAGAGGTTGCTCTAACAGTATCAGCTGCTTTTTGACGATAACATTGCCTTTCTCGTCAAGCTCAAATATCTGATTGATGTCTTTGGTGGTAAGAGGGTTAACTACCTGAGTATCTTCATCAGCCAGGGATATTAGCCATTGGGAGAATTTGCCTAAAGGGCGGAAAACTGACCTGACTATTCTGTGGACTATGGATTCATCACTTGAGTCATTTGTTGTCTGAGCTCCCAGCACCTTGATTTGATTATCAGGTTGGGCACTAAAAGATATTCTGGTAGATTCTGGTGCGCAAGCAAGTAAAGTGGCAGCGACAATAATCATCAAAGCTGCAGTGGCCACAGCAGATACAATTAAGAGGCGATACAGTAAAGTGAAAACTAAAAAGTCTTCCCGGGCAGGGGATTGTGACGCTAGCCTTTTCTTATGGAGACGGCGTAGGTGCTTGCTCATTTGCCCTGTGGTAAAAAAGGGTCGGTGTGCAGCCTGCCGATCTCTATATTATTAATATATCAATGTATCTCAGGTATTGTCAACCTCTTTACGTTTTCGTAATCCCTTGATTAGGAAATAAAGGCTGAGAAGCTCAATAGCGAAGAGGAGGCCAAAAAAGAAGTTACTATTGGCTCGTAGAAAATCTATTGGTGCTTGGGGCAAACCAATAGAAGGAGCAGGAATATCGACTAGAAAGCTTCTTGGTTTTTCTTTTTCCTCTCTTCCTGGCACCGGTGTCACTGGTCCAAGTGGTGTGAGTTTTTTGGTTGGGCTGGCCATGGTGACGTTGTTAACTGTGACAGTGATAGTATCCGTCGCGGTTTTACCCACAATATCGTAGGCCTTTGCACTTATAGTGTGAGAACCGTTACCGATGGTCATTGTGTCCCAGGGGAAGGTGTAAGGGGTACTTGTATCTGTTAGTTTCAAAAAACCATCGACGTAAAACTCGACTTTGACTATTCCCCCATCATCACTAGCATTTGCAGCAACGTTGACCGTGCCAGAGACTGTAGCGCCGTCTGATGGGTTGGTTATGGTAACAGTGGGATTTTCACTGTCTACGGTTGCTTCCACGTCAACATCACCTTGAGCAAAAACAGGAGAAACATTGGTTAAAATTAAATAAAAAAAGAGAACTATTACGATAGGCTTAAAGGTCGATAGGATTGGTTTCATCCGCCCGATGGGGGTTGAGCAGGAGGTTCTTTGTCTGGATTTTCCGGTTCACTGACTCCAAGAGTTGGAGGCTCTACTTTCTCTTCACCCTCCTCTTCCCCTTCGGTCTGAGGCTTCGATGGTGAGCTCAGCCGGACCGCTTGGGGCGAAGGTTTCTCAGTCTTTTTAGCTCTTGAGACTACCCAGCGGTTGTATTTCTTGAGGAGTAGGATGAGTAGCAGGATCAAAATTATTACTCCCAGCCCAACAACTAGGAGAATTTTCCAGGGTAGCACCCAGAAGGTGGTAGACCCGTTAATTTGTTTGCCTGAATCTCCATAGGTTAGTAGGACGTTTGCAGTGTAGCGGCCGACAGTGAAACCGCTTGGTTTCCAGGTAAGGCCATCGGAGCTTTTATCAAAGCGTCGTATACTTTCTGGTAGGACATTACCGTTTTTCTCATTGACGTCAAGAGTTGCTACTTTGCGGCCAAACGTATCTTTGACTTCAATAGTTCCTTTTGGCTTGAAATGGACATTGCCTTTGTTTTCGACTCGGACGAGAAAATCTACTGGTGGGTTTTCATAAAAATTGCTGGGAGTGGAAAATTCTTTTAAGTTTGCTAGCTCCTTGGCGTCTCCCGAAATACGTACCAGAATAAGGCTGCCAACTTTGTTTGAAATTGCAATTTGCGTACCTTGTGGCTTTGGTGGGCTGGTGCCGAAAAGTATTCCGGCGTATCTCCCACCAGGCTCGGCGTCTTTGGGTACGTTTATAGTGAAGTTGAGCGCTGTTGATTCGTTTGACTTTAGAGTTATGCCTGCTTTTGAAATTTGTACCCACGAGGCCAGAGAGTAGGTGTATCTATCTTCCTGGTCAGAATTTAGAATAAATTCAGGGGCGCCTGTTTCACCAATGGGTCTAAAGTCAAAAACTTCGGGATAAAAAGTTTGGGTGCTATTACTTACATTTTTTACTTTAATAATTTCTTGGGCAGAACCACCTGGGTCTATCCCAAAATTATAAATAGGGGCTGATATTTGAATTCCTATGTTTTTAGTGGTGGCGTTAGTTGTGTCTTGCGCAGCTGTTAGATTTGCCGTGGCGGCCGATACCAGTAGGAATCCTAAGAAGCTTGCAAAAAATATTAATTTGGCAGTAGGCAGATATCTCATATTTTAAAAGTTTCCTGTTGTGATGTGAGTCGTTACATGACTATAACTTCCTGCTTCGGTGGTGGCAGTTATTGATGCTGCGTGACACAAAGTCGTTGCATCACTCGCTATAGCAGCTGTCTCATCTGCGTAAACTTGAGCGATACCGGTGATAGCAGAACCATTTTCCGTTGCTCCTCCACATGCCACACCATCATAATCGGCAGTAATGCCTGTGGCGTTGGTGTCAGTGGTAGATACGCCGTATTCTTCTTCTCCGGCAGCTATAGTACCACCAACTGTGTCGGCAATCCAGTAGGTACAGACAGCAACAGATGGGGAACAAAGATTGCCATTTTCGACAATCGTCGAATTGTAACCACTTGCGGCGTTTGTGCTGACAGTGTTTGTAATTTCGCAACCATTGACTGCACCATTATCCAATGTTCCTAAAGAGCAGGTGTACGGAGCAGCTCCAGGGGTAAGATCCGACGTAATTGTTGGGTCGACCGTCGCGGAAACTGTCACTTGGTCACTATCCATAATTGGGACGGCTAGGCTAGCACTATCTCCCGAGGTTGGCCCGGTGATGATAATCTTTTTGCTTCCAGTACCGGTCGCGTTTTCAATTTGATCGTTTCCGCTACCACCAGTGGTAGCATTTTCGCCGATTTGAATTTCAATAACCTCGTTGGCGCCGGAAGCTGTTGATCCGGAACACAAGGTAAAAGTAAAGGTGTCAGTGGTAGTGTTGACCGTGGTTATTTCAATCGAGTCTGCGGCACAGCTACCTTGCGCAACAATTGTTTTTTCAGCGGCGCCCCATTTTATATCATAATCTTCAGCTTCGGTATTGGCAAAACCAGTTGTGTCCCAACCGTCGCCATCAGCAAAATCAATAACTACGGTTTCAGTCGCATTCCAGGCTGAGGCTAAGGTAAATGTAATGGTGTGATCGGCGGATTGACTAGATTGCAGTCGGCTTAGAGTGTCAGAGACAGCAGTATGGCTGGCAGCTTGAGCATTATTGCTAACATAAATTAGCAAACCAGAGACCACTAGGGTAGAAGCAAAAATCAGGAAAAATAAGCGTTTATGCATACTCTTTTTTGATTTTCGCATAAGTCAGAGAGCCCTGTCAATACTTTGGGTACCAAAAACTGTACACACCGGGAGTGGACATTTGTTAGAACGTTCCTGTGGCAATGTATGTCAACACGTGCGAATAGCTGCCGGCGGGTGTTGTACCTGTGATCGCTGCTTCGTAGCAAAGGGTGGTTTGGTCATTGTCGATCGGTGCGTCGGCGGAGGCAACTTGTCGGACTTGATTATCGATAGCAGTAGCATTAAAAGGCGAATTTGGGCAATCAGAATCCTCCGCAAAATATTGACCGGATTTTGAAGTGCCCAGGCCATATTCTTCGGTGCTTGGATCCACGGTGCCACCAGAGACGTCCGTAATACAATCGGTGCCTGAAGTGCACAGGTTATCATCTTCCACAACAGAGACTTTATAGCCTCCAGCGCCGTTGGTAGTAACTGTGATTATGTTAGGAACGCCCTTCGGAGTAGTGGATAGAGATTCTAAATCTACCGAATTTGAAGAGATCGTAAAGATGATTTCTCGCACCTCGGCTATCACATATTGAAACCCGCTGCCGGTACCATAGTTCGCACTGGAACCAAAGCCAACAGCAAAGCCGCCGCCAGTGTCAGTCATTTTATAAGTTTCAGAACTTTTGGCGCCGCCAAACATACCGAACTCACCTTCGAGTTTGTAAGTTTCGGAGTTGCTACTAAACGCGAGTACGCCAGTAACGGAAGAAAATAGTATAATGAAGGCGATTATTAACTTGGACAGGGTTTTATTCATCACTCAAGATATATTTTATCATTGAAAATGAAAAATTGGAAACCAACCAACCTATGGTAGATTACGTAAAAATCAAAGCAAAAGCCGGCCGCGGTGGCGACGGGGCCGTTTCCTTTCAACGCTTGCGCGGGCGTCCCTACGGGCCGGCGGACGGTGGTGATGGAGGCGACGGTGGGAGCATATATCTGGTAGTTAGTAAGGATCTCACTACTCTTATACCTTACCGGTATAAAAAGAATTTTGAGGCCGAAAATGGCTTGCGGGGCGGAAAAAATCATAAGAAAGGTAAGACGGGAGAAAAATTGCTTCTACCAGTT
The DNA here is from genome assembly GCA_036382695.1 of Candidatus Nanoarchaeia archaeon. Taxonomy (GTDB): domain Bacteria; phylum Patescibacteriota; class Microgenomatia; order Woykebacterales; family RBG-16-39-9b; genus DASVHF01. The sequence goes on along the minus strand of DASVHF010000022.1, from coordinate 7,852 downwards.
CCGCCTGGAACTCGCGTGATGGATGCGGAAGAGCGGCTTTTTGCTGATTTGACGGGGATTGGAGAAAAAGTAATGGTGGCAAAAGGGGGTAGAGGTGGAAGAGGAAATATGCATATCAAAAAGTCAGAGATCAGCAAGAAGGAGGCACGGCATTGGTTTGAGCCTGGTGAAGAAGGGCAGGAGATAGAATTGATTCTCGAGCTAAAACTTCTGGCGGATGTCGGATTAATTGGCTTACCCAATGCGGGTAAAAGCACTCTTTTGTCCAAACTTACTGCTGCCACACCAAAAATTGCTTCTTATCCATTTACTACCATCGAACCTAATCTTGGAGTGATGCATCATAAGGGTAGGGAGGTTGTCCTAGCTGATATTCCTGGGTTGATTGAAGGAGCTTCAAAAGGCAAGGGGTTAGGAGACCAATTTCTACGCCATGCGGAAAGAACCAAAATTTTGGTTCATTTAGTCTCGATTGAATCAGATGATCCAACAGGAGATTTAAAAGCAGTCAATAAAGAATTAAAAAAATATTCCCCAGAATTGGCAAATAAACCACAAATATACCTTTTGACAAAGATAGATATAGTAGATCTAGAAATATTTAAGAACAAAGTATCCCATATTAAAAAGCAGAGGATCAAAATATTACCTATCTCATCATCTACTGGTGATGGACTGGTGCAGTTGAAAGACGAAATAATTGAGATAACCAGTTGACAGGGAGGTTGAAAGGGAGTCCCCTTGTCAGGAGTTGTTCTGTCAAGAAATTTCGGTAGACTGGTCGTCATCCAAAATCACTACCTCGACGCCGCCAGGGTTCTTTTTTGCAAACTCATGCGGATCACTGCGGAAAGAAGGATGGGAGTAGTGCATGGGGATAACCTTCTTCGCCTCCAGAGAAGCAGCCAGTTTCCAGGCCCGATCAAAGTTGATTGTTGGACCGTTTATAGGAATGCAAGCGTTTGCGACCTTTAAATCCGTTAACTTGATACCGTCTCCCGGGTGGAAAAGAACGCCGTTTATGACAAATCCTGTATTTGGAGGTCCATCTACAAGTTTTGGTTCCGCGTCAAGGTGCAACTTGCACTTCTTTCGGGGTGAAATCCCGCTCGCCGTTAATTGTTTACCGCATTGATTACAGTAGAGCAATTTGCAGTGGGGTAGATCAATCGGCATTATTTTAAAACCTGACACCTCAAACTCTTTGCTAGGTTCAAACTCGTTAACCTCGATCGATTCGTCTGAAAGTAGGCTAGCTACGTCGCTATTGCCATAAATTGGTATCCTCAAGCTGCTCAGAGCCTTTACAGCTTCTTTGTCTAGGTGGTCAGGGTGTTGGTGGGTAATTAAAATAGCTTGGACTGCGCCGAAGTCACTAGGTTTGAATTTTTCAAAAGTGAGAAAGCCGGGATCAATTAAAAGCTTTTTGCTGTCCTCTTCAATTAGAAAATTTGACTGAGGGTATTTGGTTACTCTCATGCTGATTAAATTTACCAGCTAATTGAATTTAGTCAAGTAATTTGTTAAAATTTGAGACTGCTTGCGGGCCTGTGGCGCAATTGGCTAGCGCGCCTCCATGGCATGGAGGAGGTTGGGGGTTCAAGTCCCCCCAGGTCCACCACCTCGCATACGCTCGGTGTAAACTATAACCTAGCTTGCCCTGAGGAACAGCTCGCAGTGAGCTTGCTGTGAACTGAATTGACGAACGGGGGCCGTTAGCTCAGCGATAGAGCGCTGCCTTCGCATGGCAGAGGTCGTGGGTTTGAATCCCACACGGTCCACCACGAAAAATGTACACACCGGGAGTGGACGCTTACACGGCTTCAAAATAGGGAAAAGTTACGTCTGTAGACTCCGATCTTAAAACTTAAAACTTACAACTGGCCACTTGTTACTTATGACTTAAAACTATTACTGACCAGGAGCCGCGCTTGGAGTGGCTTGTTGAGTTTGCTGCAGTTGCGTCGTTTGCTGACCTTGCTTCCCAGCCTTTTCAAGTTCTTTTCTTGCATCGGCTAGTTCCTTCTGTATTCTTTCTCGGTCAGCTTTATTTTGTTTGTTATCCTCAAGTAGCTGCAAAGTGGCGGAAAGCTCATTTACCACCCTGGCTGGGTTGTCTCCCTTTTTCCTGACTGCCTGAGCAAGGCTGTAGTGGCCGGAGGCGTAGTCAAACTTTGCCGAGACCGCTAGCTCATAGTTTCTGATTGCGTTATCCACATCACCTAGGTTCATGTAAACATTGCCCAAAGCTTCGTAGAGCCGAGGGTTTGTTGGATCGAGCTGAAGTGCTTGAGAATAAGTATTGATAGCGTGGATAGTCGCGTCTTGGCGAAGCTCTCCTCCAATATTTGCGTAAACAATAGCTAAGCTCTCCCAGTTGGCTACATTCAAAGCCGCAGTACCAGGCGACCTCTTAATTTGAAATGATCCCAAGCCTCGACCCTCGTAGCCGGTAGTGATTCTACCTTGATCAATTGCTTCACGAACCAAAGCTAGAAGGGTATTTTGTTGGTCTTCAGTTAGTTGTTCCCCTCCCTGTTGGCTCAAACTTCGGGCAAGGGCCAGATCGGTGACGAGTAGAGCCCGGTGGTAAGTATCCCGGTAAGGGTTTGTATTAATAGCTGCTACTAGGTTGTCTCGAGTATCTCGACCTTTATTTTCAAGGGAGGCAACTATCGCCCTTTGATAGAAAAATTCAGCTCGGTAAGTACTCCAGGAGTAAAATGCAATAGCGGCAAATAAAACTAAAGCCGGGACGAAAAAGACCCAGGATAGGGAGTTTGGCTTATTAGCTGCTGGTCCAGCTTCAACTGCTCTTATCGCACCAGCTTTCAAAGCAACCAGTTGAAGGCTAATCTCACTAGCTTGGCTTGAACCCAAATCGCGGAGAGTCGAATAGAAGGTAGCTGCCAACAGTAAAAATGCTAGACCGTTAATGGTGGAAATATCAAATATAATCCAACTTACCAAGCTAGCTATCAGGGCAGCTTGCAGTAGAATAAAGCTAGTGTTTCTCTCTGTGGGTTGGGCTCCGATTGAAATCGAAGCCATGTTTCTGATGAGAACAACGATGATAAATAGCAAAGCTAGCACGCCAAGTACACCAGTAGTAGCCAGCAGGTCCAATACACCACTGCCGCTGGAATCGAAGCGAATATTCCAGAGGTTGTTTTCATTAATGGTATTTAGTGAAATCGGCTTAAATGAAGGGAAAACTAAGCCATAGGTAGCTGGACCGCTGCCAAAAACTGGCCGATTGGCTAGCGCCCGAGCGCTGGTTTGCCAAGCTGCCGTCAAAGGTAGTTTTAGCGGTTTGGTTAGAGAAATTGAGTTATCCTTGCCACTAATTAGTGGTTTGAACACCGCGTCACCAACACCTTTGACATTTACTAAAACTAAAACGATCGCTAGTATGACTGCTAGAACACCAAAGGCTGCTTTTTCTTCCTGCTTAAAGCGGAGTCTTGGTACAAAAAGTAGGGTGAAAAGTGCAGCTGCTACTAAAATCACATAAGCAGGCAGGATATTAACCAAGGCGAAGGAAATGATCTGCAGGGCGGCTAAAATATAAGTAATGTAGCGCATCCAGGAATCCTTCATAAAGAAAGAAAGAGATATGGTCAGTGGGATGGAAATGGCCAGAAAGATAGCCAATTTAGTCAGATCGCCAGCTGCCGTCCATTGCCGGGCTTGTGCCCAGTCCGTACCCAAGAAAGGATGGCCAAAATAGTAAGCAATGCTCGCTACAGCAAGAATAGTTGCAGAAAGTGCAAAAGCAATGAAAACCCCTCTGCGGTAGGCGGCATTTAAATGAGTGGTAGCCAAAAAGTAGATGATTATCAGGGCTGCAACAGAGGGAAGCGAGCCAAAAAATACCGGATGAGTTCCAAGGAAGGAAATTATCGGGTCAAGTGAGAACACTGTTGCTGCAATATAGATACCTAGGAATAGAATCAGGGGAATATCTAGTGGTGTTCGTGTGAGCTGTACCTTTTGTTCCGCTGCCATTTTGGCGCCCCAGACAAAAAACAGAAAGAAAGCACCGACTACCAAAAGAACCGTTTTATTAAAATTGTAAAATTCACTTGTTGTCGGGAGAAAGAAAATCGGAATTAAAAAAGCGAGTAAAACGAGTCCGATTTGGATGACTCTTGTTGAAATAATAGAGATGTTTTCTTTCACATTGCCCTCCTTTAAAAATACTTTTCATTTAGTCTAGAGTAGCGTAATAAAGCTTGTCAAGTGTCCAATTTGAACCTAATTCTGACAAGGAGTCTCCCTGTCAGTTGGCAGCCTTGACAAGGAGTCTCCTTGTCAGTAATATGAAATGGTATGCCGGCAAAAGGAAGTATTAAACAATACACGGAGGGTGGGTATTATCACGCCTACAATAGGGGGGTAGAGAGACGGAGAATTTTTCTTGACGACCAAGATTATCGTGTATTTTTACACCTACTTAAATTCTATCTTTCTCCAGCGGCTGATTTTGAAAAACACCCTTTACTAGAGATCACAGGCTTCTCACCTGTTAGGGCTAGGCCACTAGAACCGCTGTACCAGAAAGTAGACCTTATCTGTTACTGTTTGATGCCAAACCATTTCCACCTTTTAATAAAGCAAACAGAGAAAGATGGTATGGAAAAGCTGCTGCGGCGACTCTTAACAAGCTACGTGATGTACTTTAATCGAAGATACGACCGAATTGGCCACTTATTCCAAGGCACGTACAAAGCGATGCTTGTAGATACCGATGAGAAGCTATTACATTTGTCAAGATACATCCATCAAAATCCTACTTTTACAAGAGGATATTTGGACCAATATCCTTATTCTAGCTATCCTTATTTTATAGGGGAAAGTAGAAGTGACTGGTTAAAGATTGAACCAATCTTATCATTTTTTCGAACGCCAAAGACCGATAAGTTGAGACAGCTGCGAAGAGAATTTCGAAACTACAAAGAGTTTGTGGAAAATAGCAATGAGGAACCTGAAAAAACCCTAGGGAAGCTGGTCATCGAGAAAGACTGACAAGGAGACTCCCTGTTTTCCTGTCACCCTGTCACCTCACAGATGGAGCCTGCCCAGCAGCTGTATTTTGCTTGCTTCGCTTATGTCCAACATGATTTAATAGGAGTTAATGGATCTTGACCAGATTAGGGCCAAAGTGGTTGGACTACAAAACTAGAAGCAGGGAGGTAAAAGGTCGTGTCTAGAGATTGTTACTTTTGTCAGGGGAAAACAGAAATAAAAAATATTGACGTGGACTTTCGCTGGGAAGGCAGGCTTTACGTAATAAAAAATGTACCGATTGAAGTTTGTGTCCAATGCGGGGAAAGATACTATTCAGCGGAGGTCTCTAAGAAAATTGACGACTTAGTTCAAAGTGGTAGGGAACCTGCCCAAACAATCAAGGTTCCAGTTTTGGAATTTGCTTCCTAATTTACAACCCACCAATTAAACTTTATATCCTTGGCTGACGGGGAAGTAATGCGGACTTTGAAGCTTTGTCCATCGACAATGTCAGATACAGAGAGCACCTTGTCGGTGAGAGAGGTGGCAGTGACAAATACTTTCGAATCTGGTTTTACGGCCGTGGTTTCAACGACGATTTCGGTTTGGTCTGCAGTAATTGTAGCTGCATCAACGGAAGCATTAGAGATACCATCAGGTTGCGCTGGTGGGTGGTAGTGGTGTGGTATACTGGATTCATATGAGACAAATAGCTACAAATATTGTTTTGGACCCTAAAATAAAATTCGGTAAGCCGGTCATTAAAGGAACTCGTGTACCTGTGGATTTGATTGTAGGCAAAATTGCTGGTGGTATGGATATTGCAGAAGTTGCCCAAGAGTATGGCTTGGCCAAGAACCAAGTTTTAGCCGCTCTTCGTTACGCTCAAAAAGTTATCAGTGAAGAAACCCTCATTTCCTATTAAATCAGTTGTGACCTAAATGAAAGCCGTTGTTGATGAAGATTTGCCAAGATCTCTTGAACTCGTACTGCAAGAGCTAGGTTGGAAGGTGTTGAGTATCCGGGATCATTTGCGCGGAAGTAGCGATGAGGAAGTGGCAAGCTTTGCTAAAAATAATAAAGCAGTTCTCTTTTCCGCAGATTTAGGTTTTGCAAACATAATTCGGTTTCCTCTAGGCGCACATTATGGGATTGTTATTTCACGGTTTCCCAATGAAATCTCCACCTACGGACTTGTGGATGAAATAAAGAAAGCGCTGAGCCAGCTGTCAATAGAAATCATCAAGGGGAATCTAATAATAATTGAGCCGGGAAAAATAAGGATAAGAAAAACTAAGGTCTAGTCCACAATCCACCGGTTAAACTCTGTTTTTATCACCTTTTCCGCTTGGTCTTGATTGTCCTTGCACCCAGCACGCCGTCGATGTCGACATCGCCAGCTAATGCCATTACCAGTCAACGATTTCACAGACGCTTGCAATTATTATCACGATTGGTTTAGAATTGCTTTGTATGAAGACGATAGACCTGACAAAACTGCTAGGAAAGTTTACCTATGGTTGGGTAGCTGTTTCTGCTGATTATAAAAAAGTTATCACGTCAGGGAAAACCCTTAAAGAAGTTTCCGAGAAAGTGGAAAGCCTACAAGAGAAAGACGTTGTGCTTATTTCGGCAGCCGGCAATTACAGGGGTTACATAACATAAGAAATGAATTTTCCTTACACCAAACTGCCTGGTTCTCCAGATGCTACGCTCAGACCCCTTGTTCCTGTCCGGTTTATTTATAAGGATAAAGCCACACTTCCAATACTTGCCATGGTGGATTCAGGTGCTGATTATTCATATGTAACAAGCGAAGTAGCCGATCTCCTCGGAATAAAGTTGAATAAAGAGAAATCGGTAAGATCGTTCGGGGTTGATGGCGCGCTATTTTTAGCCTATGAATCTGCGGTAGAGCTGGAGCTTGGTGGACATAGATTCACCGCCAAAGTATTATTTGCCGATAAACTAGGCGCCTTCAAAGTTATTTTGGGTCAAGAGGATTTCTTCTCGAAGGCAAGGATTGTTTTTGAGAGATACAAATGGAATTTAGAGGTAACATTTAAGTAGCTAATTCATGACCCACCAATTTAATAATTTTTGCTACCTTTGGTCGCAAACGGAGACCGCTAAAGCGTTCTGCGACCATTTCATGGGCTAAGCGCCAAAACGATCGCCAGACTGTGCTGGCGGTTGAAACTACGCTAAAAAGCTTCGGGATCCTCGGAAATTCTCTCGGCTTTCGCCTCGGTCAGTTTCCGCTTCCTCTCGCTTTTTAGCTAGTTCAAAGACGCCGTGCTCGTATGGCGATTGGTCTGGTTAGCCTAGTTTACAATCCACCAATTGAATTCTATATCCTGCGTATCTGCGGACGGGATTTCGACTTTAAAGCGGCCCTTGTCGATTTTGGTAGTTACAGAAAGTACCTTATCGGTTGGGGAGGCGGCAGTTGCAAAAAAGCACCAGTTTGACTATACTGGGTGGGTATGGAAAAAACCATCTTAAATTACAGAGTCATTATTGAGCCGGATGAGCGAACTGGGACAAACGAACCTTGTTTTACTGCATATTGTCCTAAATTGGGTATCGCTGATAACGGTGATACGATTGAAGAAGCCTTAGCTTCGATTAAGGAAGGCATCCTCTGTTATCTAGAAGCGTTGGTAGAAGATGGTGAAGAAGTCCCTCCTCCGGACAACATTGAAGAAGGTTTGGTTACCTCGACAAAAATTTCTCTTCCCAAGAAGGTAAAAGTTACTTCCCTATGAAGCTCCCTTCGGATATTAAACCCGCCAAGTTACTCAAGGCCTTAACAAAAGCTGGCTTTCGCGAAACCCATCGT
>DASVHF010000021.1:0-22600 GCA_036382695.1 Candidatus Nanoarchaeia archaeon | reverse complement strand
CTCCAAAAAGTTGCCGGTCGTTATATTAGGTACAAATTTATTCTTTCTTCGAATATTAACGGTACAAGCCCGGTGGTAGAAGATGTAGCTATTAACTATTCGCCATGATAAAGAAATTCCTACAAAAATCGCAAACAGGAGCTAGCTTGATAGAGCTGATTATTTACTTTGCCTTGCTGGGGATTGTTTTAATTATCGCTGTAGATATAATGCTGCGAACTGGAGAATTTTCCCTCGAAGCTAGTACAAAAAACGACCTGCAAGATGATGCACGCTATGTAATCAATAGACTTACGTATGATATCCACCGAGCAGAGAATGTTGTTATTCCAGTCAACCTTGGAGATTCTGAACCTCTTCTTCGGTTAACAATAAACGGGAATGATTATATTTATCGCCAAAGAAGTCAGACGCTGGATCTGCAACGACAGCAAGTTGGGGTCCCCGACTGGATTTACCTCACAAGCAACTTAGTCACCGCACCAGTAGACATGACTTTTACACGCGTGGGCAATACTGGAGGGAATCCAATAATCAAAATAACTTTTACTCTGCGATCGACAACGGTCCCAAAGGGAGGGCCAAAACAAAAAACGTTTGAAACGGTGGTGGGCACCAGATGAACCAAAAAGGTCAAGCTTTAATAATTATGATTGTAGCGGTTACCATAGCTACCCTCGTACTAACTAGCGCAATTTTGCGATCGCTAGGCCAAGCCAAAGCAAGTGCTCGAAATAAACTTAGCCAAAGGGTTTATTACGCAGCGGAAGCTGGTGCTGAACACGGATTAATCAAACTAATGAGGCAACCAGGAGGTTGCACAGGGTCAGATTCGCTAAGTCAAGACTCAATAGACATAACAATTACTTATAACCTTTCTGGCGGAGACTGTACCCTCACAAGTCAGGCTCAGAAAGATAACATCATCAAAAAAATAGAGGTTACTGCTTCCTACGACACCGGCTGGGTTTTTAATCATTCCGGTTGGTCGCTAGTTCCATAAGATTAAATACCAATTCATTTAGTGGTAAAATGGACATGGCCGCAATAAAACGCAAGGTCTAAAATGATATTTGGTCCAAAATTTGCTACTTTAGTATTTACCGATACGGCAATTAAAGCTGTTTCTGCTCGCCCAACCCCGAGAGGATTTAAGATTTCCTTTATTGCTAAAAAAAGCCTTCCCCCACAGGTAGTTTTTAACGGCCAGATGGTAAATCAAAGTGTTTTTAGAGAAGCACTGAAGACTTTTTTTCTAGAAAACTATAGCCGCTTGAAGACAAAAAACGTCGTGTTGGGCTTAAATGAGCAAGAGACTTTTTTTACCAGCATAAGGTTTGAAGAGAAACCAAAGAAGCTAAGTGAGGAAATAAAGACAAAAATAGCTCCAGACCTCCCCTTTAACTTAGACGAAGCAAGTGTGATTTACCGAGAAATTTCACCACGAACTTACCAAGTAGTTGCAACGAAGCTGGAATCTCTCCGTATCTTGACCAATATCATTGAGGATGCTGGTTTTTCCTTGAAAGCTATTGTCCCTACCCCGACAATTTTTCCAAAATTAGTTGGTCCTAAGAAACCACCTTATCTATTCATCTCATCAGAAGAAGATTTGATTTATTCACTGGTGGTGAATGATGAAGTCATTTTTTCATCTACATTCAAGTTGAAAAAACCACTAGCCCAATCAGAAAAAGATGTCATTATGCTGGCTAGAGAAATCTTAGAGGTGGAATACACGAAGAATAATCAGGAACCGCTGAAAACCGTTTATGTTTACGGTCGGGAAACAGAATTTTTGAAAAGTTTTTTCATTGCCCGGAAGTTTATTACTCAGATTGTTTATGATTCATCCGAATCTTCCCAACAAACTGGCTACGATTTTGCGGACTACAGTCGAGCAATCGCTCTCTCCTTTTATGATGCTTCAAGCTTCGTATTCCCAAAATCTAAGATTTCAAAAAATTTACGAGCCCCAAGCGGCTCCTCTACCAAAAGAAGGTTTAATTTAATATCTTTACTACTAATATCATTGGTAATCCTGTTCGCCGCGGCAATCCTCATTTTTTGGCCAAACCTCAAAGATATCTTCCTTTCCTCTGATAAAGATAAAGCAGCTACACCATCTAAAGCAACCCCTGCTTCTGCAGCCAGAAAACCAAAAGAGGCCACCCCAGAGACTGAGAAGAAAGAAGCCACCGCAAGTTCAAAACCTCAAGTGGAGATCAATAAAGCCGATTATAAAATCCGAATATTGAACGGCTCCGGAACCGTCGGCACTGCCAGTCAAGCACGTGACTACTTGATCGATAAAGGCTACAATGTAGTAGATGTTGGTAATGCAGCCAATTTTAACTACCAATCTACGAACCTTCAAGTTAAGAACAGTAAAAAAGCTATCTTGGACCTCTTGACAAAGGATTTGAGGGAGCGCTATGCTATTAATGTAGGTTCACCCCTTTCAGAGGGCGAACAATTTGATGTTTTAATAATAGTGGGAGGTGAGTAAAGCTGTCCAAACTTAAACTTAAGAAGGGTTTCACACTCATCGAGCTTTTAGTAGTTATCGCCATCCTATCCATCCTCTTGGTGATTGTTTTAGTCGCCATCAACCCAGCCAGACAAACTAGAGATGCCAGAAACACTCAAAGAAGAGCGGACGTCCTAACTGTTCTAAATGCGGTAAATCAATATTTCGTTGATAACGGCAGTTTCCCAGCTGGTCCATATGAAACTTGTCCCACAACTGATAGTATCGGCACAGGTGACAAAGATCTTGCCGCTTCTGTGGTACCAGACTATGTTGCTGACCTACCCAAAGATCCAGCTCCTGCTGGGGATGCGACTGACACTGGTTATGACATTTGTCAAAGTACCGGCGACCGAATAACTGTCTCCGCGCCAAACACTGAGGGTGGGATAGCTACAATAAGCGCAACTCGATAGGTTGAGTTATCGACAAAATTCATTTTGTTCCACAACAACTGGTTCAGTTATTAATTTGAATTAAGTTGTTGGGATAGCTTTGAGCATTTCAACTAGCTAAATAGAACCGGGGAACAAAGTCACCACGTGCAATAGCCTCTCGTAAAACAGTATGTTGCTGCCAAATTTAGATGTCACCGTACTCACACCTAAAACCGATTCTTGAAGAGCGCTGGTGGAAGGTTGAACCTTCAGGAGAAGTTCAAAGAAAGATTTCAGTTCTTGTGCGTCTTTTGGAGGCTGGATTTTTATTGGCTTATTGATATCCGACAAAGTGTAAGATAGTTTAGCTTCAAATGACTCAGTTTTAGGTATTAGCTTTAGATTGGAAGTCGCAGCGTACCCTTTTAAATTGGTGATTATTTCCAATTTATTTATAAAAAAGGCTTTCTTATCGACCCACATATCAAATTTTACTTTTTCGAAGGTATCGGCGACTTCGGCTTCATCAATCTGCGACTCTGATGTAAGCTCACGTAAAAATTTTGTCAATGTACCCGAATCAACCACTAGCTGAAGATGAAAGCTGCTTCTACCAGCTACTTTTTCATCCGAAAGCTTTCTTATTTCCTTAAAAAGTTCGTTCTCATCCAGAAAATCAAACGTCTCCTCTAGTTTTTCGCTAACATCGCTTCTTATCTTTTCATCGTCCAAACCAGAAGCACCAATACTTGAACCAGCTTCGGTTAGGTTTATTTTGTACCAACCTCCAACCAACCCACTTAGGTCATAACCAGGAATGCTCGGTGTCTGTTCTAGCTTAAAATAAAGATCGTCGCCTATTTCGATGATTGAAACTGTGAGCTTGACACTACCACGCCCTTGAAAAATTTCACCTTGTATATCCGCCTGCAGCAAAACATTGCTCAAATCGCGAGTGTCAATTTTACTTTTAATCCTCATAGCTATAAGTAAATCTCCGCCACTACGGACACTTAGATCAAAATCTTCGGTCGAGGTCTGGATATTCTGGCTATCTTCAAGGGCTTTGGCGAGAATTTGTTTCGGAGTTTTTGGTATACCTGGTACTGAAGCAACGAAATAATCAACCTTTCTTTGAAAGCTTTTGGAGACCAAAGGAAGTTTGAAAGACAAATAGCTTGCAGCGACCAAAGATGTTGAAGCGAGAAATAAAATTAGTATCAAAAAACCGATAGTCCATTTAAGTATAGTTTTTGGTCCGACCTTTTTTATTTTTTCTGATTTTCCAGTAAAGATTTTAAGGCTCGATGATGGAGACACTTGCTGCGGCATACAATTAGATTAAGGATTAGCTTCTTAATAGTCAAGGCTTAGCTTAAGTTTGACTTGAACTCTTTCAATCAATTTTGTTAAAAACTTAATTAGAGATCGGAATCTTGCAACTAGCAAGACTACAAAAATTCCAACTAAAGCTCCGACAACTACATCCCCAGGGAAATGGACTCCAGCATAGACTCGTGAAAAACCATAAAAGCTTGCTAAAAATAGAGCAAAAGTACCCAATCTCCTATCAATTAGAAAAATAGATACTGCTAAAGCGAAGCCAACTGCGACTGCATTGCTAGGAAACGAAGGGTCGGTCGGTTTATAGAAAAGTAAGTTGGTAGATAGCTGATCAAAAGGTCGGGGGCGAATAATAAATTTGTTGAGCACAGTGATTATTAGATTAATCAACCCAACTGAGACAACCGCAAGAGGAAGGCTTTCTCTAATCTTTGCTCCCATTTTACCGTGCGAAAACCAAAGGTAAAGTATTATTAGCGCCAGGCTCACAGGAACAAAATATTCATTAACAACTAATTTTACTAGGTTGTCAAGTATAGGTACCTCACCCACAAAACTATTAATTTTCAAAAAAAGTTCTCTATCGACAGACAGTAAGTTCATTTTTTCCTGTTGAGTAAAATTAAAACCCGCGTGGCTGCTGCAGCAAAAACCGCAGATAAGCCAAAGATAATAAAAAGCTGGGATCCTTCTACAATCGTTGGCACGCTGCGGTCCTTACTACAAAAAAACCACCCGTAGGCTAGCAAGACGAGCACTGTACCAAAAAACCAGCGAACTGAAAACTTTTTGGACAAAGCAATTTGGATTATTCCAAAACTAGCAAAAAAGGTAAATAAAAAATAATCGAATAGGTAAACAGTACCCATTTTTCCTATTTAATCAAATCGTATTAAATTTTACTAGACATGATAATAAGTGGGTGGTTATTATGAGCTTGCCGATAACGGAACTGTAAAAGTAAATTTGCTGCCCTTTCCAAGCTTACTTTCAACAAAAATCTCCCCATTCATCTTCTCGATCAAACTCTTAGCTAAAAATAGCCCCAAGCCGATACTTTTTTCTTTTTTCTCTTCTGTTGAACCGACGCTATGAGTGGACACTGATCGATAAAATCTATCAAATAAATGTGATAAGTCTTCCTCAGAAATTCCAACACCGCTATCAGCTACGGAAATATAGGCTTTTTTATCTGTTGACTGGGTCCAGACCCAAATCTTTCCAAACTCGCCTGTGTATTTGATGGCATTATCGATTAAAATTAGAATCGTTTCGCGTACTCTTTCTTTATCGGCCCGGACCGATAAAGCACTACTAGTCGGTTTGAAGGTAAATTCTATTTTCTTTTCCTTTGCTCGCTCTTTCTCTTTATTAAGCAGCTCGTCTAGATATTTATTTATATCGAAATTTTCGGGTGAGAGTTTAAGTTTTCCAACTTCCAACCTAGATAGATCCAGCAACTCAAAAATCAGCTCGTTGAGACGATCGCTTTGCCTAAAAGCGGCCGAAGCCAAATTTTTTGCTTCACCTTCTTTTTTTACGATTTCGCCACTAAGGAAAAGTTCTAAATACCCTCTTATTGCTGTAATCGGTCCGCGCAGCTCATGGGAAATAATGAAAAGGAATTCATCTTTAAGTTTATTAATAGCTTTTTCTTTTTCCAAGGTTGCTTCAGTAGCTGCTATTTGAGCAGTCTCAACCTCTCTTGCTAGGAATCTACCATACGTAGTTACTAACCCGACTGCCCAGACATTAAGAACTGCCAGACTCAACGGTGGAGAAACAAAACCCGAAATAATACTTATCGACGGTTGAGGAAATAAAAGTGCTTCTCCAAAGATAAAAACCGAAGTGATAAACCAGGCAGTAACCGTATACCACCGAGTTGAGGTAGTCGAAACAGAAAGATTTGGTAAAAGGTAGAGGAAATTGAAATAACTTCGTGCCCCACCTGTCACGTGAACAATTATTGCAATTGTAGCCAGGTATACAATTGATTCAACGAAATTTTTATTCATTAGGGAAATTGAAATTTTCAACTTATGCCAAACAAAAACAAAGACAGCCACAGAAACAGCGGCAATGCAAACAACCGTCTTATTCGGTGTCGGGATAATTGGTAGGTTGATAATGATCAAGCCGGAAACTACTATTAAGCCGGCCGATAGCTCGATTATTCTTTCTATTCTTTTAAACGTAGTTGCCTGTTCTCCCATCGTTACCACCTGTATCTAGGTAAGGTGAAATAAAATGTTGTGCCCTCACCTACGTTTGATGTGAACCCAATTTGCCCTCCCATTTTTTCGACTAGTTGTTTAGTAATAAAAAGCCCTAGTCCGCTGCCTTTTACAGCTTCGGTTTTTTCGTTTTCTACTCGATAAAATTTTTCAAACAGATGTTTTTGATCTCCCTCAGAAATTCCAACCCCGTTATCCGAAACTAGTATTTTGGAAAATCCTCCTTCTTTTTTCACCTCAACTATTACTTTTCCCCCCTCGGGGGTGTATTTCACGGCGTTACCCACGAGATTAGTTAAAACTTCTTTTAGGCGGTCGGCATCTGCTTTTGCGGCCATTTCCTCAGCCCCTTTTTGGACCAAAGAGATTCTTTTATTCTGTGCCTCAAGAAGCAGGGAGGAGAGTACTTCACTTATAACCGGCCGCAAGGATACATCAGTCATTTTTATTTTTAGACTTCCTTTTTGAATTTGGGAGATATCTAATAAATCATCTAAAAGCTTGCTTAGTCGGCCGCTGTTGACGTTTGTAAGTTCAATTATTTCCCTTGTGTCGGTATTGAAGGAATCTGAGTACTTAGAAAAAAGTGTCGCGAGGTAACCTTTGATTGCTGTGGCTGGTTGCTTCAGTTCGTGGGAAATAATATACACAAACTCATCCTTCAATTCTCCAAGCGCCCTCTCCCTTCCTAAAATAACTTCCTCCTGCCTTTTTTTTAGTAGTGATGCTTCTCCAGCGTTAAATCGAGCAAAGAAAACAACCAAAAGCAAAGCCCAAGAGTGTAAAACTGCCAAACTAATGTTTACTTCAAAAGCCCCTGCTGTCAAAAACGCCTCTAGAAAAATTAGAAATTCAACATATAGTACAGTAATTAGCATATAGGCTATTGGCTGTGTCATAGCTGATGACAATATTGCGAGGAAATAAAGAAATATCAGATAACCTTGAACTCCACTAGTATTGTGGACTATGAATGCGATGAATGTGATCGTTATCAAATTGCTGGCAAGCATTTTTAGACGTCCAGAAAATTTTTTGGGAATCAGGCGGTACCATACCAACGCATACACTCCGATTGCAGCGTCAATAATATAAATAGCCTGCTTGTTTAAATCTTGGGCGAAAGGAAGTTGGAGTATTAAAAGACCGAGAATAACTGCCAGCCAAGTAAAGAGTTCTGCAAGTCGTTCGAATCGCTTGAATTTTTCCTCTTCCAGCTTACCAGCAAAAAAGAAAGGACTGAGAATATTACTACCAGGCAGTTGGTCCATTAAATTTATTGTAGCAAAAACGAGACTTATTAGCTAAGTAACGCTATAGCTTTTTTAAACCGTTTGGCTACCTTTTCTTTCCCAATAGCTTCCAAGGTATCAAAAAGCGGTGGAGTCGCACGGGTTCCGGTAGCAACCCCTCTAATTGTCTGGAATAAATCAGTATTACTCCAACCAATCTTTTCCTGCTGCCTCTTAACCGTGTCCTCAATTTCCTTCTTGTTCCAATCAGTGGTCGATAGCGCGGCAGCGATTTTTTGAAGGACTTCCTTAGTTTCTTTTACACCCTTACCCTTTTGGATAATTGTTTCTTTGGCTATTTCTATCTCTTCATCAAAAAAGTAGTTGGTCAGGTTGTCGAATTCAGAAAGTCTTTTCAGTCGCTCGTGTACCAGAGGTAAAACTTTCCTTATGTCAGAAGAGCCAACCTCTGCATAACCCTCGAGTTTCCTAGTTAATTCCTCAGCTGATAATGACCTGATCCATTCACCGTTTAGCCATTCTAACTTCTGCAGATCAAAAACTGGACCGGTTGGATCTACTCTAGCCAGATCAAACTCACGGATAAACTCATCCCGGGTAAATTTTTCTCTTCCGTCTGGCATCGACCAACCCATCAATGCTAAGTAGTTGATAATTGCCTCGGGTAAATAGCCCTGCTCTCTGTACCAAACAATGGAAACAGGTTTTTTTCTTTTGGAAATTTTACTTCTGTCTGGGTTTCTCAGGATAGGCAGGTGGGCAAAATTTGGTAATTTGCTCTCCAAAGCTTTCGCTAGTATTACATGCTTTGGGGTCGAGGAAAGCCATTCCTCTGCACGTATTACGTGGCTTATTTTCATATCAGCATCGTCCACAACCACTGCCAAGTGATAGGTAGGCCACCCATCGGATTTCAGTATGATAGCGTCATCGATATCTTTATTTTTAAAAGTAATTTTACCGCGAATCAAATCGTTGAAACTCGTTTCCCCAGCTTCGGGTACTTTCAGCCGGACGACGAAGGGGCCTTTCTTCGGGGAATTCAAGCGGCATTTTCTATCGTATCGTGGTACTTCACCTTTGGCTTGCTGTTCCTGACGAACTTTCTCAAGTCTTTCAGGGGGACAATTGCAGTAATATGCGGCTCCTTTTGTCACCAACTTTTTGGCCGTATCTTGGTAAAGATTTAGTCTTTCGCTTTGTTTATATGGTCCCTCATCCCATTTTATTCCCAGCCAAGTCAGCGAATCGATGATTTTTTGTTCAGCTTCCGGTACCAACCTTGTTCTATCAGTGTCTTCAATCCTCAAGATAAACTTGCCCTTATTTTTCTTAGAAAAAGCATAATTAAAAAGGGCTGTGTACGCTGTACCGATATGAGGATCGCCTGTGGGCGAGGGCGCAATTCTAGTCCGAACATTTGACATTTGGATTTTGTCATTTGTCATTGTGAACAATCTTTAACCCTAACTCTTTAAGTTGACCGCTGTCTGCCTTGCTTGGAGCATTCATCACAGAAGTTTGGCCGCTACTTGTTACTGGAAAGGCAATCACTTCTCGAATGTTGTCCTCTCCCGCGATTAACGCGACTAATCGATCCAGTCCTAAAGCGATCCCACCGTGAAAAGGCGCACCGTATTCATAAGCAGAAAGTAAATGACCAAACTGTTCCTCAATTTGAAAGTCGGAATAACCCATTACCCAGAAGATTTGTCTTTGAATCTCTGGATTCGTAATACGAATACTTCCACCGCCTATTTCTTCTCCGTTGCAAACAAGATCGTACTGAAGAGACTGCAGCTTGTCTAAATCCTTTCTCTTTGCAAGAGCCTCAACGTCCTGCTGCTTTGGTGAAGCAAATGGATTATGAGAGAAGGTGTAACCACCACCTTCAGTTTTTTCAAATAAGGGAAAGTCTTTTATCCACAAAAAGTGTAATTTATCTTTATCTCTAGCCAGATTTGGGCGGTCTGTATCGTATTTATCCTTTGCTTCCTTGTAGGTGAGAACTGGAAAAGGCTTTTTATCTATTTTTTGCCCGCTTTTTTCAACAACAAATATGATCATTTCTTCTACCAGGCTCATCACATCCTCCCGCTCAACATGCGCCATTTCGACATCTATTTGGGTGTGTTCAAACTGCCGGTCAGCTCGTAAATCTTCGTCTCGGAAAGCTCGAGCAATCTGATAGTAACGCTCAAAACCAGCGATCATTAGTAGTTGTTTGTACTGCTGCGGAGATTGAGCTAAAGCATAAAAAGCCCCTTTTTGCAATCTGCTTGGAACTAAAAAGTCCCTGGCCCCCTCAGGAGTAGTCTTGGAAAGATACGGAGTTTCTATTTCGACAAAACCTTTTTTGTCCAAAAATTCTCTGATCAATTTCGTAATTTTGTGACGAAGCTTCAGATTTTTTTGTAGCCGGCTGCGGCGCAAATCAATGTAGCGACTTTTGAAACGAATCGCTTCTTCTATATCGTATCCTTCTCCTTCGATTGGAATTGGCAGTGCTGCTGCTTTGTTGATCAATTCAATTTCCTGGGCACTGACTTCAATTTCGCCTGTTGGAATCTCTTTATTAACATTCTCCTTTGGCCGTCTATTGATACTACCAACGACTTTAATCACATCTTCAGCACCAAGCCTAGTTGCAACCGTGTAAGCAGCTTCCGCTTTGGGCGTTGCGACTACTTGAACCATTCCAGATGCATCACGCAGATCCAGAAAGATGATTTTTCCGTGATCTCTACGCGTGTTTATGAATCCGTATAAAGTAACTTTCTTACCGACTTTTTTAATTGTATCGCTTGCCAAATCGCGTTTCACAACGAACCTATTTTACGCTAACCAAACTTGCTTGTCTAGCTCAGATTTGAACACTCCTAACTGCCTAAATGTTGACTTTTAAGTTCATTTATGCTACACTATGGGCTCAATCTGTCTGGTTGGGGAGGCAGCTGGATAGAAATTTCTAGCAGGAGGAAAGAATGAGAGGCTTTCTAGTAGGGGTCATCGTAGTGGTCATCGTAGTGGTAGTGATTCTCACCGCTGCAGCCCTTCTTATCACGGCAAGGACCAACAGCGACGCAGAGACTCCGCACGAGCCACCGGGCTCGAACGTGTCGTCAACAGGGTGTTCCTACACCGTACCAGGAGACACCCTGCAGGACATCGCCATCACCTTCTACGGTGATGGGCGGTACAAGAGTCTCCTCCTCGAGAAGAACCACGAACTGGGAATTCTCGAGAATTCGTATCTGGCTTCTGGTATCTGGCTGTTCGTTCCTGGCGCCATCAAGCACTGGGAGAAGTTCGGCCGCCCAGAAGGTTCCGAATACGAGTTCTGTCGAGGTCGAACTCAGTAATCCGTAGGGCAGGCGTATAAGTCTTCGTTTCACGAAGCCGCGCCTGCCCCTCGCCATTTTGAATGACGAAAATCTTTAATCTTCAGTTCCAACCTTCTATTTCCACCCCAAGTATCTTCTTTCAAGTTGAAAGCTACATCTAGTTTATCGCCCACTTTTACATTCTCCTCACCCATACTGAATCCAATAGCATCGAAAACAAAATAATCCGGCGTCCGCAGTTTCATCCTCAAATGTTTGCCGTTTGTTCCAAGTCTACGAATATCTGCTATTCCTAGATTTTTAGTGAGAAAAACTGGCTCCGGGTTTCCAATACCAAAAGGCTCGAACTCGTTTATCACCCCGAAAGTTTTATAGCCTAACAAATCTTTCCCTAGGATCGTATCGATCTTCAAAGTCGGTGTAAGATCCTGTTCCTTCAAGTTTTTTTCTGCATAATCCAAAATCTGCTTTTTGAACGCGGCAATTTTTTTTGGCGCTAGAGAAAAACCAGCCGCCATCGGATGGCCGCCGTGAGTTGTTAGATGTTTGCTTGCCGATCCTATTGCATCTATAATATTAAACCCGCTAATACTTCGAGCGCTTCCTTTACTTACTGGTTTTACTTCGCTAATGACTATAGTCGGCCGATAAAACTCATCAGCTAGTCTCCCCGCAACTAAACCAATTACTCCTTGCGGGTAACTAGTGTGGTGGACGATTATCATCTTTGAGATTCCATCCCCATTTACAGTTTCACGAGCGTGAGAAAGCGCATTGGCGGTAGCTTCCTGCCGCTGACGATTCGTCTCTGAAAGTTTGACTGCAAGTTCTCTTGCCCTTTTCTTATTTCTTGTCAAAAGAAGTCGCAATGAGTCCAAAGCATGTTCCATCCTCCCTGCAGCGTTGAGTCTTGGTGCGATAATAAAACCAACTTCGTATGGCCCAATTTTTTTGGTCAAAGATGCTTCGTCGTATAGGACCCGTAAGCCGATCCTAGAGCTTTTTGCTAAATTATGAAACCCGTTCGCGCTAATAATCCTATTATCGCCCGTTAACGGAACCATATCGGCTAAAGTCCCAATTGTAGCCAGCTCCAAATTTTTATAAAGTTGTTCGTCGTCTTTTTTGGAGAAAGACTCAAGCAATGCTTTGGCGAGCATGAATGCCACACCACTCCCAGCAAGAGCCTCCGTGTGTAGTAAAGCAAAGGGTTTTGGAAGGGTTTTCTGCAACGTGTGGTGATCAGTAATAATAAGATCAACGCTTAATTTTTTAGCTATTTCTGCTTCTTCAACCGCCGTAATACCACAATCAACACTAATAATCAACTTTGCGCCTTCTTTAGCTAGTGATTTCATTGCGTCCGCATTTATCCCAAATCCCTCTTTTTCCCGATGAGGAATATAAGGCAGGCATTTGCCGCCGAGAAAATCAATTGTTTCCCACAAAATCGCCGTAGCGGTGATCCCATCAACATCAAAGTCTCCATAAATGTAAACAAGCTCCTTATTTTTTATCGCTTTTTTAATTCTTTCTACTGCTTTTTCTAAATCGGAAAAAATTTTATCTGGTGAGGTAAGTTTGTATAAGTGGGGTTTAAAAAATGCTTCTTTATCTTTTATATTCCTATTCTTAATTAAAACTTCTTTGAGATCTTTACCATTTTCATCTAGCACTAACCAACGTTTTTTGATCATACTCTAGAATTTTAACACAATTTAGCGGTTTAAAATTTTGCACAAAAATAGCACGCTCCGTACGTTCCCCCGGTGTATCGGGGTCAGATACTCTCGCGTGCTGCGACCACTTTGTGGGCTAAGCGCCGTTTCTGGCGCGCGAACGTATATATTATACCATACTCCGAATTTTTGGACAAATTTTTCCGGGTCTTTTTCGTTTTTCAAAACATCCAAAACACTTTTTGACAAATTTATAAAATTTTTAAGCTATTCAATAACTTCTTCGAGGATTCTCTGGTCTTGCGAAACTTTTTTATTAGTATATAATTGACCAGACCCCTTAAAATATATGGCGAAAGCAGTAAAAACCACAACAAGACGGGCAGCTCCCAAAAAACCTACCATAGGAGGAGTCGCTGACTTTTTTTCTGCCTGGCGGAAAGATTTCCTTAAAAGATGGGGGCAAAAACCGATTGCTTATTCGGTAAGTTTGTTAATTCTTATTATTGCCATCGCTTTTGCTTCGTTGTTTGTCTTTAATAAAAGTTTATTTATAGCAGGAACTATTGATGGAAGATGGGTAACAAGCTGGCAATTTTATTCAAAACTAACCAAAGCCAGCGGCGAAGATGTGTTTGACTCAATCGTCCGAGAAGTACTAATAAAAAGAGAGGCGGCTAAAAAAAATATTTCTGCTAGCGAAAAGGGGGTCGATAAGAAAATCAAAGAACTTGAAGAGCAGTTTGGTGGTAAAGAAAATTTTGATCTTGCCTTGAAACAAAACAAAACTAGTATTGAAGAGCTACGGGGGCAGATCGCCATTCAAATCTTAGCTGAGAAGCTTCTTGAAGATAAGATAGAAGTCGCTGATGCGGAGGTAGACAAATATATTAAAGAAAATAAAGAAGCAACTAAGGACCTTTCAAAAGAGCAGGTAAAGGATCAGCTACGATCCCAAAAGTTGAGTCAGGAATTTACGCCGTGGTTTGAAGAACTCAAAAACAAAGCGAATATTACTACCTATTTTTAATCTGTGGAGGCTGACTGGAAGATTCTTTTAAACGCTTCGATTGGTTTATCCCCGTCTAGTAACGGATCACGTTCGACTAACTCATCAGTCGGGTACTCAGGTCCTAAACCCCCGGGTCCTGGCTTTCCAGGAGAAATTTCAAAATTTAGAGACGTGTAAAATATCTTTTCTGCTCCCAGTTCTAATGCCTTAACTGTACTTGCTTTTACCTGCGCTGCGTTCATGTCTGGATCAGCCGAAATAAAAGCTTCCGCTTCCGTTACCCAGATTGGTTTGTCAATTTGGAATTCAGCTAGCATTTTTTTGTAAGGCTCAACGTTAAAAGATTGGTAGTCATCGTTGGAAATACAATGCACGTTGGCGATATCAAAATAGTCTTTGACTTCTTTATCAGCAAAAAGCTCTCGGTAAAAATCTAAGAATTCATCGTTTCCACCCGCCGCTCCAGCAATTAAGACCTTAGCTTGGGATTCTGCTTCTTTAATCGCAAGATAGGTCTTCTTCAGAAGCTGCCCGTATCCACTAGGCCCACCGACGTAAAATCTTAATCCTTCTTCCTCACCTGGAGGAGGCTTTAGATCAGGCTCATTATTAACCTCCCAATATTTGGTTGGAGTTGTTAGTCCTGGCATATCTTTGGTGCCATCACCATCGTAGCGTTCAACAACAGCTTTCACCCATTCTTCGTACGCAGCCCAATCATGGGGGCTGCATCTATATTGCCCTAACAATTTCGATTTACCATAACCGCTAAATTCATCTTTTACCTTACAAGACTCTTTATCTTTTCTTTCTATTTGATCCCACTCCGCGTATGGCATCAGGGTTGCGAGAACATTTAAGTCGTATTTTTGTGCTTCTTTTACAAGAGCGTCGGAGTCGCCGAAATCTATTTCCGAATCTTTTCGCTCTTGCATACCTCCCCAGATAAATGGTTCGGGGTGAGGACGAATAAAGTCTGCGTCAGTATCTGCAAATTTCTTATAATCGTCTCCTGGCGGTCCGGATAAAAATCCAAACCGAGCATCACGTGAAGCGGACGGAGCAGGTGCGTCTTTATCAGCCTCAACTTCTTTTCTATTTTGCCAATAGTAAACAGCACCTACAACGACTATTGAAATTATTGCAAGGAAAATAACAATTAATAAGACTTTTTTCATATTTCCTACTTTTATAGTACTATAAATTGAATCTAAAAAGCGATGGTTTGCACATAGAATCTAAGATTTAAGATATTTTAGAGTGAATTCGTGGGCTTCTGCTTCCTGCCTATCAATTTCTTCTTTAGATTGCGGCTGGGTAATTGCGTTTCTGTGCTTTAGAATCACGTGACCTACCTCGTGCGCAATTTCGTAACGTTGTGCATATTTATCTTGCTCAAAAAGCTCGTCACCAAGAAATATTAAATATTCGCCTTTTTCTTTTAACTCGTCGATTTTCAAAACAAAACCCCAAGCATCTTCGAAGGAAGAAACAAACCAAACATTTTTTGTTACGTAGTCAATAATCTCCGGTGGAAAAATCGAAATCGTTTCGCAAACCAGCCGTTGCATCTGCTCACCACCAACCAGTCTCATACCAAACTTCTTCTTAATTTTTTCAGTCTTTTGACTCATTTCAGGAAAATTCTAACACATGCGGTAGGCAACTAGCTGTTGAAATATTCTAGCCCCAATAAGGTGAAGCTTGGTTTGTTGGATGCTGCTTGAAAGTTGACAAAGCCGAGATTTTATGTTATAAGTTTAATGCTTAAGTGGGCGTTGGTATGAAGGACCAATTGGCCCGCTTTTGCGTTTCATAGGCTTTTTTACTCACCAACTCCCCCCTCCACCGCCACCAAAACCACCGCCTGAAAACCCACCACCGCCGCTAAAACCACTGCCACCAGGGGCGGCAGACATGGCGGAAGAAAATGAAACTGAAAAGTTAGCAACACTAGATCCGAAAACGGCCGCATTAAAAGGCCTTGCTCCAACGTACCAACTGTGAGAATCAGGATCTAGCCCCATAGCTGCGAAGGACTTGGCAAATTTTTCGGTGAGACCGAAAACTATTGCGTAAGGAAGTATTTCGTTAAACATATTTTTCTTTTCAAAAAACCTTTGTCTATATTTTTCAGCTTTACTAATAAATAATTCGTAGCCTCGAGCTCTTAGATACATCTCTCTACCGTAAACTGTCTTCCTAGGCATGAATAGAGAAACGACAATTAGAAGTGCGCCGGTCGCTATTATACCTACGCCTACTGCGATCAAAACACCGATTACGAAAATAATGCCTAACGCTAGCAACAAACCGCCAATACTATCCACTCCTATACCGAAAAATAAATACTTTTTACGAACAGACTCTGGGTTTTCGTAGAAAAACCTGTTATTAATCATCTGCTCGTAAAGTTTATCCTTTACGGCCTTCAAATCCTTATAGAACTTGGTTCGCAGCTGCGAAATTTTCACACTGTCCCCCTCATCAAATAGTCTGTCGAAAAGTTCTTTTTCATAAGGGAGAAGGTCCTCTGTATCTTTCTCTGTCTTTGTCATCTCATAATCAGTGCTGCCAAAAACCCATTTTTTCGGTTCTTCTTTTATTGTTAAAAATCCCCTAGTTGCCAGGTCAATAATTGTCGCAGTTACATCTAAAGTATCGGCCCGCTCATCAACCAAAGCCCCGATTTCAGCAGGCCGCAAATTTTCTGGCGGTGTGTATTCAACCACAACACTCTCGTAAGCTCCAATTGGCCGAACTTCATGTTTCGCTTTCGTGTCACCGGGGTACCTTTTTCTTAACCAATAGTCTCTACCTCTGGAGTACCAAAGCCAAATGATAACACCTACCCCAACCGCCATGGTAATCATAAATGCAATCGCGTTCTGTATCGTAAATAGATCATCGAAAATACTTTTGGGAGGTGGAACAACGATTATTGGCACTAGATCCTTTGTGTAACCAACCACTACTGTTAAGCCTTCATATGCACCTAACCCTCTAGTGGAGCTAAAAACTGCTGACTTTTTATTCGTCTGGCTCAGCCGGCAAAGATCTCTAGAGCCGTAGGCCCCTTCGTAACAAATAATTTGGATTATTTCTCCGCTTGGCAAAGTGACAGTTGCACTCACATTCTCTATTGGAACTGGCCAGCTATTACCTGTTACATTCCAAAAAAGCTCGTCGTGGTCCGCAAAGGATTGCAAAACGCCGCTAACTAAGTAGGAGATCTCGTAAGTTTGTTTTCCTGAAACAGTTTTATCGGCACCACCAATTTTGATCCTTTCATAACTATCAATCCTTAAAGTTTCATGTGGTGTTGAAAAACCGCTGCTTGTAACAGCTTGAACGTCGGTCTTTGTGTAGAGTTTATTACCATCGGAGGAATAGTAAACAAAAGGTATATCTCGAAAAATTCCATGCTTTTGCGCGTTGCCAAAATTTGCTTCTATCTTTTCGACTACTTGGACTTTTCCACTTTTTAAAACGTCTATTCGGCTCTCAAAATTTTCTATTACCCAATTCTCTGAAGCATGTGTATAGCTCGGAGATATTAAGAAAAAGCAGATTCCTAACGAAGCTAAAAGAAGCCGCATCTCGTCAATTTTATCACTCAAAACTCCAAACCAAAAGATCTCTGCTTATTATTTTGACCTTTTATCGCTCCATTCTTGCCAAACAACTAGAAGAGGTGAGGCATTGAAGATCGAGGAGTAAGTACCAGATATCACTCCAACTAAAAGGGCAACAGTGAACCACCGAATACCAGCTCCACTAAATAAAAGCAAGGCAAGAAGCACCAAAAGCACAGTCAGCGACGTGTTAATTGATCGGCCAAGAGTTTGCATAATTGAGTGGTTAACCGTAGTGGCAAAATTTTCTCCCACTCCCCGACTCATATTTTCTCGGATGCGGTCAAAGACAACAATCGTATCATGCACGGAAAATCCAATAATTGTCAGCAACGCGGTAACAAAAAGCGAATCCACCTGTACCCCCATAAGACGGCCCAAAATCGCAAAGACACCGATTACAAGAAAGGCATCATGAAGTAAGGCGATGACTGCACAAATTCCAAATCGCCAAGATGAAACGGGTTTTGGCACAGTTCGGAAAGCAAAAGCAATATACAAAACAATCGCTGCTGAAGCAAGTGCAAGGGCAATGATTGATTTTCGTAGCAGCTCCGCGCCGATCGTTGGACCAATTGTTTCGATACTCACCTGGTCCGCCTGGCCAAACTTGTCTTTCAGAGCGTTAAGAACCTTCTTATGACCAACCTCATCAAGTGGCTTCGTCCGCACCAAATAGGTATTAGCCGCCGTCGGAGTCACCGTAGCTACTCCTATTCCTTTTTCTTCAATTACCGTAGAAATAGTATCCTTATCAACCGGCTTCTCAAATGCTACTTCGAGAAGCGTACCACCGGTGAAATCTACTCCAAGATTTAACCCCCAGATACCCAATGCGATTATTCCCGGCACAATCAAGAGGGCTGAAAAAGCAAAGTACCAGTTTTTCTTACTTACTATATCAATCATTCTTGTCCCTCCTGCAGAGAGCGGATGTCTTCTAGTATCTCAGCCTCTATTACCCTTGCATATTCGCTTAAGATCTCTTCGATATTCTCGATTTTTTCTCGTAAAAATTCGGCCGCAATTTCAGCTGTACCACCGTGAAGCTGTTCGATAAAGAGCTCTTTATCGCGTGCTTCCAATCTTTTCAAAACCAGGTCTAGCAAACGTAATTCTGCTAGTTCTTCTGACATTTGAAGCAGCTTGTCTTTTTCTTCTTTTTGTAACTCCAGGTTGTCTAACTCAACTAGAATTTTTTCTTTTTTAAAAAAACCTAGGGCCAAAATACTCATATTCCATACCTCCCAAGCGGTATTTGATCTTTTGGATCATCGACAAAATACATTAATACATGTGGGCCGGTGTGGGCTAAATCAAGTTCCTCCACCACCTCTGGTGAACCACCGAAACTACTTCCCGTCCAAGGTTCCGGACCTGCATCTTCTAAAACACCTATGACAACTACTCCATTTTTAGGATTGACCACCACCATTTTTCGGTGGTGAAACCAGTTTTTTACAGCAGGTGTTCCCCAATTTGGTGAAAGAAACGTTTGGGCTACGAAATAATATTTTTCCCTTTCGATCTCTTTTGTACTGAGTGCTTCACGATTTGGAGCTAAATAACCCCATGCCCCTGGTCCACCTGCCATTCCAGCTCCTGCAAACTTCCTAAATTCAGTATCTGAGTGGAAGTGCGTCGATAAGTTATCTCCAGGATAACAAGACAAATGTGATTCGTAACCCATGATTCCATAGGTAGTATTCAACCTAATCCCGTCAAGCTCGGCTTTAACCGGTATCTTTAACACTTTACTTAGACGCTTCGAGATTTCTTTCTCGTTGTATGGATTTACGCCTTGTAAAGTTTCTCCTACTTCACCCGTTACATCCTTTCTAGCCTTCACTCCTGACCTAATACCGACGTCGGAAACATCCCTCCTGATTTCTTTTTGGTTCCTCAGATCTTTTCTTGGCAGCTCTCCACTTTGCGTGGCTCCAGCAGACAAAACGATAGCACTTGTTGCTATCCCTGCTGTCAAACCGCGTGCGCCTCTGTGAGCGATTTCTTCTACTTTGATTCCCTTCTTTTTTGCCCAGCGAGCAACTTCCTTATGTTTCTCCTGAAGCTCTTCCAAAACTTCTTCTTTTTTCTTCTCCAACTTTGTCGAAAGTACCCTAAAGTACTTACTTTTTTTTCTTTCTTTTTTAATAAAAAGCGGCATTGTTAACTCCGATAAACCAACCTCAGCAGACTACGTGTTATTGTGATTGCTGTGAACATAGATACAATTATTCCAATCGCGAGGGCAATAGCAAAGCCTTTTACCGAACCGGTACCAAACCAAAACAAAATAGTTGATGTAATAAGCGATGATACATTGGAATCCCTTATTGAACTCCAAGCACGGGTAAATCCAATCTCGATCGCCTGGGTCCTAGTCCTACCAATCCGTAGCTCTTCTTTCATTCTCTCAAAAATCAAGATGTTAGCATCCACGGCCATGCCAACAGAAAGGATGAATCCAGCAATCCCGGCAAGAGTCAAAGTCACTGGGATAATCTTAAAGATAGCCAAGACATAAAGTGCGTAGAGAAATAAAGCGACCACTGCTAAGACCCCCAAGAGACGGTAGTAAAAAAGCATGAAAAGGGCGACAACTATCAGCCCAACCAAACCTGCAATTAAGCTATGGCTGATTGAAGTTTTCCCAAGAGTAGGTCCAATCGTTTTTTCGGAGATAATATCAATTTTCTTTACTGGCAAGGCTCCAGCTGACAGCTGAATTGCTAGCCGCTTCGCCTCATCAGTCGTCACTCCAGTGATTACCCCCTCCTGTCCAATTTCGCTTTGAACGATTGGCGCTGAGATTGCTATGTTGTCTAAAAATACAACTAAGGGTTTGCCTATTAGTCGCTTAGTCAGCTTGCGAAATTTATCGGCCGCTTCTTTCCGCAGTTCGAATCTTACTACCGGACCACCAGTGGTGTCTGGACCCTGAGCCTGTTGAAAATCAGCTGTGGCAGATTTGAGATCTTTACCGCTAATCCCGGTTGGCTTGGTGTTTAAAACTGTTGGTATGGTACCGGCTGGAACATTGCTATCTGCGAATTCGCGGAACTCAAGCTTCGCTGTCTGGCCTACAAGCTGCTTAGCCTCCTCAACATTGGTCACTCCTGGCAGCTCCACTATTATTCGGTAGTCCTCGCCAACTTCTGAGGTCTGAACCATTGGCTCGGTCACACCAAAAAAATTGACTCGTCTATCAATTACTTCTTTAGCTGCCTCAAGAGCTTTATCTCGCTCATTCGCTGGAATATCGCTAACATCAGCCCTTAAAGTAAGGCTCGTCCCTCCTCTCAAATCCAATCCTAGTTTAACGTCGAGATCTCGCCTGAAAGAGGCGCTGAATAAATTTATATTTAGAGCTGGACCAGCAATAACGGTGTCGAGTTTGAGCGGTCCGAGTGAAAACTTAATTGGTACTCTAGGCCAATCTACAATCAACGCTACTGATGTTAAAACAATAATTAAAACCAGTATAACTCGTGGATTTTTAAGCATAGTTTAATTTTTTATTTGCGGAGTTCTTCTTCATCACCAATTAAAACGGTTCCTACCCGCTCAAGTAAACTAGTCGCAAATGGGTCTCTTCTTCTCTTACGGAAAGTAAACTCATCTTCGCTCATTACAGTATAATTAACTTCGCGACCAACCGTATCTTCTGCTTTTTTAACCAAAGCGGTGAGTTGCGGCAATACTACGTTGCCAACTACTAGTAAGTCCACATCGTTGGATCCGGCGGGGCGGCGGCGAATAAATCCAGACGACAAAGCAGCAAATTTTATTTTCCCGAGTTTATTTCGCTCCCGTATTATATCTCCGCCAAGACCACTAGCCTTGGAGATTATTTGGGCAAGCTCTGGTTGAAGAATATAATCTTTTCTAAAACCATAAAATCTTCTATTTGCCCGTGCCTCGCTGCTTACCATCCCCGCCTTCTCCAAACGGGCTAGCTCCGCACGTACAGCATTGATCTGCTCACCAATTGCCCTTACAAGCTCGCGCACATAGAAGATTTTACCAGGGTTGTTTAAGAATACCGCTAATAGTTTTGCCCTGGTTTTTGAAATAAATAGCGGTCGCAGCAGGTTGGCAGTTAAGCTCAAGCTGTCCATTTATACCTCCTTAAAGGCAGAATCTGTAGGCAGGTTTGCACAATAAGTAAATCACTTGTACGAAACAGACGAACCACCTGGAATGACTTCTATCCAAATAATTCCCCTGTTCAAAAATATTTCTTTACCTTTTTTATCAAAAAATTTGGTGCGAGCAGTTTTGCTCTTCTTCCTCCACGTACCAGAAACAGCTTTACCATCTCGGAATATTAAGACTTTGTTAGAACCAGTGGTTTGAAAATTCCGGTTACTAACACCAGTTATAACTTTGTAGCCGTGATCGGCCACATATTGGACGATAACTGTTTTTGCCCAAAGCTGCTTATTGTATACCTTATCCTTATGGGCAGCTCCCCCATTAAATCTCTTATATGTATTTGTCTTAGAATCATATTGCCAAGCTACCACGTAATCGGGATCGCCTAGAAAACTAACAGTTATTTTGCCCGCTTTTGGTTTCTCCAACGGAGAATCCTCTTTAAATTTCCAACTGTCGATTTCAACTGCCTTATTTACACCTCTCAGGGAAGCAATCCCCCAAAGGCCTGTGGTAGTAGTATAGGCATCGTGTACACCCCCTGGAGGACGGCGGAAAAAGGTAGGTGCGCCGATAGAAAATTGATCTAAATCCTTTTTGTCAAAAAGCTTACTTGCCAACGCTCTTACACCTTCATTGCCCCCCCAATGTGCATAAGATGCGTTATATTCGAGCGCCCAATCAAAATAATATTCTCTGGCGCTTCTTACTGGACCAACGTCCTTTTTACTATCGTTAGAAAGAAAGACGGCCATAAATCGAGTGGTAGCTCCTTCGGCCAAAGCTTCGTAAACAACGTCCGCTTTGGAAAGGCCGGAGTGGGGCCGAGCTAAAACATTATTTTCTATCATTACTGCCAGTGGTACTTTATCCTTCCAGAGGGCTGCTTCTTTTTTTGTGTAAAACACCCCATTGATTGGGTTGGGAATATCCGCCACCGCTGGGACAACATTTTCATTTATCAAAGAGCCAATCAGCAACTTTTCTTCAGCAGCAGCCGCTACTTTTCTACCAACCACATAGCCAACTAT
>DASVHF010000020.1:0-28894 GCA_036382695.1 Candidatus Nanoarchaeia archaeon | reverse complement strand
GGAAAACCCAAGAATCTCTGGAACTTGAAAAGCAAAAAATGATTGCCGAGGCACGCGAACAGATAATTGGTATGGTTGCATCCGCCACAGAAAAAGTAGTCTCCAAATCACTAACCGGGCCTGACCAAGAGAGACTTGTTCAAGAGGCAATCAAAGAAATTAATAAATGAAATTAAGTAAAAAGGAAAATTTAAAAATAGCAAAAAAGCTCTTCCTTACAAGTTTTACAAGGGGTGAGTTGGATGCGACCAAAGTACGAAAAAACACTAGGTTAGCCAAGGCTAAATTTAAAAGTGATGCCCTAAGTATTTTAAAATCTTATCTAAATCTGCTAAAGCAATATTTAGCAAAAGAAACTTTGACAATTGAGGCTGCCGGCAAATTGCACCTACACCATATCCAAGATATTAAGAATCGCTTCGAAAAAATAGAAGGAAGAACCCTAAACGTCTCAGTCTCCCCCAACCCAAAGCTCTTAGGTGGGTTGAGAGTAAGTCTAGGAGATACTCAATGGGATTATTCAACTAAGGGCAGAATAACAAAAATGAAGGAGGACTTAAGTGGCCAATATCGTTGAAGAACTCAAAAAGGAAATAGATGGGCTAAAAATCACGCCAAAAGCAAAAAATATTGGCGTAGTTACCGAAATTGGTGATGGTGTAGCCAAAGTTGAAGGGTTATCAGATGTTGCCTATAACGAACTGGTTGAGCTTTCCCACAATCTACAAGGACTAGCCTTAAACCTTGAAGAAACCAGCGTTGGAATCATTGTTTTGGGTAACTACAAGTTATTAAAAGAGGGTGACCAGGCAAAAACAACAGGCAAGATTCTTTCTGTTCCGGTTGGTGAAAACATGATCGGTCGGGTAGTTGATGCTCTCGGTAATCCGATCGACGGTAAAGGTCCAATCAAAACAAGCAATTATTACCCAATGGAAAAAATTGCCCCTGGCGTTATAGAAAGAGAACCGGTCAACACTCCCTTACAAACAGGATTAAAGGCGATAGATTCGATGATTCCAATCGGCCGCGGCCAAAGAGAATTAATAATTGGTGACCGAGGAATTGGTAAGGAGGCTATTCCAATTGACACAATCATCAATCAGAAAAATACAGGCGTTATTTGCATTTATGTAGCAATTGGTAGAAAAACCTCCAAGATAGCTCAGATGGTGGATATTTTTGAGAAACACGGAGCAATGAAGCATACAATAGTCGTTGCAGCAAGCGCCGCTGACCCAGCAGCTATGTCCTATATCGCTCCCTACGCTGGTTGTGCAATTGGTGAATATTTTATGGACAAGGGACAAGATGCATTAATAGTTTACGCCGATTTGTCGAAGCATGCCTGGGCGTATAGACAACTTTCCTTAACTTTAAGGAGACCTTCGGGACGCGAGGCTTATCCGGGTGATATATTTTACCTTCACAGCCGGTTGCTGGAGCGAGCTGCCAAATTAAACAAAGATTACGGCGGTGGTTCTCTAACCGCCCTCCCGATAGTCGAAACCCAAGCAGGAGACGTATCCGCCTATATCCCAACAAACATTATTTCAATAACTGACGGTCAGATTTATTTGGAAAGCGATTTATTTCACTCAGGCGTCCGACCTGCCGTAAACGCGGGCCTTTCTGTCTCACGTGTCGGCGGAAAAGCTCAGATTAAAACAATGAAGGCTGTCGCTGGAAGCCTACGACTCGATCTAGCACAATATAGAGAACTGGTAGCCTTCGCTCAATTTGGCAGTGACCTGGATGAAGCCACTAGAAATCGGTTGGAGCGAGGCAAAAGAATAGTTGAGGTTTTAAAACAACCACAATACGTTCCTATGCCAGTGGAACTACAAATTCTAATTATCTGGGCTGTAACAAATGGGCACTTAGATGAAGTACCGGTCGAACAAATAACGGACTTTGAGGAGAAGTATCTTGACTTTATGAAAACCAGAAAAGAAAAACTCGTGAAACAAATATCCAAGGGGAATACCTCGAACGCTAAGCTGGTTAAGGAACTAGAAGAATCGGTGAACGATTTCAAAAGAAGCTTCAAGATTAAGACAGAAGGTGAAAAAGAAAAGAAAATCTAAACATGTCATCACTTCGAGAAATCAAAAGAAGAATTAAATCAATCCAAAACACTAGCAAAATAACTCATACTATGGAACTAGTCGCCGCAGCAAAAATGAAACGAGCCCAAAACCTCGCTAGTACTGGTAAGCCTTATTCGCAACTTGTAAACAGCACAATTCGTTCAATCGCAAATAGAATTGATCCAGAAGCTCACCCGCTACTTGCAAGAACTGAAGGTAAAGACTCGCTAGTCATAGTTTTTTCAACAGACCGAGGATTGGCAGGAGCATTAAATAGCAGTTTAATTCGCGAGTTAGAAAAACTTGTCGGCAACGTAAGATTTGTCACTCTAGGTAAGAAAGGACGCAGCTACGCAGTAAAAGCAGATAGAGAACTCGTGGCAGATTTTCCCCTACCAGATCGGCCCGATCTTGCTTCTTGTAGAGCAGCCGCTAAACTGGTCACCGACGGTTTTCTTAACCACGAGTTTGACCAAGTTCACGTACTTTATACAGAATTTATTTCAACCCTAAAACAAGTTACTGTTGCTAGACAGCTGTTACCAATTATCAGTACAGAGCTCCTGGCCGAGATGGCCAAGGAAGCTGAAGAAGCAGGGGTTGGAGAGCCGTTGTTTGAGCCAGACCCAGACACAGTTTTAGCGTCAATTCTACCTCAGTATATCTTGATGGAACTTTATCAAATTATGCTTGAGGCAAAAGCTAGTGAGCACTCCGCCCGCATGGTAGCGATGAAAAACGCGACCGAAAACGCACTTGATCTGGTTGACGATCTAACTTTGACTTACAACGGAATCCGCCAAGAAGCAATCACCAAAGAGATTCTTGACATTAGTACTGCTGCTGTAGCGCTTGAATAAGGAGATTTTATGAATAAAGGAAAAATTGTCCAAATTATCGGACCTGTAGTAGACGTGGAATTTAAACCGCAAGAACTCCCAGCAATTTATAATGCCCTTGAGGTTTCTATGGGCAAAAATAAACTCGTTCTTGAAGTACAGCAACACCTTGGTGGCAACGTCGTCCGCTCTGTAGGTTTGGGACCAACAGACGGTTTGAAACGCGGCCAAGAGGCGCGTGACACCAGCAAGCCAATTAGTGTTCCCGTCGGTGAGCAAGCTTTGGGAAGAATTTTCAATGTTACTGGAGACGTAATTGATGGTAAAGGTCCGGTGAAAACACAGAAACGCTACCCCATCCATCGAGATGCTCCGTCTTTTGTTGAGCAAGAAACTAAGCAGGAGATTTTAGAAACAGGAATCAAAGTTATCGACCTCATAGCACCGTTTATTAAAGGGAGGAAAATTGGCGTTTTTGGCGGCGCAGGAGTTGGAAAGACAGTTATTATTATGGAGCTAATTCGTAACATCGCTACTGAACACGGTGGTTTTTCGGTCTTTTCAGGTGTGGGAGAAAGAACACGTGAAGGAAATGATTTATACAATGAACTAAATGAATCGGGTGTGATCAGCAAAACTGCTTTAGTTTTTGGTCAAATGAATGAGCCGCCGGGAGCCCGGTTGCGGGTTGGGCTTGCAGGACTAGCTATCGCAGAATATTTCCGTGATGAGAAAAACCAAGACGTCCTGCTTTTTATTGACAATATCTTTCGTTTTACCCAAGCTGGAAGCGAAGTAAGTGCACTTCTAGGCCGAATCCCTTCTGCCGTAGG
This sequence comes from Candidatus Nanoarchaeia archaeon, assembly GCA_036382695.1. Classification (GTDB taxonomy): domain Bacteria; phylum Patescibacteriota; class Microgenomatia; order Woykebacterales; family RBG-16-39-9b; genus DASVHF01. The sequence goes on along the minus strand of DASVHF010000020.1, from coordinate 25,132 downwards.
CTATCAACCAACCCTAGCTACTGAAATGGGAGAGCTACAAGAAAGAATAACTTCAACTAAAAAAGGTTCGATCACTTCCCTGCAGGCAATTTATGTACCAGCCGATGATTACACCGACCCGGCACCAGTGACTACTTTCGCTCATCTTGATGCAACAATCGTTTTGGAACGCTCTATCTCCGAGCAAGGGCTATACCCTGCTGTTGATCCTCTCGCCTCAACGTCCAGAGCCTTAGATCCAAATATTGTTGGTGAGGAGCATTACCAAGTTGCCAGACGCGTTCAGCAAGTCTTGCAACGTTATAAAGAATTACAGGATATAATCGCCATTTTAGGTATCGAAGAACTTTCCGACGAAGACAAAATTACAGTCACAAGAGCCAGAAAAATTCAAAGATTTTTGTCTCAACCAATGTTTGTCGCTGAAGCCTTTACTGACCGAGGCGGAAAATATGTACCAATTGCCGAAACTGTTAAAGGTTTTAAGAGAATCTTAGATGGAGAACTTGACGATGTTACGGAACAAGACTTTTACATGAAAGGTCAAATTGAAGAGGTCAAAAAAGGCGGCAAATGAGAATCGAAGTCGTCACACCGGAAAAAGTCGCCTACTCCGAAGAAGCAGACCAAGTTACTCTCCCCACCCCCGACGGGGAAATCACCATCTTACCAAACCATATACCCTTAGTTAGTCAACTTCTGCCTGGTGAACTTACGGTTAAAAAAGGCAGTCAGTATATCGTTTTGGCAAGTGGTGGAGGATTTGCCGAAGTAACTGGCAAAAAAGTTTCTGTAGTAACCGATCTTGCTCAAAGGCCTGAAGAAATCGATGAGCGAGATGTCGAGGAGGCTAGAAAAAGAGCTGAGGCTGCTTTATCAGAACGTGAAAAACTCTCCGAAGAAGAATTCGCTGTAACAGCCGCTAATCTACAAAAAGCCCTTGCGCAGTTACGTGTCAAACGCCGACACCACCGCAGATAAGTAGAAGTTATTTCGCCAGTTCCCGATCTATCAACGACTTAAATTTATCAAGCTCTATGACACCCTGATATCTTTCACCGTTTATAAAAAATGTCGGTGTTGCCCGGACACCAAGTTTTTGAGCATCGTCAATATCAGCTCTCACCTTGTCCTTAAACTTACCGGTATCTAGTGCTTCGCCAAATTTATCCATATCCAATCCCAACTTTTTTGCGTATTTTTGAAGATCTTCCTTTTTCAGATTTTCTTGATTTTCAAATAATATATCGTGGTATCCCCAATACTTCCCCTGCTCACCTGCTGCCTCAGCAGCCTCAGCTGCACCTAATGCATTTGGGTGGCTGGAAACAATTGGAAAGTGGCGATATACGAACAAGATTCTATCACCGTACTCAGCAGTTACTTCCTTAACTATCGAGTGGGCCGCACGACAAGCTGGACACTGAAAATCGCTAAATTCTACAATCGTTACTTTTGCATCTCTACTGCCCAAAACTTGGCTATTTTCTTTGACCAGATCTTGGTTTGAAACTCCGCTGGGCAACTGACCCGCAGATGTTGTCAATACTGCCACAGCCACAACCAACAGGCTAACAATACCAATAATTATAAGAATCAAGTTTTCCTTTAAGATATTCATTTAGGGCTATTTTACAACAAAAAAAGCGTTTTGTTAACTTGGACAAAATAAGTAATTACGGCAGCTACAAAACCGGCAGCTATTACCAGAATCGCTTTTTTTGTGAACCCACTCGGCCTTTGCCTCATAGCCACAAATGAAACTCCGCCTATTGCTAACATCAAAACCTTCGAAGCCTCACACAGCACACAAAAAGCCTTTATTTTAAAGAATTCAACAAAGCTCAAATATAAAGAAGGTACCAGGACAAAAATTGTAAGGAGTAGGATGAACTGAAATATTTCCTTTTTCTTATTCAGTAACACCAGCAAAAAAATAAAAGCAAAATACCCTAGCCCTAGTATTGCTACTGGGATGCCCAATATTTCTGAGTAGGCACTTTGAGCTACCTGACTACAAGAAATATCACCGGAAATATCACAAAAATATCCCTGCGCAGACTCATAATGAATATAAGTAAGGTAAAGCATGATGCCAAATCCAGCAACAGAAACAAGAGCAGCGATGATTCTCGCCAGATTCAAAGATGATTGCTCTGTGCCCTTTTTTGAACCCATTTTGTGAGATTATCCTCCATCTACTGAAATTATTAATTGATTATATGCGTGATACGATTAAGCAGTCAATAATTTCTCAAGGAAAAACGAACTTATAAACATTAATGATTAGTAGTAAATTGAGCTGGGAAGTAATTTATGTTAGAATAAATCTCCTACTCGGCCCCGTCGTCTAGCGGCCTAGGATACCTGGTTTTCATCCAGGAGATCGGGGGTTCAAATCCCCCCGGGGTCACCAGTCTCCGCCGATTTTGGTCGGCAAGCTAGGAAAAGCGACATCGAACTTTGGTGGCGCTTTTCTTGGTGGAAAAGAGAAGGAGGCAGATCAGTTGGTCATTCTGCTAATCGGCCTGTCTTATTTATCCGGCTCAATACCCTTTGGGTGGATCACTGTGAAGAGGCTGACCGGAGTTGATCTGCGAAAGGTAGGGAGTGGAGCAACAGGAGCGACAAATGTTTACAGAGTTCTTAAGGGAATTATAGGGGCCCACAAGGCCCTATTTTGGGCATTGTTTGCTGGGCTGTCTGATATTCTAAAGGCTCTTCTGCCAACGCTCTTGATAGCACACCTTTACCCTGATAGGCAATGGCTCCATCTGCTTGTAGGGGCGTCGGTTGTTTTGGGTCACACCAAGCCTGCATTTCTGGGTTTTCATGGTGGTAAAGCTGTTTCGGTAAGCCTTGGTGCTTTGTTAGCTTTAGCTTTCAACGAGCCAAATATTTGGCTTGTATTAGCTATCGCATTGACTGTATTCTGTGGCGCGGTGGTACTGACCGGTTTTGTTTCTGTCGGGTCGCTAAGCGGCTCGCTGGTAGGTGCCTTGGCCTCGATAATTTTCCGCATAATCGGTCTGTTGTCGAGTTGGTACGTACTTGGGATGGTTATCGCGGCAGCATATATCTGGCTGATGCACAAGGAAAACATTGCCCGACTTCGGCGAAGAGAAGAACTAAGCACCGGAAGAGAAATCCTCGAAAGAGTAATCGGACCAGTTGCTCGACTGTTTGGAAGATGGGGGTGAGTGCCAATAACCTACTGCCCCCTTCCTCTACCCCCTAATCTTTGGTTATAATTTTTACTAATGAACAGACCATCTTTTAAAAACGTCGTCATTTCTGGTGATATTGGCACCGGAACCTCAACACTAGCTAAAGGTTTAGCGGAGAAACTAGGCTGGAAATACCTTAGCGCCGGAGATTTTTTTCGTGCGTATCATCAAGAGCATCACATCCCTCTTTGGAACAAAGCAGCAATTCCAGACCGCATTGAGAAAAAAATCGATTACGAATTTCTGGAAAAAATGAAGCATGGGGATGGTTGTGTGTTTGACGCTCATTATGCGGGTTGGTTTGCTAGGAATCTACCCGACGTTTTTAGGATTCTTCTGATTTGTGATAAAGATATTGCTACTCAAAGGATTATTGATCGGGAGCAATCCGAGAAAGAACCGGCGCAACAGATTGAAGAGAGAAGAAAACAATTAAGAGAAAAATTCGAAAAGCTTTATGGTAATGATAAGTACGAGGATCCAAAATATTTCCATTTAGTAATAGATACTGCATCAACTGGGGTGCAAGATACTATCTTGGCCGCTCTAGACAAAATCACCACTGCTCCTTGACTTTTCAGACATTTGAGTACAAAATGAGACCGATAGTAAGGAGTGATCACATGGTTACTAGGACCAGAAGTAAAAACCTGCGGAAGCTAGGTGATTTAGTCCGCCAATGGAGAGAAGATATAGGTTGGACTCAACTTCAATTGAGTACGGCCTCAGGGGCATCTGCCAACCGTATCAGTGAGATTGAGTCGGGGAGCCAAAAGAGAGGCAGGGACTCTAGGCCGAGCAAATTAACCCTCACAAGCATAGCTGTTGCTCTCGAAAAGGACCCTCTTGTCCTGCTTCGCCTGGTGGGACACGACCTTGATTTGGAGCCGCAAGTTGGCCCAGTCCACACGGGGCTTGCCAGATTCTTAAGTAGACATAGCCTCAAGTGGCAAAAGGCTTTGCTGAGGATCCTTACCTTAGAGGGGAGAAACGGGGTGGAAGGTGAGCCTTCAGTTGGAAACGAACATTGATTACAAAATCGTAGCAAGGCCTGCTTACATCTTTACTTTTTTCGCATAAGAAAAAAGGCAAAGAGGCGGGCCTTCCCCTTTTTATAGAAACGGAACTAACAAAAGCGCTACAATATTTATAACTTTGATCATCGGATTTATCGCAGGCCCTGCCGTATCTTTATACGGATCCCCTACTGTGTCACCTGTTACTGCTGCTTTGTGAGCTTCGCTTCCCTTTCCACCCAGATTACCTTCCTCGATGTATTTTTTCGCATTATCCCAAGCTGCTCCTCCAGTAGTCATTGATATCGCCACAAAAAGCCCGGTGACAATCGAACCGACCAATAGTCCTCCCAAAGCTTCCGGGCCAAGCCAAAAACCTACTACAACTGGAGCTACCACCGGAATAAGGGCTGGTAATATCATTTCGCGCTGAGCAGCTGCGGTTACTATTTCCACCGCTCTACCGTACTCTGGTTTTTCTTTTCCAGTCATAATTCCTTTAATTTCCTTAAATTGTCTCCGTACTTCATTCACCACAGAACCAGCCGCTTTCCCCACTGCTTCCATCGCCAAGCTAGCAAAGAAATACGGAAGTGCTCCACCAATAAACAGACCAACTAGTACTTTTGGATCGTCCAGCTTGAATACCAACTCTTGCCCAGCAGTAAGAAGCTCTTGAGAATAGACAGCAAAAAGTACTAAAGCTGCCAGACCTGCACTGGCAATAGCATAACCTTTGGTCACTGCTTTAGTCGTATTCCCTACCGCATCAAGAGCATCAGTTGTTTCACGAACATTTTCTGATAGTCCCGCCATCTGGGCAATACCACCGGCATTATCGGTAACTGGGCCAAAAGCATCAATAGCTACGATAATACCAGTCATACTAAGCATACCCATGGCGGCGATCGCAATTCCGTAAATCCCTGCTAAATTAAAAGCAACCAATGTAGCTGCAGCAATAAGAATAATTGGCGCCAGAGTGCTCTTCATTGAAATAGCAAGGCCGGAGATTATATTTGTAGCATGGCCGGTTTGGCTGGCATGGGCGATATTTTTTACAGGGGCAAAATTTTTTGAGGTGAAAAACTCCGTGATCGCCACCATCCCTAAGGTAATAATTAAACCAATCAAAGAGGTATAAAAAACCTCCGCTTTGGTTGGCACCTCAAAAAAATCGCCCGAGACGATAAAAAGCTTTTGAGTAACGAACCAAAAACCAATCGCCGCCAAAACTCCGGAAGCAATTAACCCTTGATACAATGCTCCCATTATGTTTCTTCCAATCAGTCGGACAAAAAATGTACCGATGATTGAGGCGACTATCGAAACCGCACCTAAAGCCAGAGGGTACATAATCACGTGCTCTATGCCGGGAAAAACCAAACTACCTAAAAGCATCGCAGCGATCGCAGTTACCGCGTAAGTTTCAAAAAGATCGGCGGCCATACCTGCATCATCACCTACATTGTCTCCTACATTGTCGGCAATTACAGCCGGATTTCTTGGATCATCTTCGGGAATCCCGGCCTCAACTTTTCCAACCAAATCAGCACCGACATCAGCACCTTTGGTGAATATCCCACCACCAAGCCTAGCAAAAACAGAAATTAAGCTACCCCCAAAACCTAGACCAACTAAAGCTTGTATGTCCCTCGTTACAAAATAGAATCCAGTTACGGAAAGTAGGGCTAACCCAACAACCATCAAACCAGTTACAGCACCGCCGCGAAAAGCCAATCCTAAGGCTTTTGCTAAACCACTTTTTGCCGCTTGTGCAGTTCGTACATTTGCTCTAACTGCCACATTCATACCGATATAGCCAGAAAGCGCCGAAGCAGTGGCACCGACAGCAAAACCGGCAGCAGCAGTCGGTTTGCCTGCGATAAGCCAAAGAATGAGAAAAATTATGATACCCACTACCGAAATTACTAAATACTGCCTTTTGAGATAAGAAGCAGCGCCTTCTTGAATAGCAGCAGCAATCTCTTGCATCCGCTCGGTTCCTACCGATTCCTTTAAAACTAAAGAGATTAAAACTGCTCCATAGATTAGAGCGGCAAAACCAGCAGCCATCACCCCAAGTAGGATTTGGTCGGTTGACATATCCGCATAAATTTACACTAAAGAAGCTTGCTTGACAAGAGCAATCCTGCGAGCCAATAATATACACAAGTATCCAGAGACCCCGAATTTATCGGGGCGGCAACCCTAAGGAGCAGGGTGCCATCCGCCAGCTAGCGGAGATACGGCTTGATAGTTAAGCAATCCAATGAATTATAAAGTTTTTACCTCAGAATCAGTCGCCGCTGGTCACCCCGACAAAATCTGTGATCAAGTTTCTGACGCCCTTTTAGACGCTACTTTATTAACAGATCCGAAGGCACGTGCAGGCATCGAAGTTTTAGTGACAACGAACCATTTAACTATCGCGGGTGAAGTCAAAATTAAGAATGGCGCGCGTATTAATTACAAACAAATTGCTAGAGGCGTCATAAAGCAACTAGGCTACACCAATTCTAGGTTTGGTTTCGACACTGAGGCGAAGATCGATGTTTTAGTTCATGAGCAAAATCAAGAAATTGCAGACGGTGTAGATATCGGCGGTGCTGGTGATCAAGGCATGATGTTTGGTTACGCTGTGAAGGAAACTCCGACCCTCATGCCCCTACCTATTACACTCGCTCACGAACTTGTTAAGAAGTTAGATGAGGTAAGGGAAGGGAGAACCATTCCGTATCTACGACCTGATGGAAAAAGTGAAGTAACCATGGAGTACAAAAACGGAAATCCGGTATCGCTCGAAAGAGTGGTGCTAGCTGCTTGCCATTCTGAGGAAGTAAAAAATATCCAGTTAAAAGAAGACCTTTACAAGTTTGTCGTAACACCCGCTTTAAATAAATTTAATCTTAAAGTGGAAAGAAAAAACCTAATAGTTAATGGAGAAGGAATATGGATAACTCCTGGTCCAGCAACTGACACAGGAGTAACCGGGCGTAAGGTGATAGTAGATTCGTATGGAGCGTACGGAAGAGCGGGTGGAGGTTGTTTTTCCGGGAAAGATCCGACCAAAGTTGATCGTTCTGGCGCCTACGCGGCGAGATATATCGCCAAAAACATTGTGGCAGCGGGCCTTGCAGACAAAGTAGAAATCCAAATTGCTTACGTGATTGGCCAACCCCAACCCATTGCGAAAGACATCGAAACTTTTGGGACAGAGAAAAAACCGCCCCGGATAATTAAAGATTTTGCTTGGAACTTGCTTGATTTATCCGTTTCGGGAATCATTAAGGGCCTAGATTTGCAACGGCCAATTTATCGGAAAACAGCCGCCTACGGCCATTTCGGCAGAAATAGGTTTCCGTGGGAATCAATAAAAAATTTTTAAACTGCGAGCAAATTTGCAATTTTTTACTTGAAAAATTCCGAATTCTCAGGGAGAATTTGCCAATTTTTACAAATTGACGAATTTAGCAAGCTAAATTTGACAATCGATTTTTTTGATTGTAGACTAACACCAAAATAGTTCTGCCCCCCAGCATAGGTTTCTCGATGATAGTAAAGTTGGCTAGTAGTCCGTCGAAAGGGGGTGAAACAAGTTGACATTTGCCGATTACGTTAGTCTTTCCCAGACCTCAGGTGCGAATTTCTTTGACAATTTCCTACCAATCTTTACCAATATTGTAGCCGCTATTATCGCAATTGCTATCGGTGCAATAGTAGGTTGGATTCTGAAAAGAGTGGTTGAAGAAATCTCCCGCATACTAGCCCTGGAACGTGTGCTTTCTGGTTTGCCGTTTTACAGCACGGTTGTCAAATCCCATAAAGGTTTAGATGTTACTACGGTTGTCGGAGAGGTAGTTCGTTGGATTGCTATCATCGTCTTCCTCATCCCAGCTGTAACCAGCCTCCAAATATCAGGAGCGAATGTGGCTTTCTCTCAAATCTTTGCTTATGCTAGTACCGTAATAATCGCCTCGTTGTATCTCTTATTTGGATTTGTCGTCGCTTGGTTCATTCGCCGGATAGTTATGGCCGTCAGCGTAATAGTTGGAAACAATCCAGCTCGCCTAATCGCCAACATTGCATATCTAGCAATAATAATCTATGCAGCTATTCAGGCAATCCTACAACTTGGTATAACTACTGACATCATTCGTCTGGCGGTGATTGCTGCTTTGGCTGCCGCCGCTTTAGCTTTCGGCTTAGCCGGCAAAGATACCGCAGCTGATATGGTTAAGAGGTTCGTTGAAAGAACTAGATAAACCAAAAACGTTGACACAAAAATAAATTATTAATATACTGGTCTTGCGAAGGGTGGTGAGAATAGTGATTAATGATATTGGAAATAGTGTTGGCCAAGCTTTAAATGATTCTCTAATTGCAACCGCCAATTTGCTACCGAATCTTCTAGCAGCAATAATAATCTTCATAGTCGGTGTCATTGTCGCAATAATTCTTAGAGGAATTTTAATAAGAATTTTAGCGGCAGTAAATTTTGAGAAAGCACTCTCTACCACTGGTATTCCGCAAGCGTTAAAGAGAACTGAAACCACCTTGACTGTATCTAGCCTCTTGGGTGAACTCCTACGTTGGTTTGTTATTCTTATCTTTTTAATTCCTGCCGTTGATCAGCTGGGTCTAGGTGCGGTAAACGATGTACTAAAATCATTGTTGCTTTACATCCCCAACGTGGTTGTGGCTGTAATAATAGTCGCCATCGGCGCGATTTTTGCGAAGATCGCCAGGGATTTTGTTACAGCAACGGCGACCGGACTTGGTGCACAACTAGCTCAAATAGTTGGTGAGGTTGCTCGCTGGGCAATCATAGTATTCGCCTTTTTGGCGGCCTTAAACCAGTTAGGAGTAGCTACTGATCTAATCAGAATACTATTCACAGGTTTCGTTGCTATGGTAGCAATTGCTGGGGGGTTATCTTTTGGACTTGGTGGGAAAGAAAGTGCCGAAAAAATTCTTAAAAAGTTTTTCGATCGAGTCTTATAAGGTGTGGTACGACAAACCCAGCAGCGATTTGAGAAAATCGGTGAATGTAGCATTGTAGTTAATCGTTGATCTAAAAGTAACCTCGTGTTAAAATTTCCTATGAAGAATGCCCAATCAAGTATTATGGTTCTCTGAAATAGATAAGGATGATATTCCAGCTGTCGGAGGCAAGGCTGCCAACCTTGGCGAATTAACAAAGGCTGGAATCCGCGTTCCTAACGGTTTCACCATCGTCTCCAAAGCTTATTTTGATTTTCTTGAAGCAGCAGATTTAAACACAAAGATAAGCAGACTACTTCAAAAAGTTGACCCCAATAATACAGACTTACTAAATGAGATTTCCGGCTTAATAAAGAAGGCTATCGGTGCCTCGAAAATCCCACCAGACCTTAGTCGAGCAGTAGTAGGAAATTACAAGAAGCTATCTGCAAACTCCTCTGCCTTAGTAGCTGTCCGCTCTTCCGCTACAGCTGAAGATCTACCACAAGCATCGTTCGCCGGCCAACAAGCAACCTTTTTAAATGTTAAGGGTGAAAAAGAACTTCTGGAAGCTGTTCGCAAATGTTGGGCCTCACTTTATGAACCCCGAGCCATTTTTTACAGAGAAGAGAAAGGTTTTGACCATCTCAAAGTGGGAATTGCGGTTGCAGTTCAGAAAATGATTCAATCTGAGGTTTCAGGAGTAATGTTTACCATTGACCCAGTTAAAAATGATAAAAGTAAAATCGTTGTTGAAGCTGTCTGGGGACTGGGCGAATCTATCGTCCAAGGAAGTGTAAACCCAGACCATTATGAAATAGATAAAAAGGACCTCCATATTACAGATAAGCAAATTTCCACTCAAGCCAAGCAATTAATAAAGGTAGGTAAACAAAACAAAGAAATTCCAGTCGCCGCCGCCTTTCAAGCCGTCCAAAAATTACCCAATGAAAAAATAAAGGAATTATCAAAAATTGGTACAAAGATCGAAAGCCACTACGGGTTCCCGCAAGATATTGAATGGGCTTTAGAAGATGGGGTAATCAACATCGTCCAAACACGAGCAGTCACCACAGTTGAGAAAATTGAGAAGAGCTTAAAAAAGCACATCGCCATCAACCTCCTGGTACTTTTAGAAGGATCTCCAGCTAGTCCTGGAATAGTAGTCGGCGCGCCAAAAGTCATTGCGAGTGCTAAAGAAATTAATAAGATAAAAAGAGGAGACATCTTGGTTGCTACTATGACCAACCCAGATTTTGTCCCAGCTATGAAAAAAGCAGCCGCTATCGTCACCGACAAGGGTGGACGGACATCTCACGCCGCTATTGTAGCAAGAGAACTTGGTATACCTTGTGTAGTTGGAACAAATAAAGCAACCCGACTCCTACGAAATAAACGATCGATCGTTACAGTAGACGGCGGTACGGGAAAGGTGTATAAAGGAGCTCTCAGTCAAAGCCGATTGGCGGCGATTGAATTTGTTAAAGAAAAGAAAGAAGAGGAGGTTCGCACGTTAAGAACGGCGACCAAGGTTTTTGTCAATTTGGGCGAAAAACAACTTGTCGATGAAGTTGCAAAAAGATATGTTGATGGTATTGGCTTATTAAGAGCCGAATTCATGATGGCAGAGATTGGCACCCACCCCCAAAAAATCATCCAAGAACGTAGGCAAAAAGCATATATTGAGAAATTGGCAGATAGCTTGAAGATTTTTGCGGCAGGCTTTGACCCACGACCAGTCATCTACCGGACCGCGGATTTTAAAAGCAACGAATACAAAAATTTAAAGGGCGGCGAAAAATTTGAAGAAGACGAACCAAACCCGCTCCTTGGTTTCCGAGGTGCTTATCGTTATATAGCTAATCCCGAAGTCTTTGAAATGGAACTTGAGGTAATTAAGACGGTTCGAAATAAATTTGGGTTGAAAAATTTGTGGTTAATGATCCCCTTCGTTAGAACACTTCCTGAGATGGGGCAGATTAAGAAAATGGTTTCCTCAAGCGGTTTATACCGATCGAGCAGCTTCAAACTTTTAATGATGGCTGAAATACCATCAAACATAATCCTCGCTGATAAATTTTTAGATTTAGGAATAGATGGTATTTCAATCGGCAGCAATGATTTGACAATGTTGCTTCTTGGTCTTGACAGAGACAACCCCAAAGTCTCAAGCGAATTTAATGAATTGGATCCGGCAGTGCTTGAAAGTATAAAGCTGCTTATCCTCGCGTGCAAAAAGAGGAGGCTTTACTCCGGAATTTGTGGACAGGCTCCTTCAGTTTATCCGGAACTGACTGAAAAACTGGTTGAGTGGGGTATCTCCTCTGTCTCTGTTTCTCCAGATGCGATTGAAAAAACTAGACAAATTGTTTACGAGGCTGAGAAAAAACTCGTTCAAAAGACATAACTTTCGGGGTTTCTAGGGCCCAGTCACTTCAAACAAAGTTCCGTCGGAAAGTGTAGCACTTATCTTCCAGTTTTTCTGATCTGGACCTGGTGTATAAATGTACTCCTTCTTAGTCTGAGGATCTAAAAGAAGCTCTGGCAAAAAGTCTGGCACAAGTTCATCAAGTGTTTCTGGTGTATTCTCATTATCAAGGAAAAAGGCTTTCAAAGCTGAATTTATTGTCACGACATCATTTTTTCTTTGTTGATCTTGAGTAAACCGCGCTTGAGTCTGATTATGCTTATCACTACTCTGCGTGGCAGTCTGTGCTTGGCTTTTCTGCACATTCTTACGAACAACCGACTCTTGACCGATTCTTAGATAAATATAAAAACCGAGAGCTATTAAGAGTGAGAGGCCAAGGAAAATAAGTATTTGTTTGTAAACACCCTTGTCGATCTGTTTGAGGATATCCTTCCCAGTTGGAGCGGAGGGCTCTAAAAAGTCGACACTTTTTTCTGAGGCAGAATCAGCCATCAGAAGTTATTATGGAAGAAAGAAGAGAAAAAGTCAAAAAAGAGAAAATTAGTTTCGTTGTTTGTTTTTTACATTAATATCTGTGTCGGAGGAAAACTCGCTTTTCTGATCCGTGTCGTTTTCAGAATCCCAATCGATTTCTACGCTTCCGTCGCTACTCTCGCATTCGATTTTTGAGTCTTCTGTACTAATTTTAATTTTTCCTGCAACTAGGCACTCATCCAATGCTTCGCTGAGATCTTGGGTTTTGCCGTTGGTTGTTACCTTAACATTCGTAGAGCCGGTAGTTTCTCCGTTTGTGGTATTACTACTTACCGATACACGAACCTTCGTCTTATTTGAGGTCTGGTTTTGATCCTCTGAATTTTGGTCAGAACTTCCGCTGTTGTTATTAGATTCAGACGCTACTGTCTCTGCATTTTTGTTTTTCTGTCCGTTTATTTTTTCTGAAGAAACCTTTTTATTAAAACCTTGATTGTCAAATGTTCCGGAAACCGCCAGCAAAGCAAGAAGCAAGAAGACTAGTCCTAAGTAGATGATTATTTTGGGGACATTTCTTAGTATAGTCAATCTCATAGTTACTCCTAGAATACCTTTTGCAAAACACTTTTGTCAATAGGCAATCCAGCTAAAATTACAATCTCTTAACGAAAAATTCCGTGATTTACCTAACAAAAAACAAATATTGGAGAAATTTACTGCGAGGATAAAAAAATGGTGAGCCTACTGTCCCTAGAATGGCAGCAATAATTATTGAAACTTCAGCCTTGATTTGCTATCATATTACAGCGTGGGCCCGTAGCTCAACGGTAGAGCGCCAGCCTTTTAAGCTGGGCGTTGTGGGTTCGAATCCCACCGGGCTCACCAATTGTTTTAACCGCTTGCGTTTTTGATTAACTCTTTGCGAGTTACTTTCCCATCGCTACCTAGCTCTATTGCTACTACATCGATTCTTTCTGCTTCTGGCGAACCTGGATGAAGAAGTTTATAATACGCCCCGACTTTGGCGATAGATTTCAGTTTCCGAGGCCGAATCGCCTCTTCTGGCTTACCATATTCTTTACTCCACCGCGTCTTCACCTCTACAAAAACTAAGGTATCATCTTCTTGTGCCACAATATCTATTTCACCAAAACGAGACTGGAAATTTTTTTCTAAAATTTTATAGTCTTCTTTTCGCAATAAGGCGGCAGCTAGTTTTTCCCCTAACAGCCCAAGTTCTTTTTTGGTACTCATGTCAGCAGAAATGAAAGATCGAAGGATTTGCGATGGATGCTTGAAAGTTTATGTTTCCGGATCGCATCTTGGTGAAAAGCTGTTCCATACCCTTTGTGAATATCGAACCCATACTGCGGATATTTCTCAGCCAATCCGCGCATCAAATTATCCCGATACACTTTCGCCACAACCGAAGCAGCCGCAATGGAAGCGCAGTATTTATCTCCCTTTATTATCGGAAGCTGATTTTCACGGGTCCAATAACGAATATAAAAAGCATCAATTAAATAGTGTTGACATTCGATAGTTAGTGAACGTATTGCGCTCTTAAATGCCTTCTGAGTGGCTTTACCAATACCAATTTTGTTTATTGTTGGTACGCCAATCATCCCAATACCTACACTAGCATTTTGCCTAATTTTTTCGGATAGATCCTCTCTTTGTTTCGGTTGTAGTAATTTTGAATCAAAAAGTTGAAATGAAGGTCTAGAAAATGATGGGAAAACGACTGCGGCTGCTACAACTGGACCGGCCCAAGCGCCTCTACCTACTTCATCTATACCAGCAATATTATTTAATCCTTTTTGCCAAAGTTGCTCCTCATATCCAAAATCTGCTATGGGCTTCATGAGTAGAAAACAGATTCTTATAACGAGGCCCCAGTTGCTTCTCGGCCTGTTAACTTTCGCAAATAATAAAGCTTGGCTCGTCTTTGTTTACGCTTTTTTTGAATTTTAATAGATTCTATCGAGGGAGAGTTAAGAGGCCAAATCCGTTCTACTCCAATTTTACCGGAAGCAATTTTGCGAACAGTAAAGGTCCTCGAATCACCACGCCCACGCACAGCAATAACCGTGCCCTCAAATGCTTGGATTCGCTCTTTGCCTCCTTCTTTTACCTTAACATTTACTCTGACTAGGTCACCCGGCGAAACACGAACCTCTTCTTCTGTACTAACATTGGTTTTAGTAGTTTCAGCTGTATCCATAGTTCTAAGCGGGTAATTTTAGCCCCAAGACTCCTCTTTGTCAATTCAACGGTTTAGAAAAACAAAAGTAAGAACGACAAATATAAGAGTGCTGATAACTAAGTATTCCAAAACGTGGGTACGAGTTAAGTTCTTCTCTTCCCAATGATGCCAGATACCCCAGGCTAAATACAATAGAGATAGGAAAGAAATGACCCCAAGCTTTGGGAAGAAATCTGTAAGTTGAAATAGCAGTAGAAGGAAGAAAATAAAAATAATAACAAGTAGTACATATTGCACTATGTGTTCGAGATGATATTTGTGGCGGTTAGAGTATCGCTCCTCGTCCATAGAATAAGGTGATCGCTATCAGCAATAATATCATACTAGCGTGAGAAAGAGAGTGGCTATTAGTCCGCGTATGACGTTTACGGAAAATAACTAGCGAATCAAAGACAAATAGTAGGCCGATAAGTAAAAGCAGGGACAAGGTTACTTTTTGGCTATTGGTTGAATTTTTTACAAGCGAGAGAAGCGGCAAGCTACTCCCAGACAGCCCAGAACCCGAAGGTGAAACTGAAACTTTTTCTTGCCCGGAGGGACTAATAGGTGTTGTTTCTTTTTCTGAAGAAGGTAAGCTGATCTCCGCACCAACCCTAGCAGCTTCTGCCTCAACACCTTCCTTACTTTTCTCACTAGCCTGCGGTGCTGATGCAACCAAACCTACAGGCCGACCAAAAAGTTGTACGACCAGGGTTGTATCTTCACTATCTAAATTTCCGTTAACAACCGCTACACCGATTTCGTTAAAGTTGGGATTTAAAATGTTAGCTCGATGGCCAACACTATCCATCCATGCTGCTACAACTCCAGCAGAGGTAGCAAAATCACGCGCTAAATTTTCCCCGGCCCAAGTATATTGATAACCAACCAAACCAAAGAAGTACCACGGGCTTGTCCCATCCGGAGCAAAGTGGTCCCAATAGTTCTTTTCAAACATGTCTTCTGCTTTTAGCGCTGCCGCTTTGTTCAATGCAGCATTTGTCTTAAGAGGAACCAGATCAGCCAACGTACGCTGTTCATTAGTCAAATTAATCACCTCAGACACCGAAATATTAGTAGCAAAACCAAGTACCTGACCACTACGGCTAGTAACGTTTATCACAGTTTGGGAGATAATTATTAGCAGCAAAAAAAACAATAAGCCGTGGCTTTGCAGCAGCCAAGGTTGATAATCGTTTTCCTCATGTGGGTAGGAGAGCTTGAGTATGAATTTACCCAGCTCATCCCAATATTTCTCAGTACCAAAAAACATTAGCTTTCAACCTTTTTCCCAGCAACCAGATATATGGATATCCACTTTCACTGGAACTTTCTTAAGTAGTTTCTCCCCGGCTGTAATCATTTGTTCTTCTATCAGCTTGGCCACTTTATTTACGATATCTTCCCTAGCTTCAGCGACAATCTCGTCGTGAACAGTATGAATAAGATAAGCATCTAACTTCCTATCCATGAGTTCTCGATAAATAAATGCCAACGCGTATTTAGTTATATCTGCGCTTGTCCCCTGGATTGGTGTATTCTTACCTTGACGTTCGATTGCTGAAACCAATCTATCGTACTCTGGATGGCTCCGATCGGGTAATGTAAACATCCTCCTTCGTCCACCCAGAGTTCTCACCGAACCGCTTCGTACAGCCTGTTTCCCAGTACCATCTAGCCATCTCTTAACCTTTTTATAGCTATTAAAATAAACTTCCAGCAACTTCTTGGACTCTTCAACCGATAAACCGATTTGATTACTTAAAGATACAGGGCCCCGACCGTACATCAAACCGAAATTTATCGACTTAGCTTGGAAACGTCTGTCCTTGTTGACTTTTTCTATTGGCACTCTGAACATTTGGCTAGCGGTAAGCGAATGCAGATCTACATCATCTTTGAACGCTTTTAAGAAAGCTAAGTCTTCGGAAACCTCTGCCATAATCCGTAGTTCTATTTGAGAGTAGTCAGCAGTTATCAGCTTGTAACCAGGTGTTGCAACAAAACAACTCCTAAACCCAGAGTCTGCGGGAATTTGTTGTAAGTTAGGATTGTTACAGGCGAATCTACCAGTATCAGCTCCCAATTGTAGGAAATCTGGGTGTAATCTTCCTGTAACCGGATTAATTTTTTCTAGAATAGTCTCACCAAAAGCCGTAATCATTTTTTCATACGCTCGATACTCTAAAAGTTTTTTTGCCAGTGGATGTCTAGACCTTTGTAGAATAGCTTCTGAAGTATTTGCGATGTCTTCGCCAAGTTTTCTGAAGACTTGTAAAAGCTGCATTGGGCTATCTAAATTTACTGTATCACTCTCGTTCCCAAACAAATCAACTTGCGAATAAGGAGAAAGGTGCCGGATATCTGTTTGAATCTCTTTATTTATCAGATCTCTTTTTTTCTCCAGTTGCCGAATATGGTCACGCCACCTTTCTTTATCAATTAACGAGCCACGAAGTTCCATTTCGGCCACTACTGGGACAACAGCAAATTCAAGTTTCGCAGTTTCTACTAGATCATCCTCGATGAGTTGCTTATACTGCTTCTCAAAAATCTCGCGCAATACTAGCGCGTCTCTAGCTGAGTAGTCAAGCTGTTCTCGCGTAAATCTACCTTGCAAAGCAGGGTTACGAAGATCGGAAAAGCTTTCTCGTATTTTTTTGTCTATTCTTAGGTTTAGGTACTTTTCGGCTAGAGTTTCAAGCGAGATTTCTCTTGACACACCACAGGTTAATATTCTTTCAGCAAGCATTGTATCGAATAAATTCCCAAGTTTAACACCTGTCTGGACCTTTAGAAGTGAATAATCAAATTTCGCATTTTGAACTATTTTTAAAGGCCTTTCAGCTTCTAGGATGTGTCGGAGAGGAGAAATATCAACTTTAGTGCAATCAAACACAAAAGCATTCTCCTTAGTAGCAACCTGTAGAAGAAGTAGTTTTGCAGAAAAAGGGTCAAACCTACTTCCCTCCGTATCGATTGAAACAATCGGGGCTCTTTCAAGTTCTGGCAACGTTTCTAAAAGAGCCTCGTTTGTCTGGATAAAATCGTATTTAACTTCGGTTTCTGTCTCCATAAGATAATCTTTTTTTTAATAAATCTTGGACTGTTTTCGGATTTGCCCGACCGGCTGTCTTTCTTATAGCCTGTCCAACCAAAAAACCAAATGCTGCTTCTTTGCCCTTGTTTAGATCCTCAACCGCTTTTTTATTTTCCTCAACGGTCTGATCGATTATCTCCTCCAGCTCTTTCTGACCGGAGACTTGAGCAAGACCCTCTTCTTGTATTATTCTAGCTGGCATCCAACCTGTATCAAACATTCTGGCTAAAACCTGCTTGGCAGTTATAATATTAATATCACCATTATCTAGAAATTGTAAGAGTTCCACTAACCCAGCTGGTTCTATTTGCGTCGACTGGATATTTAGACCTCTTTCTCGCATGTTCCTTGTAAATTCGCCTCTCACCCAATTTGCCAATTTTTTTGCTTTCGATAACTTATCTTCTAATTTTTTTGCGTAAATTAACAAGGCATCCTCGTACCACTGAGCAATTTTTTTATCCTCTGTCAGAATTTGAGCAATTTTTTTATCCAATTTATATTCGGAAATAAATCGTTTTAGCTTCTGCAAAGGTAATTCTGGTAGACTTTCTCTTTGTTTCTTAATTGTTTTTTCTTCGAAAACCAATGGTGGTAGATCCGGCTCAGGAAAATAACGGTAGTCCGGCGAAGTTTCTTTGGTTCGCTGTGACACTGTAACCCCTTTAGACTCCACCCAACCTCGAGTCTCTTGAATTATTCTACCTCCAGATTCAATGGTTTTTATCTGCCTTTCTATTTCATAAGCAAGAGCCTTTTCTAGAAATCTAAACGAATTAATATTTTTAATTTCTACCTTCTCGCCAAGCTTCTTCTTACCCTTCTCCCGCACAGATACATTTGCATCAAACCTCATACCGGCTTTTTCCATATCGGCATCAGCGACTTCTAAATATCTAGCAATTTGGTGTATTACTTTTGCGTACGACTTTGCCAACTCGGGACTGTCAATATCTGGTTCGGATACGATTTCCATGAGCGGAACACCGCAACGGTTAAAGTCTATTAAACTTGCCTCTGCGCCTTTTACTCTTGCGTGAATTAGTTTGCCGGTGTCTTCCTCTTGGTGAGCTCGATTAATTCGAATCCTCTTACCATCCACCTCAAACCATCCATTTGTGCCTATTGGAAGATCGTACTGGGAAATCTGATAACCTTTTGGAAGGTCTGGATAAAAATAGTTCTTTCGATCAAACTTACTCTTTGGCGAGATTTTGCAATTAAGCCCGAGGGCAAATTTTGTTGCAGCAGCAATGGCTTCTTCGTTAATTACTGGCAAGGCTCCTGGTAAACCTAAACATACTGGACAAGTATGGGCATTTGGCTCCGATCCGAAATATTCTGCGCTTGTTCTACAAAACATTTTGGATTTTGTCTTTAACTGTACGTGTATTTCTAGCCCAATAGTTGCCTTGTATTGTTTCATAAATTTACTTATTAAATCATGCAAAACAGGTTATAATGCGCCTAGCGTCTCCAACGCCTTTTTAAAGTAATCCAAAAGCCTCTTAGCCTCAACGCTCGGGAGCTCAAACCCAACCTTGTGAACTATTTCGTTACGGAGTTTGTGTGCGTACCAAAGGTTTTCGTAATCTTCTCTATTAAATTTAAATATTTCTTTCGTCTCTTTCAGCCTTTCCGCCGCATTTTCCCGACCTGGAAAAAGTTTGTCTAAAGAGAAATCAACTAACTTATCTGCTTCTACCACTGCTTCTCGAAAAGTAGATGGTTTCCCAACGTTTTTTAGCTCTTCAATTTTTTGCCAACCTACTTGGATTTGATCTCTGTCAAAAGAACCAAGCAACCCTCTTTTTTCTACTGTTCTCTTCCTACCGAAAAAAATGTCAAGAAGACTCATAGCGACAACTCAAAGCCTCGGCTTTTCCGTAAATGGAAAATTAATCTCATATGCGTGCGCGAGATTTAAAATTTTCCCTTCTTCCCAGTGATTAGCGATGATCTGTAAACCAACTGGCAAACCTCCTACCAAACCGCAAGGAATCGACATCCCCGGTAATCCAGCCAAATTCACTGGCACTGTCAGAATATCCGCTAGATACATTTGCAGGGGATCTTCCACTCTTTCACCTAGTTTAAAAGGAAGAACCGGGGAGGTAGGACCAACAATTACGTCAACCTGCCTAAATGCTTTTTGGAATTCTTGCGAAATAAGGGTGCGCACCTTCGCTGCTTTTAAATAATAGGCTTCATAATAACCAGAAGAAAGTGCATATGTCCCAAGCATAATTCTTCTTTTCACCTCAGGACCAAATTTTTCTCTCGTTCCGCCAAAACGGACTCCATCGTATCTGGCCATGTTAGAGCTTACTTCCGAAGGCATAATCAGGTAATAAACTGCAATTGCTTCTTTTGACCGAGGGAGAGAAATTTCAACTATTTTCCCTCCCAACCCTTCTAGTCTTTTTACAGCCCTCATCACAGCGTCTTTTACGTTCGTCTCAATTCCTCCTCCAAAAAACTCTTTTGGGACGCCAATTTTTACGTCTTTAACTTCGCCCGTCAGATACTTTGTATAATCCGGTACTTCTTTCTCTACGCTTGTTGCGTCGTATTTGTCAAACCCGGAAATTGCGTTTAAAACTAGTGCTGAATCTTCAACGGTCTTCGTAATCGGTCCAGCTTGATCAAGCGAGGAAGCCATCGCAATAAGACCGTACCGACTGACTCTTCCATAGGTTGGTTTCATCCCAACAACGCCGCAAAAACTAGCTGGCTGCCGAATACTTCCTCCTGTATCTGTTCCAAGAGCCCAAACACACATATCAGACGCGACAGCGGCAGCTGGGCCCCCGCTAGTACCTCCAGGAACCCGAGAAATATCCCATGGATTCTTTGTAGTCTTGAAAGCTGAATTTTCAGTGCTTCCACCCATAGCAAATTCATCTAAATTCGCTTTTCCTATCAACACAGTGTTGCAATTTTCCAACTTTTCGTAAACAGTTGCAGAATATGGAGGTATAAAATCTTTGAGAACTTTGGAAGCAGCTGTTGTTCTTGTATTCTTGGTTACAATATTGTCCTTAATAGCGACCGGACTCCCTGCCAATGGACTTAACTTTTGATTCTCGGAGATTAGTTTATCTACTTTTTCAGCTTGTTTTAGTGCGGTTTCTTCCGTGGTCAGTAGGTAGGCATTGATTTTTGGTTCAACTTTGCTTATTTGGGCAAAAATTTCACTCGAGAGCTCCTTCGCAGAAAATTTTTTTCCAATTACCCCTTGGTGGGCTTCTTTTATGGTTAGTTTTTCAAGTCCCATCTCATTCCTGTTCTAATATTGCTTTAACTTTGAAAAACCCGTTGTGAACACTTTTTGAGTTTTTCAGGGCTTCTTTTTGGGTAAGTCCTGGCTCGGTAACGTCAGGACGTTGAATGTTTTTCGCCCCGGTCACGTGGGCTGTTGGCTCAATATCTTTTGTATCAACCTTGGCTAGAAGCGTCATGTTATAGTCAATTACTTCAGAAAGCTGCTTTGAAAATGTTGTTAATTCCGAAGCTTCAAGCGGCAAATTTGCCAAGGTAGCAACGTGTTTTACTTCAGAAAGTGTTAACTTCTTTCTCATAAGCTCGCTCCAACGGAAGACCGTAGTGCTTTTACTCTATCCTCAACAGGCGGGTGGGTTCTGAATAAACCGGCTATCCAACTTTTTGCCTGCTCCCCTTTAAACGGGCTGATGATAAAAAGGTGAGCGTTGGCCGGATTTGCTTGTTTTGAAACCACTGTATCGCTGCTAATTTTCAAAAGGGCGCTGGCTAACCCTTCGGGGTTCCTCGTGAGAAGAGTCCCAGAAGAATCTGCTAAAAACTCTCTTCTCCTGGATACGGCAAGTTTGATAAGCTGCGCTGCAATTGGTGCTAGAACAGCAACAATTATCCCAACTACAAAAATTAACCCGCCGCCACTCCGACGATCTCGATCCCCACCTCCCCACCACAAGCTTCGAAAGAAAATATTGGCAAGTAGAGCAACTGTCCCTACCAAAATTACAACAATACTCATAAGTCTTGTATCATAATTTTGGACGTGTGAAAGTTCGTGTGCTGCAACACCCTCAAGTTCTAATTTATCTAATCGGTTCAGAATACCAGTCGTGAAGGCAATCGCTGCATGATTCGGATCGCGGCCTGTTGCAAAAGCATTGGGAGCTGGGTCGTCAATCACATAAATCTTTGGCAGTGGGGAACCTGCTGCAATAGTTAAGTTTTCAACAATTCTATAAAGATCCGGATTATCTTTTTTCTCAATCGGCCTTGCCCCGCTCATACCCAAAACCAATTTATCTGACCAGTAATATGCTCCAAGATTAATAAAGCCTGAGATAATAAGAATAATTCCGACAAAACCCAAAGCTCCAGGACCCTCGTAACCCAAAGCCAGAACTAAAATATAAGCCACAACAACAATAAAAATAGAAAAACCCAGCATTAAAATAAATGTCTTCATCCGATTTGAATCAATTTGATTGTAAATTGTCGGCACCATAATTAATTACTTCAGTCTATCTTTAGCAATTTACACATCGACCGAAGGTTGATATTGTGTATCGTCGGAACCGCTATTAGATTTTAAGATCGGGCAGTTAGAACTTTACTTTGACTGGAGTTTTGGCTTCTTCTTCCGCTTCAAAGAATTCCTCAGGTTTGAATCCAAACGTGTTAGCAATTAGTACATTTGGGAAAACCTGTAGTTTATTATTGTAGTCTAAGACATTAGAGTTGTAGAACTGTCTACTAGCTGCAATCTTAGTTTCAGTATCAGAGAGTTCCTTTTGTAGCTCCTTGAAATTTTCACTTGCTTTAAGTTCCGGGTAGTTTTCCGCTACAGCGAAAAGAGATTTGAGAGCCCCAGTCAGCATGTTATCCGCCTCAGCTGCTGCTTTAGCAGTATCCGCCCCAAGTAGTGCGCTTCTAGCCTTTGTAACATTTTCAAAAACAGCTCTTTCATGCTTTGCGTAACCTTTGACTGTCTCGATCAGGTTTGGGATCAGATCCGAACGTCTTTTTAGTTGAACATCAATCCCACTCCAAGATTCTTTCACCCTATTTCTCGCTGTAATTAAACCGTTATAAACCCCTAATACAAGCAAGGCTAAAACAACAATTACTGCCACAACAATCAAAAAAGGCCACATATCTTACACCTCCTCTCAATTTAATAATTATCAGTTAAAACTAATTAACCAATAAACTAGTCCGTTAATCTCTAATGCCAAGTATATCTTTAAGTTTGGGATAGGGCAAGGTGTTTATAACATCTTCTTTTTGTAGCCAACCGCGCCTAGCAACAGAAACGCCATACTCCATCAGTTTCAAATGTTCCGTTCGGTGCGAATCCGTATCAACTGTAAATTTTACACCGAATCTTTTCGCTTCTTTCACTAAATTATCAGGTAAATCGAGCCTGTTTGGGTACCCGTCTATCTCCAAAAATTTACCCAGTTGCCCAATTCGTTTAAATATCTTTTCCCAATCCGCCTCGATACCTTCTCTTTCTAGAAGAAGCCTGCCTGTTGGATGGGCGAGTGCATCTACGTGAGGGTTTTCCATTGCCCTGACTATCCTCTGAGTCATTTCATCTTTTGATTGACGAAAACTAGTATGGATGGAAACAAAAATAATGTCATGTTTCGCTAATATATCATCTGTTATTTGCAAGTTATAATCGGCATTTATATTTACTTCGAGTCCAGAAATTACTCTAATATTATCTTGCGAGTAATTATATTGTTCTATCTCCTTGAGTCTTTTTTCATAGTTTAAACTTGGATAGGAATGGTCAGTCAAAGCAATATATTCCCTTTCGAAAGAAGACGCAGCTTTCGTCATATCGGCTATGGAATCTTGTCCATCGCTCCAAGACGAATGCGTGTGCAGATCACCTCTTATATCTTCCAATCTAATTAAATCTGGTAATTTCCCCGCCATAGCTGCTTCAATTTCTCCTTGATCTTCCCGCAGTTCTGGCTCGATGTAACCCATACCCAGCTTTCTGTAAAATTCTTGCTCGGTTTCACACTTAAAAAACGTATCTTGGGAAAATTGAGCGCCTTTTTCTTCGACTAGCTTTATTCCATATTCGGAAAGTGATAAACCTTTTTCTCTAGCGATTCTTCGAATATGAATATTGTGGTGTTTACTACCCGTAAAATGTTGAAGAAGCGAACCGTAACGCTCTGGTGGTTGGATCATTAAATCAATCCGAATCCCGCCATCAACTGAAATTGTAGCCGTTCGTTCTCCCGCCTCAACCACTCGTTCTTTGCCAGGAAATTTGAGGAAATGTTCAACCACAGACTTTGGGTCATCCGAAGCTACGGAAATATCAATATCGCCGACTGTAGCGACTTTTCGACGCAGGCTACCTAAAGGATCGGCGTTAGTCACATTCTTATTTTTCTTTAAATATTCAATAACTTGCGAGGCTACACCCCAAGCAACCGGGAGGAGAATACGATCTGATCTTCTTTTAAATTCTTCTACACCTCGCAAGATGTTATCCAGCACCTTTTGCCCAAAACCTTTGTCAAGCAACGTTCTACTTTTTATTTGTTTTTCCAAATCCTGAGTATTTGCAACACCGGTTTTTGCTAGTTTATAAGCGGTCTTTGGTCCAATCCCGGGTACTCTAAGAAGCTCAAACATAGAATCGGGAATATCTTTGAAGACTGTTTTAAAATGTCTCACTTCCCCACTGGTAAAATACTCATCTAGGTAATTGGCAATATGGCTGCCTACACCTGGAATTTTGTCGAGATCTCCCGTTTCCCAAAGTGCTCGCACGTCACTACTAGCATGTTCTACGGCGTCCGCTGCTAGATCATAAGCTCGGATTTGGAAGGAACTGGCGCCTTTCACTTGATAAGCAGCGGAAACATTTCTCAGAAGCTGCGCAACGTCTTTGTTTGAGAATTTTTTCTCCATAAAAATAATTATAGCATTCTCCGTAACCAAACTCATTCGCTCCGCGAAGGTAGTTTGGGTACTCTCAAATGCTGCGCTTACGCTAACCCAATCTTCTCCCCAAAAAGAGGAACCCCGCATCAGCCATTCGGTTACCCGAATTACCGTTGCGGGGTCGTTCTCTCTCCAAACTCCGTACTGCCCGTGTTACTTCCGGTTCGCCGGCCATCCAGCAGGGTCTTCGCCGTACTCCTTGAGGAAGTCCTTGCCGTGGCCCACTTCTGTATAGACAGGCACCCTTTCGACACAGGCTTGGCACTGCTCGGGTTTCCAAGCCTCAAAA
Organism: Candidatus Nanoarchaeia archaeon; assembly: GCA_036382695.1. GTDB lineage: Bacteria > Patescibacteriota > Microgenomatia > Woykebacterales > RBG-16-39-9b > DASVHF01. The sequence goes on along the minus strand of DASVHF010000020.1, from coordinate 395 downwards.
GGCACGTACATTAGCTCGAGCAGCGGAAACCCCTTGAACTCGCCGCGGAACTCACTTCGGTTACAGACTACTGCGACCGCGACGGGTGTACCACCGTCCTTACGGACTGCCTCGATGGTCTCGTCGATGGTGCCGCCGGTAGTCAGGACGTCGTCAACCACCAAAACGCGCATACCTGCTACCGAACCGGTCTGACGTGGGAAGCTGCGAGTACCTTCCTCGGCACTCTCCTGAGCGTAGAAGCGTCCGACGTTGCGTCCTTTGTTCAGGAGTAATGCCAGTCCCAAGTCGTAGGCTATCTTGTCACCTACGTGGGTCGGACCGGCTATGGTGTCGAACTCAACGCAGAAGACGAGCTCGGCCATTTCGCACGCAATCTGCCAACCAGTCTCAGA
>DASVHF010000019.1:0-3742 GCA_036382695.1 Candidatus Nanoarchaeia archaeon | reverse complement strand
TGATATATGTATCTTCTTTATTAACTTCTCTAATCGTTGCCTCTCCGGACCATCACCGACAATCACTAATCTGGCTGTTTTTATTTTTCTTGCCGCCAAACCAAAACTTTTAATTACCAGATCTACGCTTTTTTCTTTCCCCAACCGACCAACATAAAGTACCACTAAAGCATCTTCGGGTAAGTGCCATTTTTTCCTTAAAAAACCTGTCGAAACATTTCTAAAGCGGGAGAGTTCAAGCCCACCTGGCACAACATAAATAGGTTTGGTCACACCATAACTAACGAGCTCCTTCTTCACTCTTTTGGTAGGTGCAATAATTGCCGTACACATATTGCAATAAATTTTACTGGCCATCTCCATTATCTTTGGGGTCAGCACTTTTCCTTTGAGGATGTAATGAGTGTAACGGTTCCACAACGTGTGGTAGGTGAAAACGTAGGGAATATTTTTCCGGCGGGCGATTTCAAAACCAAGAAATGAAACCGAGCCGCCAGCATGGCCATGGATAATATCAAAAGAAATTTTGGCTGCTTTTTGAAAATCCTTTTCGGGAATAGGTAGCGCCATTCGCCATTCTGGATTTTTGTATACTCGTACAGAACGAAGACGAAAGACGTCTTGATCATTATCTTTGTAGTTTGGGTGTTTTGGTGCAACTACATAAACTTTCTGACCAACCGCTCTAAGCGCTCTCGCCAAAGTCGCTAAATTTTGGCCGACGCCATCTAGTTGAGGTAAATATCCATCTGTAAAAAATCCAATTTTCATGAAAAACCCCTACTATAAGTTTAGATCATATTATATATCTGTGTAACAATTTGTCTAATAGTAACTCTCTCACCTTATAGGTTCAAATGGCTCCGGTTCTTTCTTTCTTAGCATCAAATAGTAGTTTTTCATATTGTGGCGAAAAAACTCAAAAGGTGTTCTCTTTATCCTTCTAGCTGACGTGTAGACAACTACGTCAGAGCAATATTTCACACTCCCTATCTTTGCGAGCCTAAATGAAAGGTCGATATCCTCTGCAGACTCTAGATTTGTATTGAATCCGCCGATTTCTTCATACGCGTCTTTTCTGACAGCGTAGTTGAAGCCAGAAAAGGTTGGTTTGCCGGCTAGAAAATTGAATCTTTGAAAAATATCGAAGGAAAGAAATGAAAATTTTGAAAAAAGACGGTTAGTATCGTTCAAATAGGTTGGTCCCGTCAAACCAACCAAATTTGAATCTTCCTGAAAATGAGTGGCGATCTTGGTTAGCCACGCCGGTGGTACCTGGGTATCTGCATCTGTCCCAGCGATAATTTCACCATATGCAGCCTCGCTCCCAACTGCTCTGGCTGCAGCCACGCCTTGAACTTGACAGCCAACAACGCGGGCTCCAAATTCTTCAGCGATTTTCCTCGTCTTATCAGTCGAGTTGTTATCGACAACAATTACTTCATAACTATTCTTTGGAAAGGTTTGATTTTCTAGTGATTGCAAACAATCTGCTATGTACTTCTCTTCGTTGTAGGCTGGAACTACAACTGAAATCTCCAGTTTATGTATCATCTTTTTTGACAACTGGGGCAAAAGTGCGTACCTCTACCTCCAACACGGATTTTTTTGACTTCAGACCCACACCTAGGACAAGGTGAGCCGTCTCTTCTAAAGATTTTCAAATTCTTCTCGTGCTCCCCTTTCTGCCCAAATAAATCTAGGTACATATCGACACTCGTACCTCTATCTTTTATACCAGATCGTAGGGAATCTTGAATACAACTAAATAGATCCTTTATTTCTTCTTCGCTCAACGAATTTGCCGGGCGTAACGGGTGAATCCTCGCACACCAAAGACTCTCATCAGCGTAAATATTACCCACCCCAGCAATTTGCGATTGATCCATAAGAAGTGGCTTAATCGCTGTTTTCCTGCTTTTTAAAATCCGTGAGAAGTTTTCTAAAGTAAATTCGGGCGTGAAAGGCTCAATACCGAATTCGCTAAGGAGTTCGTCAAGTTCTCCTTCATCTTTCAAAACCCTCATCCAACCAAATTTGCGCATATCAGCAAAACGTAGTTCCTTATCTTTATCCAATTTGAGAACAACATGGGTGAATTTATCAATAGGATCTTTCTGATTACGATAAAGCAGCCGTCCGCTGAGTTTAAGATGGGTAACAAGCGGAATCGAATCAACGTGAAAGATAAGAAGTTTGGCACGTCTACCAACAGAGCCAAATTTCTTCCCAACAACTGCTTTTTTGAATGTCTCCGGGTCTGACTTGAGCATCTTTCCCCAATCCGTCCAAACATCCAATATTTTGTGGTCAATCAGGCTACTTTCGATATCCCGTTTGATTGTCTCGACTTCAGGAAGTTCTGGCATCGGAGATATTTTAACATAAAAAGTGGGCGCCGCCCCGCCTCCTTAAAAGGATTTGGGGCAGCTACTGTGAGTTCTCGCTCTTCCTTTCAAGTAAACCTCGCTGCTGGGCAAACTGGATGATCTGGGCAGCAAAATTCTCCTGATCAGGACGGCGGAGGAAGTGCCGGGCTCTTGCCAAAATAGCCTGGGCCTGCGCCTTCATTGACTCCATCACTTGCTTCATGGAGCTGTAGTTTAGCAACAATCGGCTCTTTCTCTCCCCCGCCACTACCATGGTTGGGACTTTCTCGCTGACTGGTCGGGCGAGTCTGTGAATCGACCCTTCGTGGAGAAGCTTGGCCATGTCCGAAAGACTACACAAGGGGGTCTTCAGAAGAGCCTTTGCCCAACCTCGCCTCAACACGTGGGCAAACGCTGCCCTAACTACCCACAGAAATCCAATTGAAACGAAGCCTGCCCGCTTCTCCCAAAGAAAGCGATCCACCTGGTGTAGCCATCTCAGCCAAAATTGGGCATCCTGCACCCGAACAACTGGCTCATGGACTACATAAGCTGTGGCCTGGATCTTCTTTGAGTCAGCAAGAGCTAGCAGTGCTAGGGCCGCCCCGATCGAGACGGACACTATGATGGCTCGCCGAATTCCAAGCTTCTCAAGGGTTTCTTCGAACCACCAGCAAACTGTCTCCCGATCATATCTTGGTAAGAGACTGCTGCCTTCGCTCCCAGGCGTCGCCAGCAAAGTCACGTCAAAGTGTTCAGAAAGACAGTTGACTAGGTGTCGAAGACCGTTGAGATGTTGAAACAGGCCAGGTACAATCACCAAGCTAGGACCTTTTCCCTGACGAATGAAGCTGACCTTCAGACCGTCAATCTGGGTCTGCTGAATTTGAAGGTACCCTCTGTCGCGTCTCACCTCTCCTCCTCTACGCAGGTTTTCAATCTGCTTATTTGTTTTATTTTACCACTGGAAAAACAGATTATAAGGATCAAATCTTGAGTGGTTTCATCTGGCCCCAATTCTTCCCTACTTTTAATTCAACAACAAGGGGTACAGAAAGCGGAAATGCGGTTTCCATTATTTGTTTTATTATCGGCGCAACTTGCTTTAATTCATCCTCGGGAATTTCGAAAACCAACTCATCATGCACCTGCAAAATCATCTTTGTCTTGTTACCTGTTACTTGTAACTTGTTACTGATCCCAACCATCGCCTTTTTAATAATATCTGCTGCTGTGCCTTGAATAGGAGAATTAACCGCAATACGCTCACCAAGCTTGCGTACAACCTGATTGTTGCTTCTTAGCTCCAGAACATACCTTTTAAAGCCCCCTAGAGTCTCCACAAAGCCTTTTTCATAGGCATCACGTAGGGT
>DASVHF010000018.1:0-2435 GCA_036382695.1 Candidatus Nanoarchaeia archaeon | reverse complement strand
AAAGCTACTTGCCTGGCGAAAAAGTCAGTGTGAGTATGACTATAAAAAACCAAGGCAACATCTCAGCCGGTGCTTTCAGCACCATTTACAGAATTGGAGACTTCACTAGCTGTACTCCAGAAGGTTCCCAGCAAAAATTTTCTTCCAACTCTCTGGCAGCTGGTGCAAGCCAATCATTTAATGGGAGCTTCACGGTGCAATCAACTACCCAAGCAGGTATCCACCCAGTAAATGTGATGGTCGATGTCTACTGTCAGGTATCAGAATCAAATGAGGGTAACAACCGCAAGGGTGCTAGTTATGAAGTATTGAATCTTGATGCTGATACCGATGGGGATGGTTTTATCAACAGAGTTGAACTTTTTGTTGGTACAGATCCCCGTAAAGCCTGCGCCCTGACAAATACGGCAAATGATGAGGCTGATGATAAATGGCCCCCTGATTTTGATGATGACAAGGCGATAAATATTGGGGATATCGGTAGTTTTACCGCTCCAGTGTATCGATTTGGTTCTAGTAAGGGGCAGGTCAACTATTCACAGCGTTGGGATCTAAATGCTGATAGTGTAATCAATAGCCTGGATATTAATGTTGTGGAAAATTTCTTCGGCCGCACTTGTTTGTAACCTCTTGCCACCAAATCTTCTCTGGCCTAGAATTTAGTTTATATGAAAAGAGTAAATATCCGCGTTTTTGGAGACGTGCATTATGTTGGCTTTCGTTTTAGCACGATTGAGGTTGCTAGAGATTTGGGGCTAACTGGATGGGTGAAAAATGAACCTGATGGGACTGTCCGAATCGTAGCTGAAGGGGAGAAAGAAAAGCTTGAGAATCTCGTCACTTGGACAAAGCAAGGACCATCTTTAGCAAAAGTTGAAAAGGTTGAAACAAGTTGGGAAAACGCAGCCGGAGAATTTTCAAGTTTTGATGTAAATTATTAACTTTAAAAAAGTCATGACAAAAGTTTTTATTGGAACAAGTGGGTGGGTCTATGAAGATTGGTGGGGGGAGTTTTACCCTAGGAATATCAAGCCAGAGCAACGCCTAGAGTATTACGCAAAGAGCTTCGTCACCGTTGAGCTAAATGCTAGCTTTTACCACCTACCTCACCGAAATACCTTTGAAAATTGGAACAAAAAAACTCCTGATAGGTTCGTATTTTCCACCAAATTAAGTAAATATATTACTCAAAATTTGAAATTGAATAATGCCGAGGAACCACTGGAGTTGTTTTTACACGAGGCAGCAGGTCTTGAGAAAAAACTATCGGTTGTATTGGTGCAGCTACCACCAAATCTTCACGCCAACAAGGAAAGGCTGGAAGATTTTTTAGAAATTTGTGCTGAGGTCGGCGACCAGCGATTTTCGTCGTCTCCAAATCCGCGCGAAATAAAGGTAAGTAGTTTACCCAAACAAAAAGACTCGCTTGTGCCAATGGAGACTCAAAAATCAGGTTGTCTTCCCGCACAAAGACCCAGATTTGCTTTTGAATTTCGTCACGAAAGTTGGCTTGACAAGGAAATTTACGATCTTTTACGAAAATATAAAGCCGGATTTGTCATGCAAGATTCTGCCGGTAGATGGCCGGCGGCCGAAGTAGTAACGAGCGAATTTGTTTACCTACGGTTCCACGGACCTGGGCTTCTTTACTCCTCAAACTACCCAGACAAAATATTGAAAGAATGGGCGGAGAAGATAAACAGCTGGCTGGGTGAGGGTTTGGATGTATATGCTTATTTCAACAACGATGTCAACGCGTATGCCATTCAAAACGCGCTCAAGCTTAAAGAATTAACTAATCGTTGAGGTCGTATTCGTAAGTTGTTGAAATAAGGACGCGGGAATACAAAGGAATAGACCGCTTCGCGTTCTGCGTCGCAAAGTTCCTATGAAAATTCCGCAGTATGGAGCGATCCTATTTTAATAATATCCTGCTTCAGCAGGATTCTTTAATAGCCGCTTCATACTTCCTTCGAAACCTGCGAGTTTCTTGGTTTCTCAGGTATTCTTGCGTCCTGCGCTAGCCAACTTCTGGCTAGCTAAACGATGTAAACTTTTATACTGTCCTCGTATGGCGGTTAATTATGTTAGAATAAACCTATGCAGGTTTTGGCCACCGCGATCACAAAGATTTTCAATCCAGCTATTACTTCCTTAGCTACTATTGCAGTAGCGGTTTGGGTTCAAGAAATTGCCACTGCGCAAAAAATGTTGTGGCTTATACTTGGTCTTTTTGTAGCTACAGTACCAATGGCAGTTTTGTACCTTCAATATAAAAGAGGGCAGCTATCTTCGCTTTGGTCGCCTAGCGCGCTAGAGAGAAGAGATTCCTACATTGCCTGGGTAGTTACTGCCCTTAGTTTTTCCCTACTAGCTTTTTGGCTGGCAGCACCTAGGTTGATACTAGCGCTAGGATTAGTCTTTCTGGTTTTAGG
>DASVHF010000017.1:0-16052 GCA_036382695.1 Candidatus Nanoarchaeia archaeon | reverse complement strand
CTCTGGCCTCGTGTAGACTGGGTAATCGAGTAACAACACCTTTTTACCATCCAGTTTGGCCTTCGAAAATGATTCAAAAACTGCCGAGTCACTCTTACCGAGAAAGCCAGGGATTAGTCTTGCGATCGTATCAACTAATACAAGAGCCGCCGTCTCGCCGCCGGATAGAATATAGTCGCCAATTGAAATTTCCTCGTCAACGAAAAGCTCTTTAAACCGTTCATCGACTCCTTCATAATGGCCGCAGATTAATATTATCCATCTCTTTCTAGCCAAGCCCTGCGCTCTTTCTTGATTGAAGGCCCTACCACCTGGATCAAGAAATATTACATGTGGTTTTGCCTCCTTTAGCTTTTTTTGTCCTTGTGCGGCCACTTGCTTTAAAGAATCCGCCAAACAGTCTGGTTTTAAAACCATCCCAGGACCACCACCAAAGGGGCGGTCATCTACTTGTCTTCTTTTGCCTTTGCCAAATTTACGAATATCATGTACCTCGACGGCCAAAATTTCCTTACTTATTGCTTTCGCGGTCAGACTAGAAGAAAGTGGTGTCTTAAAAAAATCTGGAAAAAGAGTAAGAATATCAAATTGGATCATTAGCTAAGGTGCTTCAGAAAGTTCAAGATAAACTCGCTTGCCCGTCTTGATAGCTTTTATTTTCAATAATGCACGGATGGCTTTTATTACTCGTCCCGATTTTCCGATTATTTTACCCATATCATCAGGTGCCACCGAAAGCTTAATTATTTGTTGGGAGCCTTCTTGGGACTCTTGGGTTTTAACGCTCTCAGGGGCAGACACGATGTTTTTAGCTAGGAACTCGACGAGTTGCCTCATATTTTTTAAACAAATCAAATACAGTCTTAGTTGGCCTGGCTCCGACCGATAGCCAATAAAGGTAGCGTTCCCTTGCTATTTCTACCTCCGCTGGATCCGTAGTTGGGTTATAATGACCAATATTTTCAATAAATCGACCGTTTCTTTTCGACTGTTCGTCCGCTACGACAATACGAAATTTTGCTCGTTTCTTTGCTCCAGTTCTTAGAAGTCTGATCTTTACCATAGAGAGTGCTATTTTATTTATTTTCTTTCCAATTTGCAAGCGCAGCTTTTGCGGCTTCTTGTTCGGCTGATTGTTTGCTGTTGCCTATCCCTTCAGCAGTTTTTCTATTGCCAAGGTATACTGCAGTTTCGAAGATTTTTGCATGGTCGGGACCTTTCTCCTCGATGATTTTATAAATTGGGGTTACCCCTAATTTTTCTTGAGATTTTTCTTGAAGCAGGCTCTTAAAATCTTTATAAAGTTTTTTTTGGATTATTTCGTCAAGATATGTTAAGAGGTTACTCTCGACAAATTTTTTTGCCTTATCCGTACCTTGATCTAGGTAAACTGCTCCGATTAAGGCTTCAAGTGTGTTGGCGAGAATGTATTGTCTTTTTCGACCGCCAGTGGCTTCTTCCCCCCTTGACAAATATAGATATTGACCTAAATTTAAGGTAGCAGCGGTCTTCGAGAGCATCTTTGCATTCACGAGGGATGAGCGAAAATTAGTCAAATCTCCTTCTGGATGGGTCGGATATTTTTTGTATAGATGCTCTGAAACTATCAATCCAAGCACGGCATCGCCTAGAAATTCCAACCTTTCGTTGTGAGGTAGAGATGCTTCTGGATGCTCATTTAGATACGAACGGTGAGTGAAAGCTGTCTTTAGCAGATGCTTGTCTTCAAATTCAATTCTTAAAGATTTTTCTAACCTATTTAAGTTCGGTTCCTTAAATTCTTTCATAACTCAAAAAATTTTCTTGATGATTTTACACTCTCTACCGTCCTGCTCCGTACTTGCAAAAACTGGTTTAGAGCCAGCGTGTGATCACTTATATAGTTAAATATCGCCAGTTTGATCAGAAATAAAGTTTAAGATGTCTCCGACACTCTTAAATTCGATTGCTTGGTCTTGGGATATTTTGATTCCAAATTCACCTTCGAGATTAACAATAAGATCGGCAATACTAAGCGGATCGGCGTTTAAATCTTCCTGCAGGTGAGATTCTTCTCTAATTTCGGACTCTTCTACTCCAAGTTGGGAAGAGACAACCTTTTTGAGACGAGCAAGTATTTCTTCACTCATTTTCCCTCCTCCACTTTTGAAACGCTCTGCTTCTTAGAAGGAGTAATCTTACGGTTAGGTTTTTTTTCTTCGGTTTCTGGCGTCATTTGCCGAACTACAGTGCCTAATACTCCATTAACAAATTTAGATGAGTTTTCCCCACCAAATTCTTTCGCCAGTTCTACGGCCTCGTCTATTGCTACTTTAGGTGGGACATTCCTGGCGATATAAAGTTCGAAAATCGCTATCCTCAGTATCTCTAGGTCTACCTTTGCTATTTGGGCAATGGGCCATTCCGATGCACATGTTTCAATGATTTTATCAATCGTGTCTAGGTTTTCTGTTACTCCTTGGGTGATAAAAAGCGCCAATGGCTTATCAATATCAACACCTTTTTTGCCCGGTGTGCCAATTTGTACGTATTCGTAGACATCTCTTTTCACGATCGTTTCGACATCAGTTGAGTTGAAGCTCCATTCAAACAGAGCCTGGAGTGCAGTTACACGGGCTTGGTGGCGTGGATCGAGTTTTTGTTTCATTCTCTTTCTCTGCTGGACACCTTGCTAACTTTTGTTGTTTGTTTTGGTTCAAAGACTAATGTCTGTTTGTAGTAGCCGCAATTTGGGCACATTCGGTGGCTAATACTTCGGCTGCCACATTTTGGGCAGCTAATCAATTTTGGTAGAGAATATTTTTTTGTTGCCCATCTTTTGCCGCTACGAGCTTTTGACATTTTTTTCTTTGGTTGCGCTGCCATACAGATGATTATAAAGATAGTCTGCTTGTGATGTCAATTTCTAGTCGGGTGGTACTAAACTTCGTTTTTTAATCTCCCGCTTCAAGGATGGTAATTTTTTCAAATCATGATGCGTAGAAATATACGCAGCCTCCTGCCTTGCGGTTAAAATTAAGGGTAAATCAGTTAGGTTAGCGATCTTAAAGCTAGGAATTCCTGACTGAGCAGTGCCGTAAATTTGTCCTGGACCACGCATTTTTAAATCTATCTCAGCCAGTGTTAAACCGAGATGGTGTTCTTCTAAAGCTCGTAGGCGCTGCAGGACTTGTTTACTCACACTTTCGGGGAATAAAAAGCAGTATGACTGCTGGGCACTTCGTCCCACCCTACCTCGAAGTTGGTGAAGTGAGGCCAAACCAAATCTTTCTGCAGCTTCAATCATCATTATGCTTGCATTTGGGATGTCAATTCCTACCTCCACAACTGGCGTGGAGACTAAAATGCTCAGTCGGTTGTTCCTGAAATCGTCAATTGTTTTTTTCTTTTCATAAGAGGCTAATCTGCCGTGTAATAGGCCAAGCGAAAGATCCGGGAAAATTTCTTTAGTTAAACGTTCATACTCCTGCCTAGCGGCCTTGACACTAGCTAAAGTTTCGGAGGGTTCAATAAAAGGACAAACAATAAAAGCCTGTTGACCTTTTAGAGTATTTTCTCTTATAAATTGGTACGCTTTGCTTCTTTTAACTGGTGGTACAACAAAAGTTTTGACTCGTTTTCGCCCCTCGGGAAGCTCGTTCAGGCTAGAAACATCAAGGTCTCCGTATAAAGTTAGAGCAAGACTGCGAGGAATTGGGGTCGCAGTCATCGTTAGTACATGGGGAGTATTACCCCTCACTCGTAGTCTGGCTCTTTGTTCAACACCAAAGCGATGCTGCTCATCAATAACTACCAATGCGAGATTATCAAAACTTGTACTTTTTGTTATCAACGCGTGAGTACCTATCAATACATCGAATGGCTCTTCTCTTTTTATACCAGAAGTTTGAATGGATACTTTTACACCAAGTGGTGATAGGATGGTTCTTAGTGTATTAAAATGTTGAACCGCAAGTATTTCAGTTGGGGTCATGAGGGAAGTTTGGTATCCATTCAAAAAAAGGACATAAGCTACTATTGCGGCGATAACTGTTTTGCCACTACCGACATCACCCTGAAGTAAGCGATTCATGGGTTTTTCGCCGGTTAAATCATTCAATATTTCCCTCAAGACTTTATTCTGAGAGTTGGTTAACCTAAAAGGAAGGTTGGAAATAAGTGATAAAACTTTTTCTTGTTGAACCGCTAATTTTATCCCGCTGATGTTTCTTGTCCAAGTGGATTTCCGTTCCAAAGCCGCGATATGAGTAATTAAAAGTTCATCGAAAGCTAGCCTGCGTCTTGCAGAATCTATTTGCTTCTTGTTTTCTGGGAAGTGGATTTGCCAAATTGCTTGTTTTCGCGGTATAAGAGTATTCCTAGTTAGAGAATCCCTGGGTAAGGTTTCCCCTATTCTTGGCAAGATGGTTGGGAGGGTTTCTTTTATCCTAGCCCGAAGCCATTTGGAAGTAATTCCCGCAGTTTCTGGATAGATGGACACAAATCCCCTAGTGTGTAAACTTCTTCTGCTAGTCGCCTTGCTGCCTAATACCTCATACTCAGGATTAATAAATGTGGGGCGATGGGAAAACAAGCCTACTTTACCAGCCAAGCCTATTTTAGCGCCTTGCTTAATAGTTTTTATGAGGAATGGTTGATTGAACCAAACGGCTTCAATACTTGCTGAGCCATCATTTATTGTAGCTAAAGCGAGGCTTTTTCCGTAGCGGGTTCTTACATTTTTTATCTGCCAAACTTCTCCGCTTGCTGATGCTACGTTGCCCAGAGGTATTTCACTTATTTTTGTCGGCGTCCCCAGATTTTCGTACCTAAAGGGGTAATGATGTACGAGGTCTTCTACGCTTGCTATTTTTAACCTCTTCAGCCTTTTAACGAAAATCGAACCTACTTTAGGTACTTGCTCTATTGGTGTGTTGGGGCCCATTGGCTAAATTCCGGTGCTAAATATGTAGAAAAATTGGATAAGTACAAGTCCGCTAATAACTAGAATAGTGATAATTATCCAAATCCATTTTTGCTTGCTGATGTAATTCATTTCTGCCCCCAAATTATTTTAACAGATTTTCTTTTCCCTATATCAATAATGGTTTCGGCACCTACTTCTCTGCTCAATTTATTTCGCGGTTTCTTTACAATTTCTCCATTAAATTTCAAGCCTTTATTTTCTGCTAAACGGACAGCTTCAGATATGCTGGAAGTTATTCCTACTTTGGTGGTTAAAGATGCATAGGATAGTGGTAATATTGAACGTGGTTGATGGATGGTTATAATCTGGGCTGCTCCTTCCCTTTTTTGAAATGCTCTTTCAAACCCAGACTGTGCCTTTTTCGCCGCAGTCTCGCCATGGTAAATTTTAACCACTTCATAAGCCAACCTTTTCTTCGCATCTATCGGTTTTGACTTAGCCAAAGTATCTTTAACCTCTTCTCGATCGAGATCAGTCGTCAAGGTAAAATATTTCTCCATAAGGTTGTCCTTGATTGACATCAGCTTGCCGAACATGTCATCAGGGAGTGCAGTTATGTCGATCGTGTTACCGTAGCTTTTACTCATCTTTGCCCCGTCGGGGCCTTCTAAAAGCGGTGTGGTAAGAACAAATTTCTCCTTTCGCTTAAATATCTTAAGCATTTCACGTCCGATGAGCATGTTGAAGGTTTGATCTGTCGCTCCCAGCTCTGCATCTGTATCTAAGGCGACGCTGTCGTAACCTTGCAAAATTGGATATAGAAACTCTGATAAAGCAATAGGTTGATCTTTTTCGATCCTTCTTTCAAAAAGATCTCTTTCCATAAGCTGGGCCAGAGTAAAATGTGAAAGTATTTGAAAAAACTCGGCTGATTTCATTTTTTTCCACCAGCTTGAATTGTAAACAATCTCTGGTGGATTGTTTGAAAAATCAAGAATCTTTCGTACCTGCTCTTTGTAGGATGCGCAGTTGTCACCAACCTGTTTTTTAGTTAAAGGGGAGCGTTGGGTGTCCCGGCCTGAGGGGTCGCCAATCAAACCAGTAAAGTCACCGAATACCAAAATTACTTTGTGGCCCTCATCTTGAAACTTCTTCAACAATTGTAGGGAGACAGCATTGCCTACATGTATTCGTGGGCTGGTTGGGTCTATCCCATGGTATATACGCAGCTTATCGCCTCTACCTAGTTTTTCCAGGAGGCTATCTTTGGAAGGATACACCGAGTCTACAAATCGTAAGAGGATTTGATTGAAATCGCTCATTCTTCCCATAATAAGACCTTTTGTGGTAAAATACAACAGCGAAGACGCTATGAACCCTTCTTTTACATCAGTTCCTCCGAGGATTAAGCAAATATTATCGCGGAGGAAATCCCGGCGGCTTAAACTGAGAGTAGTTAGCGGTTTGGCTACCGTTGGTTTTGTATTATTCATACTGTTTCTAATAAGCACAGCGGTAGCTTTTGGTTTCTTTGCCCGAAACCTACCTTCTCCAGATAAACTTTCCGAGCACAATTTTCAACAAGCAACCAAAATTTATGATCGCAACGGAGTTCTGCTGTATAATGTTTTTGGCGAGCAAAATAGAACCTTGGTGAAGTTCGATAAAATTCCTAAGGATCTAAGAAACGCTACTGTAGCAATTGAGGATAAGAATTTCTATAAACACAGGGGTTTCGATGTATTTGGAATAGCCCGGGCAATTAGAGGAGCTATCTTTGAGAAAAAGGTTACAGGAGCCTCCACGCTTACTCAGCAGCTAGTGAAAAATGCTTTGCTAACACCTGAGCGTACGGTGACTAGGAAAATTAAAGAATTTATACTCTCAATTCAAATAGAAAGGCGTTACACGAAAGATGAGATCTTACAGATGTACTTAAACGAAATTCCTTATGGTGGTACGGCATGGGGTTCCGAAGCAGCTGCAAATCAATACTTTGCTAAACACGTTTGGGAACTAAGCCTAGTTGAAAGTGCTATTTTAGCCGGTCTTCCTCAATCACCAACTGCGTATTCCCCGTTTGGTCCAGACCCGCAGGCTTACATTGAACGAACAAAAGATGTCTTAAGAAGGATGAGAGAAGATGATTATATCACCAAAGAGCAGGAAGAAAAAGCGGCCCAAGAGCTAGCAAAAGTAAAATTTGCTGCTTTCGGCCAAAATATTAAAGCACCTCATTTTTCAATTCATGTCAAGAATTATCTTGAGGAAAAATACGGCGCGAGAGCAGTTCAGGAAGGCGGTTTAAGAGTTACTACTTCCTTGGATATAAAACTGCAGAATATGGCCCAAAAAATTATAGCCGACGAAGTTGGAGCAAACGGTGCGGCCTTACGTATGAGTAATGCTGCGGCGGTGATAGAAAATACAAAGACAGGCGAGATATTGGCTATGGTCGGTTCAAAAGATTACTTTGCCAAAGATATCCAAGGTAATTTCAATGTTGCTACTCAAGGGTTGAGACAGCCTGGTTCGGCACTAAAGCCATTTAATTACATTACTGGGTTTAAAAATGGGTATACCCCGGCAACGATGTTTATTGATGTGAAGACAGATTTTGGTGGAGGTTATGCGCCAGGTAACTACTGCGATTGCTTTGGTGGGCCAATGCCTGTAAGAGTGGCTTTAGGTAGTTCCCGCAACGTACCAGCCGTTAAGATGTTAGGTGTTAATGGTGTTTCTGGTATGATTGCCACCTTGAAGGATTTTGGTATCACTACCCTTGACAATCCTGATCAATACGGGCTCTCACTGACTTTGGGCGGAGGTGCGATAAAATTAATTGAATTAGCTAACGCTTACGCGATTTTAGGTAATAGTGGCAGGCAGGTTTCACCGGTTGTAGTCCTGAAGGTTACTGATTCTGAAGGAAACGTTATTGAAGAGTATAAACCTCAAAAAAAACCCAAGCAAGTAGTTAAAGCTGAACACGCTTATTTGATAAATCATATTCTTGCTGATCCAACAGCAAAATATTTAGATTACGGTAATTATTGGGCCCATCGTCTAAATTTTCAATCAAATATCGCAGTAAAAACGGGTACTAGCGAGATGAAAATTGACAACTGGTCCTTCGGCTACACTCCTTCCTATGTCGTTGGTATCTGGGTGGGGAACAATGATAATTCTCCTATGCACCCTTCTTTATCCTCGGGTATTACTGGTGCGGCACCTATCTACCGGGCAATAACGGAGCAAGTGCTAAAGGGTAAGAAGATTGATAATTTCACAAGGCCATCAGGAGTGGTAAGTATGAAAGTAGATGCTGCTACGGGACAGAAGCCTGTTGCTGGTTCAAAAGTTAAAACGGAGATTTTTGCCAAATGGCAGCCGCCGCCTGAAGATAATATGCGAGTTGAGAAAAGAGTTTGTAAGCCCACTGGTCTTTTGGCGAACTCCTCATGTGAAACAGCTGGTAAAGCAATAACGAAAACCTATTTCGTGATGTATGATCCATACACAAAGATATTTAACCCAAGTTTTAAATACTGCAACCCCTGTCCTCCAACCAAGACAGATCCAAATGTATACACACCCAAGGCAGATGATTTAAGTGTGATTATTACCTTACCTGAAGATGAAGCTGATGTAGGAAGCAGTTTTACGGTAAAAGCTCAAGCCGTCGGTCCGAACACGATTGTAGCGGTTGAATTTTATCTCGATGATGTGCTTATAGTTACTAAAACCTCTGATCCGTACAATGCCGCCTACAGCGATATTCCTGCAGGTGATCACACGATAACTGTAAAAGCGTATGATGATTCTGGAGACTCAGTAGAAGATTCAATTGATGTTAAAGTGGTGGGGGGAATACCTTTGATCTACTTACCTCCCTAGAAGTTGGGTGATGTTCTAGGCTGCGCTCCAATTTTCTTTAACTTTTCCAACACCTGGCCTCTGATTTTAGCTATCTCTTCTTTTTTCAATGTATGATTAGGATCGTAGTATTTAATATCAATAAGAATTGAACGTTGGCCCTTTATAATATCATCCTCAAGTAGCTCTAAGCTGTAGAAGTTTTTGCCTGCAGCAGCTTTGATTCCATTCGCAATATCTGAAAAATAAATGGTTTTAGGTAAATACATTGAAATGTTTTCTTTAACCACTGGAAACTTTGGTGTGGGCTCATAATAAGGTGCTTTAGCATAAGCTTGAAGTACTTCCAAGTCTAATTCAAATCCATAGGTGGGGGTTGGGATATCAAATTTCTCTAGAATCCTCTTTTCTATTTCGCCCACAATGCCTAGAAGTCTATTGCCCAAAAAGATAGTTGCAGACGTTTTTCCAAATGGAGCTTGGTCTGCCGCCCTTTTAAATTTTACTTCTTTTATATTTAAATCCTTAAAAGTGGTTTCAACGACACCCTTTGCTTCGGAAAAATTATAGTTAACGAAGATAGCAGAAATCTTCTTTGACTGAGATGAAAGTGGGTCGCCATTTTCCTTCTTTTCAAACACCCTTCCGATTTCGAATAAGGAAGACTTTTCAAAATTTTCTAGGTTCAGGGAGGCAGCGGTTATCAATCCAACAAGTAGTGTCGGTCTCAAGTACTCATAGTCTATTACCAAACGATTCGAGACTTTAAGCATATTTTGTGAAGGGAAAGATAAATCTTCCAACATCTTGGCGCTGGTGAGAGAGTTGCTGTAGATTTCTTTGAGGCCAAGATTAGACAAAATTTGTCTTAATTCTCGCTCGGAATTGCTTTGGGGATGATCAGTTGCTGATGGAGATCCCTCTGGGAGTGTTTTGGGGAATTTATTGTAGCCGTAAATTCGCCCAACCTCTTCGGTTAGATCAACCGGCTCATTTATGTCGGTTCTAAAAGAAGGGATGGTAACTTTAAGAGCATCTTCCTTGTCTTCTGATTGCTTGGTAGTTGCAAATTCAAGCCGACCGAGAATATCTTCGATCTGCGTTCTGTTGATTGAGATACCAAGCGTTTTCCTAATTAATGATATTGGGACCAAAACACTTCGTTGCTGGGGAGGGTAACCGACACTTTTTATAGGGGAAGACAGCTTACCACCGGTGGTTAGACTAATCAGCTGGACCGCTCTTTCAAACGCGTAGCGATGAGCAGCCGGGTCCAATTTCTTTTCGAATCGGTTTGATGCTTCAGTTCTTAAGCCTAGGTATTGCGAAGCACGACGTATAGATAAAGGATCGTAGAGCGGTACATGGAGGACGAGTGTCGTAGTGGTCTTATCTACTTCGCTATTTTTTCCACCCATCAGACCAGCTAGATCTATTAACTTTTCGTCGTCCTCGATAATGATAGCTCCAGCAGGTAAGATTCTCTCCGCACTATCCAAAGTTGTTACTCTTTCTCCTTTTCGCGAAGACCGAAGCCGCATTTTGCCACTAATTTTATCATAATCAAAGGCGTGCATTGGTTGACCAGTTTCTAACATTACATAATTAGTGACATCGACGATGTTATCGATGGCACGGACTCCGGACTTTTCTAGCTTGGAAGCTAGCCAATCGGGCGAGGGGCCGATTTTCACCGAATCAATCACACCGACGCTATAAGCGGGGCAAAGTTTGGTTTCGGTGACAGAAAAAGAAACAGATTTTTTCCTCCTTGCGGGGGTGGTTTCTGAAAAAGGTGATGGGATAGCAAGCCTTCTATCATAAATCGCTGCTACTTCCCTAGCAATACCGATCACAGAGAGACAATCGGGACGGTTCGGTGTTATTTCAAAGTCAAACACTATGTCATCGTTTGCTTTTTCAATAGATTCAACCTTGGTGCCAGAAAATAAAAGATCGTCCGCCAGCTTCTGCGGCGGTTCTTTTATTTCCACATATTCTTTCAGCCAAGAAAGTGGTAGTCTCATCTTTAAAATTGATTAAGGAATCGTAGATCGTTGTTATAAAGAATACGGATGTTGTTTATGCCGTATTTGAGCATAGCTAATCTATCGGGACCCATACCAAAAGCCCAACCACGGTATTTCCCTGGGTCCAAACGGCCATTTCTTAAGACATCTGGATGAACCATTCCTGCACCTAAAATTTCTATCCAGCCTTTCTTGGGGTGATGAACTTCAACCTCAATGGATGGTTCTGTGTAAGGAAAATGATGTCCGTATACCCGTATTTTTGTTTTCTTACCGAAAAATCTTTTAGCGAAAAAATCTAGACTGCCTAGCAAATCCGTCATTTTAGAACGGTCGTCTACTAGTAAGCCTTCGATTTGATAAAAGGATGGTAGATGCGTTGTATCGGGCATATCACGGCGGTAGCAGCGGCCAGGAAATAGTACTCTAATAGGAGGTTTATGGTTCTCAAGAAATCTTACTTGCATATTACTAGTGTGAGTGCGCAGCAGCGTTTCACTGTCTATGTAGTAGGTTTGTTGAGCATCACGAGCTGGATGGTCCGGGGGCATGTTTAATTTTTGAAAATTATAGAGGTCGCTTTCAACTTCAGGGCCGTCAGTCCAGGTGAATCCAAGATAGTAAAAAATTTCTTTGATTTCTTCAATAACTAACGTTATTGGGTGCAAGCTGCCGGTTTCGAATTTTTTCCCTGGTGTGCTTACATCAACATAGGTTTCCTCGCCTGATACCTTTCGCTTAGCCGATTTCTCTTCTAAAATATGTTCGATCTGCGCTCTAATTTCGTTGATCATTGTTCCAATTCCCGAACGTTGTGAGGTAGGAAGCTTCGGAATCTGAGCAGTTATTTTTTGTAGCAAGCCACTTTTGCGTCCTAGATATTTTACTCTTAGAGTTTCGGTATCCTCTAGCCTTTCTATTTTTTCTATTTCTTTTTTAAAATTAATTAACAATTTTTCTAATTCTGTTTTCATATTTCTTATAATTTTATCACAAGGTAATTTTGAATAGAAGTGAGAGGAAAAAATTAAAAAATTAAGCCCCGAGGTGGGAAGCTCACGCCTGCCCTACATGAGCTCCCCACTTCAGGGCCAAAATCGCGTTTAAACTTTAGCACAAGGTAGAGATTCTGTCAAGACTATGGGTTTCGGCTATCTATAACTATGAGTCTATAGTTTTAGCTTCAAAATGATTTGTTTAAATATAGCGGGATCTGAAACGGCAAGATCTGCGAGTATTTTTCTATCGATTTCGATGTTAGCTTCTTTTAAGCCCTTAATAAATCTGTTATAGGGAACACCCTCTAATTCCAAAGCTGCGTTAATTTTACTTATCCAAAGGCTTCTTTTCTGCCTCTTTCTCTGCTTACGGCCAGCGAAAGCATAATCTCCAGCATGCATCAACGCCTCTTTCGCGCTTCTTACAAGAGTTCTTTTGGCTCCTCGATAACCTTTTGCGCTGGTTAAGATTTTTTTATGTCTTCTGTGTTTAACAAAACCTTTTTTTACTCTAACCACGGCTGGCTCCTAAAAGATCCTTCAGCTTCTTTTCGAAACTAGTTTTCACCTTCTCTGGTTCCTTTTGACGTCGGATTCTACTTTTGCTCTTCTTACGCTTTAGATGAGAAGAGTATGCATGACCTCTGAGCAACTTTCCCTTAGTAGTTAGTTTAAATCTTTTAGCGACTGATTTTCTTGTTTTCTGTTTCATTTTTTCCTAACTCTTCATTGGTTTTAAGCTTAAGCTTAAATTACGTCCGATTAATTTTGGCTCCGAATCTTTTTCGCAGACGTCTGACAGAATTTCGGCAGCTTCATCTAAAACTTTAAAACCAAACTCCGGATGGACAATTTCTCGTCCGCCGAATTTTACCGTCAACTTGACCCTGTCACCGCTTGTTAAAAAGGTTCTTGCCTGACCCGTTCTGACCTGCAAATCATGAGGGCTAATTAAAGGTCCCAGCCAAATTTCCTTTGTGTCGACTTCACGAGTTTTCTTTCTAGCCACTCTTTCCTTTTTGGATTCCTCGTATTTAAATTTTTTGAAATCCACTATTCTAGCTACCGGTGGGTCTGCTTTTGGGGCAATTTCGACAAGATCGAGGTTGAGCTGCTTGGACTTCTTGCGAGCTTCGTCTATGCCAACAACACCAATTTGCTTTCCTTCGTTATCGATCAAGCGAACCTTTTTGGCTGTTATATTCTGATTTAGATGGTAAAACCTTCCTATTTGCTAGGCTCCTCCAAAAGCCTTTCTTATTTGTTTCTCGGAAATTGCTCCTGGCCTTACTATTTTGAAAGGTTTTTTTGTCAAATCAATCAATGTGGATGGTTTCCGTCTCATCTGTTTGCCACCATCTAGCTTAGCAAGATCGACTGCATAGTCTACCAGAGCTAAAAGATCTTTGTCAATTTCAGAAAAATTAGTTGGTGCCCTCCTTCCATGGAAATTTGCACTTGGAGCAAGTATGGGCATTCCTAGTTTCTTAATAATGTTGATAACCGGTGGTTGATTTGGCACTCTGACCGCAATTGTCTCAAGTTTTCCTTGGATCATCTTTGGTACGAGGTTTTTTGCTTTTATTATTACTGTTAGTGGTCCTGGCCAGAAAGCGTTGGCTAAATTCTTAGCAATCGCGTCGAACTCCCCATATTCAAAGGCTTGTTTTGAATCTGCTGCTAAGATCAAAGTAGGTTTGGAGTATGGAGTCTCCCGAATATCATAAAGACGTTTTATTGAATTTTCACTATCTACCCTGCAACCAACTCCATATAAAGTATCTGTGGGAAATATGACAATCTGACCGGCTCTGAAGTGCTTGGTTGGTTCTTCGATCATTTTAAGTCGGCTATTTCCTTTGTTAATCTTTCAATGAAGTTGTCTAGAGAGGAGGCGCCCTCGTCACCTTTTTCTCTAGAGCGAACTGCAACCTTATTTTGAACTTTTTCCTTATCGCCGATAATTAACATATATGGTATTTTCTGGACTTGGGCGTTGCGTATCTTTGCCTGCATGGTTGCGTTTCGGGGGTCAAATTCAGCTCGGATATCTGAATCGGCTAGTTTTTGTTTTACGCGCTCGGCATAGCTAACATGCCTTTCGGCAATTGGTATTATCACCGCCTGTATTGGCGAAAGCCAAGTGGGAAAAGCACCACCGTAGTGTTCAATTAAAATGCCGATAAAACGATCAATAGAGCCATAAATTACTCGATGTATAACAACCGGTGTCCTAGGATTTCCTTTTTGGTTGGTGTATTTTAATTTGAAACGAGCTGGTAATTGAAAATCCAGCTGTATTGTTCCTAGTTGCCACTCTCTTCCCAGAATGTCTTTCACCAAGATGTCGATCTTTGGTCCGTAAAAAGCACCGTCACCTTCTAGAATAAAATGATCTTTTCCGCTTTTTTCTAAAATCCGTTTCAAAACTATTTCCGCCTTATTCCAAATTTTTGGATCACCTAAATATTTTTCAGGTTTAGTTCCAAGTCGTAAGCGATACTTTAGATTAAAAATTGAATAGAAGCGATCAGCAATTTCTAATATATTTTCATACTCTTTTTCGATTTGATCCTCGGTTATGAAAATATGGGCATCGTCTTGTTGAAACTTCCTAACTCGAAGAAGCCCACTTAAAGTACCAGATTTTTCAAGTCTATGAAGAATATCAGTATCAGACAATCGCAACGGTAAGTCTTTGTAACTTCGATTTTTTGAACCGAACACCACCATCGCATCGGGACAATTCATCGATTTCAAACAATAAGTTGTGTTTTTATTGATTGGGATAACAAACATATTCTCCTTATAGTATTTCCAGTGCCCAGAAATTTCCCATAGTTTCTTCTCACTTATGAGAGGAGAAGAGATTTCTTGGTAGCCTCTTTTCGTATGTTCTTTGCGCCAGAAAGCAAGAAGCTCGTTGTAAATCGACAATCCTTTTGGTAACCAGTACGGCATACCTGGCGCCGTTTCCTTAAAGATGAAAAGTTCAAGTTCTCTACCTAGCTTTTTATGGTCCCGTTTCTTTATTTCCTCTAGCTGTGAAATATGTTTCTCGAGCTCTTTTTTAGCCGACCAGACCGTACCATAGATTCTAGTGAGCATAGGATTGTTTTCAGACCCGCGCCAATAAGCGCCGGCGATATTTAATAGCTTGTAATGTCCAATATTGCTAGTGTTTGCCACGTGTGGACCGCGACAAAGATCAAGAAAACCTCCCAACTTGTAATAACTTGCTTTGGTTACATTTTTAAATTTGCCTCGCTTAAGCGAAGGAGTTTCTCCTTGCTCCAGGGAAGTGTCGCCTGTCTCTTTGATTTGCTCAAGCAGCTCAAATTTGTAATTTTGGCCGCGTTTTTTTTCAAGATTTAGAGCCTTATTGATTGGAATCTCACTTCGCACAAAAGGTAGATTTTTCTTTTTTATCTCACTCATTTTTTCCTCTATTCTTGGTAAATCTTCCTCAGTAATTTTTACAGGAAGGTCAAAATCATAGTAGAAGCCATTTTCAATAACTGGTCCGATGCCGAATTTAGTTTCCGGCCACAACTCTCTCACCGCGGCGGCCATAAGATGGGCAGCGGAATGTCGCATTGTAGATAAATCTGTACTCATCGTGATTTAAGGTTGGATTGATTGGAGAATGCTGCTAAAAAACTCGCCAATAATAGGTACACTATCAAGCTTGCTAAGAATAATAATGACTAGACCAACTACGACCGTGGCTCCCAGAACAGTACCGAATCCCCACGAGAGACCACCAAGAAAATTATTAAAAACCATTCTCCAAGTTGAAATATGGATTCGAGTGTGTCCTCGGTCGGAGCCGACCTCTATATATTCTTTAGATTTTGCATCTTCCTTTGCCATCGATTAGATTTCTATCTGAAAAATGGTGGGCTGAAGAGGGCTAGCCCGCTCTGCTACAACCCACTTACTAAGAACCTGGTGGACGGTGCAGGACTTGAACCTGCGGCCTCTTCGATGTCAACGAAGCGCTCTACCGCTGAGCTAACCGTCCAATTTCTATTCGAGTTTAAGAAGTCTACAATACGTAACAAATTTTTACTTGATAGTATTCTCTGGTTCAAGAATCCTTCTTGCTGTTGAAGGAACCATCTTAGCTGCCGCAGTAAGCTTAGTTTTTCTAGCTTCAATTACCGCGTCAATTATACCGTATTTCTTCGATTCGGCGCTAGTCATAAAGAAGTCCCTGTCGGTGTCTTTTTCAACTTGTGA
>DASVHF010000016.1:0-19952 GCA_036382695.1 Candidatus Nanoarchaeia archaeon | reverse complement strand
ATTTTTGGATTTTTTCTCCAAATAACTCAAAAAGTGTTAGAGCTTCATATGATACCAGGGGTATTGAAGAGCCTTTGAGAACGCAATATTTTGAAATCTATGTCCAAATGCTCTCAACATTCAAATTCCTTCCCTCGCAATAGCTCAGGATAGACCGCTCCGTACTTCAGAATTTCGCCTTACTCAATTCTTCAGTACTCTCGCGATCTGCGACCACTTCGTGGACTAAAACTGATATCTTACATCTGACATCTTAAATCTAAATTAATTTGTTTGCTAGGTAGGTTCCTTTGTGATAGAATTTGTGTCTATGGTTGCGAGGGTAAAGAGTCTTGTACCAGAGCCCATCAAAATCGCTTACCATTTTTTTCAAGCTCTTTTCGGGGCTTTAATTTTTTTCTTTCCTTCCCGCTCTGTTAAGATTATTGGTGTTACGGGTACTGACGGTAAAACAACAACGGTGCATCTGATTCACCACATCTTGAGCGAATCAGGTAGAAGCGCCTCGATGATTTCTACAGTTGAGGCAAAAATCGGCGATAAAGCAATCGATACAGGTTTGCATGTTACTACGCCGGATCCACTAAAGGTTCAATATTTACTGCGAAAAATCGCCAATTCCGGGAGCGAATTTGCAGTTTTAGAAGTTACGTCTCACGGTCTGGCTCAAGAAAGGACAGCTTTCGTTAAATTTTTTGCCGGAATAATTACAAATATTAGCCATGAGCATCTAGACTATCATAAAACTTATGAAAACTACGTAGCCTCAAAAGCAAAGCTAATCAAAGACGTTTCCTACCGGATTTTAAATGCTGACGAAGCCTATTATGAAGAGTTAAAAGACAAAGGCGGTGGGCAGCTATTAAGTTTTGGAATAAAAAACAAAGCAGATTTCGCAGCAAGAAACATCAAAACTACTAGTAAAGATGTGGAATTTGAAATTTCTTATAAACACAAAAGAAAAACTCAGACAGCGGGGATAAAAGCGAACATCCCAGGGGAATTTAACGTCTACAACATATTAGCAGCATTTGCTATTACGAAGTGCCTTGGCGTCGATATAAAGAAAATCACCGACGCGGTTAGCAATTTCAAAGGTGTTCCAGGCCGAATGCAGTATATTGATGAAGGCCAAAATTTTGATGTTATTGTCGACTTTGCCCATACCCCACAAGCTTTGGCATGGGCGTTAAAAACCCTAAAACAATTTAAAAAAGGAAAAATCATTGCTGTTTTTGGCTCCGCTGGGGAGCGAGACGTGGGTAAACGATTTATGATGGGGAAGGTAGCCACAGAATATGCCGACCTAGCTGTTTTTACTGCTGAAGATCCTAGAGGCGAAAATGTTAATAAAATTATGAATCAAATAGCGCAGGGAGCGACCGACACTGGAGGTATAGTCGATCGAACCTTTTGGAAAATTGCTGATAGAGCAGCCGCAATAAATACTGCAATTGGGACGTTAGCGGCTGCTGGTGACATTGTGGCGATTTTTGGCAAAGGACATGAAAAAAGTATGAATATTGGGGGGATAGAGTATCCATGGAGTGATGAAGTGATAGCTAGGAATGCTTTGAAATTGAGGTTGAAAAAATGATGAAAAAATTTGCCGCAGTTGTTCTTGCAGCAGGCAAGGGTACTCGGCTTGCCGCAGGCCGCCCCTCGCCGATGCCGAAGGTTTTGTACGAAATTGCTGGGCGGCCGTTAATTAGCTACACGCTTGATGTTCTAAAGAAAGTTGGTTTGGACGAAATAGTTATCGTGGTCGGTCATAAAGCAGAAGATGTAAAGCAGGCAGTCGGGTCTGGTTTTAAGTTTGCCGTTCAGGATAAGCGGCTGGGAACTGGTCACGCTGCAAGGATTGGTTTTACGCAGGTGTCAGAGCGTAAAAAAGAAATATTAGTTATCAATGGTGACGATTCAGCTTTTTATAAACTAGAAACGCTGCAGAAAATTATAAATAAACATGTTGGTAGGGGGGATACCGTTACATTTGTTACCTTGAAACTTGAGAATCCAACTGGGTTAGGTAGGGTAATTAGGAAGAATGGCAAAGTGGTGGATATCGTAGAAGAAAAAGATGCTACGAGCACGCAGAAAAAAATTAAAGAAATTAACGATGGCGTTTATGTTTTTAACCGCTCTTGGTTAGAAAAAAATCTGCCGTTGATTTGCAGAAGTAGAGTGGGCGAATATTATATAGTTGATCTTATAAGAGCGGCAGTCGCGCAAGGCAAGAAAGTTGGAGCCTTTATACTGGAAGACAGCAGCGAATGGCGTGGCGTGAACACACCACAAGAACTCGCGCGCGCAGATAGGTTGATGAGGGAAAAACAAAAGGATGCTACGGAAAAATAAAAAAGGTGTTTACACACTAACGAGGCTGGCGCCCTTTAAGAATTTGGTTTGCGCTTTCTCAACCAGAGATTTTGGAAACATGAAGCCGTTTTCTAAAGGTCAGGTAGCTGAGGTCGAAAAGAATCGGAGAAATTTTTTAAAAACATTGGGGTCAAAAAACCCAAATGTTGTCACGGCGCAGCAAATCCACAGTAATCAGGTAGCCCTTGTGGGCAAAAATGATTCGGGGAAGAATGTTACGGGAGCTGATGGGTTGATAACAGGCGAGAAGGGTTTATTTTTGATGGTTTTTGTAGCGGATTGTCTGCCCATTCTCGCCTACGATTCAAAAAAAGAAATTGTTGGAATTGCTCATGCAGGTTGGCAGGGTACTAGTGAGAAAATCGCGGAGAATCTAGTTTGGGCCTTTCAGAAACTTGGATCTAAACCGAATGATATTTTAGTTGGAATTGGTCCGGGAATTGAATTTTGCCATTATGAGGTTCGCAACGAAGTAGTGGATAAATTTACTACTGCTGGTTTCGGAAAAATGGTATTGCGTAGTTTATCTGGAAAAACTCATATTGATTTAAAACAAGCGGTTGTTGATCAGTTGGTAGGTGCTGGAGTTCCGAAGGCTAATATTGATGTTAGTTTGAAGATGTGTACTTACGAAAACCCTGACCTTTATTCTTACAGGCGTGAAAAAGAAAAATTGAGCGGTGAAATAGCTGCGGTGATAGGTCTGCTTGCCGGTAGGCAGGGTTCAAAAGATGAAAAATAAAAGAATTCATTTTATGGGTGTTGGTGGCTCAGGTTGCTCAGCCGCCTTTGCTCTATCCTATCATTTAGGGTACCAAGTTACGGGTTGTGATAAAGAAAAGTACTCGCCTTACCTAGAGAAAAACTTGTTAAAGATGGTTAGAACTGGACATAGCAAGGGTCATTTAGACGGTGTTGATGCGTTAGTTTATTCCCCAGCGATAATCGATTTGGATCCTGAGAATGAAGAATTGAGAGCGGCCGAAAGGATGGGTATAGAAACCTTGCCTTGGGAAAAGTTCGTAGCGAACTTTCTTTCCAAAGATAAATTCTTGATCGCTATTACAGGTACTCATGGGAAGGGTACGGCAACTGCGATGACCGCATTTATTTTGGAAAAGGCAGGGCTTGATCCTTCTTGTTTGGTCGGTGCTCTAGTAAATGATTGGGGGAGGAACTATCGGGTGGGTAGGTCAAAGTATTTCGTGATCGAAGTTGACGAATATAAAGAGAGATTTTTAAGTTATACTCCCGATATTGCTGCAATTACGAATATCGAGTTTGACCATCCAGAGTATTTCAAAGACTTTGGAGTAGTAAAGAGGGCCTTTGAAAAATTCGTTGGTAAGCTAAAAAAAGGCTCGGTCTTGGTGGTCGGCCCGGATATAGAGCTACAAAATCCTCGTGGTAAGACGAAGAAAGTAACCAAACCCGTAAACTTAAATCTGAGAATGATTGGCGAGTTCAACCGTCTTAACGCGGCGATTGCTGCTCGCCTTGCGCAAGAGCTTGGTGTAAAGAAAAATAAAATCAACTCAAGCCTAGAAAATTTCAAGGGGGTAGCACGCCGTTTTGAATTTAAGGGAGAAGAAAAAGGCGTTTTAGTTTTTGATGATTATGCCCATCATCCAACCGCGATTAGCGAGACTATGAAGGCGGCTAGGGAAAGGTTCGCTGACAAAAAAATTTGGCTTGTCTATCAGCTTCATTTATATACACGGACAAAAGTGTTATTTTCCGAATTTGCTTCTACTTTTGAAAATATTCCAGCGGACGAGGTAGTTTTAGTTGATATCTTCGCAGCTAGAGAAAAGAATACCGATCAAATTAATAGTGGTGATATTGCACACGCAGTAAAAAATAAAAAAATTAAATACATCCCCGATTTGCAGGATGCAGCCACTCATGTGGCAAAAGAATCCTCAGTTGGCGACGTAGTAATTTCGATGGGCGCAGGCGATATTTATAAATTGCCAGGTTTGTTACTTGGTAAGTTAAGGAACAAGGTATAACATCCTCCATAACTAAATGGTCTGCGCTAATCGCTTGACAATTTAGGTATTCTCGGATGTTGCGACCACTAAAGTGGACTAAGGATGAAGCAAGAAGAACTCGTAAACGGACTTGGATTTAATCGGTTAAAAATTAACGAGCCAATGAAGGATTATACTTATATAAAGGTTGGTGGTCCTGCTGAAATGTATTATCAAGCCAGAGATGCAAATGAGATTGAAGAGGCAGTGAAAGTATCTATCAGGCAAGGTGTCCCCTATCTAATTTTAGGTAACGGTGCGAACGTTTTAATAGCTGATGGGGGGGTGAGAGGATTGGTGATCGGAAACGCGGCTCAGAATATGAAGTTTTTACCTCATGGATTTATCGAAGCTGAATCTGGGGTAAATAATGCTGACTTGATTCGAGAAGCAAAAAACCGAGGTTTGATTGGTACAGAAAGATTGCTGAAAGTTCCTGGAACAGTTGGTGGGGCCGTTTATATGAATGCAGGAGATACTGGTAAGAAAAACTTTTTTGGCGATCTGGTGGTCTGGGTTGAGGTGATAGATAAAGTTGGAGAAGTGAAAAAAGTTTCTAAAGAAGAATGTGAGTTTGGATATCGAATCTCTAGGTTTCAAAAAAGCGGCGAGGTAATCTTGAAAGCAAAACTACAACTTAAACAAGCTAGAAAAGAAGAAATCGAAGAAGCAGCAAAAGATATTTTAGTACGCAAGATGCACCAACCATCTGGGCCAACAGTAGGTTCGACCTTCAAAAATCCGCCAGGAGATTATGCAGGTAGATTAATAGAAGAATGCGGTCTAAAAGGCAAAAGAATTGGCGGAGCAAAGATAAGCGAAAAACACGCTAATTTTATAATCAATGAAGGAACTGCCACCGCGGCTGATGTAAAAGCATTGATCGATCTGGCGAAATCAGAGGTAAAAAAAAGATTCAATGTCGACCTGGAAGAAGAAATCCGCTACATAGGTGAATGGTAATCCAAGGTCAAAAATGGCTTTAAGGGGTGGACCCTTAAGTTCAAAAAGTAACCTAACTGCCTATACAACAAACCCAAGTTGAAATCATCTCCTTTCTAGCTTAAAATTAGCTCTTACATGGCTAAATATGTTATTGAGGGTGGTGTTCCGCTTCGTGGCAGTGTACGAATTCCCGGTGCGAAAAATGCCGGATTTAAGTTAATGATCGCCTCTCTTCTCTCAGATGAAATGTCCACTCTTAGCAACATTCCTTATATTAGAGATGTGGTCGCGGTGAAAAAAATTATCGAGGCTTTGGGTTCAAAGGTAGAATTCTCCGATGATACGATGCAGATTTGTTGTAAGTTAAGCAGATGGGAAGTACCGGAAGAATTAGGAGTAAAATCAAGGGCTTCTTTTATGTATCTACCGGTTCTTTTACATAGATTCAAAAAAGGTAAAGTTTATCTTCCAGTTGGGGATAGAATTGGGAACAGACCGATAGACTGGTTTTTGGAAGGGTTGGAAAGAATGGGCGCAAAAATTAAATTTGAGGATAGTGAGATACTAGCTTCCTCGCCGCGGGGACTGATGGGTTGCGATTACACGTTTCCCAAAAATTCTCACACAGGTACCGAAGCTCTGATTATAGCAGCCTGTTTAGCTAAAGGGAAAACTAGATTTGAAAACGCAGCAGCCGAACCAGAAGTAGATGAGTTAATCGCCTTTTTGAATAAAATGGGAGCAAAAATCAAGCGTGTTAAATCTCGGGAGATTGAAATTACCGGAGTAAACTCCTTGAGGGGAACTGTTCACAAAGTAATGCCCGATCGAAACGAGGCGGCGACTTTTAGTTGTATGGCGTTGGGTACAAAGGGAGAGGTTGAAATAGAGAATGTGAAAATAAAAGACATTCAGGCTTTTGTGGGGCAGGTTAGATCCACAGGTGGAGGAATTAAACCAAACGATAACAAACTTATAGTTTTTTACAAAAATACTTTGAAACCAACGAATATTCAGACAGCTTCTTACCCAGGTTTTATGACTGATTGGCAAAGCCTTTGGGCGGCTTTAATGACCCAGGCGGATGGCGAATCAATAATTCATGAGACAATTTTCGAGAGCCGTTTTAGTTACGCGCGATATCTAATAAACATGGGTGCGAAGATTGAGTTATTTTCTCCTGGCGTAAAGAGTCCTGA
Source organism: Candidatus Nanoarchaeia archaeon (assembly GCA_036382695.1). Classification (GTDB taxonomy): domain Bacteria; phylum Patescibacteriota; class Microgenomatia; order Woykebacterales; family RBG-16-39-9b; genus DASVHF01. Next base: position 13,396 of record DASVHF010000016.1, on the reverse strand, counting down.
AGAAGCTTATAACTTTGAATGGAATGAAGAAACAGCGCTTCTGCCACACGCAGCCAAAGTATTTGGTCCTCGGCAGCTCCATGGAAGTAAGCTAGAAGTTAGCGATATCAGGGCCGGGGCGACTTTGGTATTTGCGGCTTTGATGGCCGATGGTAAAAGTGAAATAACTGGTATTGAGCATATAGAGAGAGGCTACGAGGATCTCGAAGGAAGATTGGAGAAACTCGGTGCAAGAATAAGCCGGGTTGATTAGTTGTCACGTGAAAATTCTAAATGCTAAATTCGAAATACGAAATAAATTCTAAGCACTAAATCACAAAGTGCAAACTGTTTGGGAGTTAGAATTTAGAGTTTAGATATTGTTTAGGAAGTCTGACTTCCTTTAGAATTTAGAAATTGTGATTTAGGATTTTAAGGTATTATGGCACTTGAAAGACTTGCTTGGTGTGAGATTTCAAAAACTGCTTTGAAAAATAACCTGGAACAGATCCAGAGGTTTGTTGGTGAAAAAACGGCTGTTATGACGGTCGTAAAGGCTAATGCTTACGGTCATGGTGCGGTAGAAGTGTCAAAGGTAGCACTTGAAGCCGGGGTAAAGATGCTGGGTGTCTCCTCTTTTGTTGAAGCAAAAGAGCTACGCGAAGCAGGAATAAAAGCACCGGTTGTCATCCTTGGCTTTACCCCAGCGGAAAACTACCTGGATATGGTTAATTTTGGTATTACTGTGACCATCCGCAGTTTAGATGTTGCCAGAGCTTTATCAACTGCAGCAAGACGCGAAGAAAAAATCGCTAAAGTTTGGATCAAAGTTAACACCGGGATGCACAGGCTCGGTTTGAATCCAGCAGAAGTACTTTTTTTTGTAAAAAAAGTACAAAATCTGCCAAATCTAGCTCTAACAGGAATTTTTACTCATTTTGCCGAAGCAGATAATCATGATTTAGGTTTTACTAAAAGTCAGTTATCTTCATTTAAGAAACTACTTGACGAATTGGAGCGTGAAGGTATAAAGATTCCGATTCGTTCAGCTGCAAATTCTGCCGCGACCGTTAAACTTGCCGACTCTCACTTTGATTTGGTAAGGATTGGTATTGCAATGTATGGTTTAAAACCAAACTTAGCCTTTGATTATGGTTTGGATTTTCGTCCAGCGCTTACTTTCAAAACTGAAATCACGCAAATAACCGAAATAAACAAAGGAGAATCCGTTGGTTATGGTCGAGAGTTCATAGCAAAAAGGCCTACGTTAGTAGCTACTTTGGCGGTTGGGTATGGTGATGGTTTTCGGCGTGGGCCAAAAAATTGGGGAGAGGTTTTGATTAGCGGTAAAAGAGTACCGCTGGTTGGACGCGTTTCCATGGATCAAGCAGCAGCTGATATTACCAATCTCCAAGCTGATATTCGCAGAGGGGAAGAAGTGATTTTAATTGGGAAGAGTGGAAACGAAGAAATTACGGCCGAAGAGGTGGCTGCAAAACTTGGGACGATTTCGTACGAAGTCGTTACCTCGATTTCTGCCCGAGTACCTAGGATTTATATATGAAAAAAATTCGCGTCGGTGTAATTTTTGGTGGTAGGAGTGGTGAGCATGAGGTATCAATTATCTCCGCCCAATCTGTTATTAACGCAATAGATAAAAAAAAATACGAAGTAGCTCCGATTTTCATAAATAAAAAAGGTCAGTGGCAGCTAGGGTTTGACAAAGACCTTATTAAAGGAAAAGGCGCTGATCATGTATATCTTCCACCAGACCCGACTGCAGGCCAGTTGATTCCTGTCAAAGCGAGCAAAGATTCACCAAAGAAATTTGATGTGGTTTTTCCAGCTTTGCACGGTACTTTTGGTGAAGATGGTAGCGTTCAAGGGCTACTGGATCTGGCTGGGATTCCCTACGTTGGCGCGGGTGTTGCTGCTTCTGCTGTAGGTATGGATAAAGCCCTGATGAAAAAAATATTTGCTGCAGTCGGATTACCAGTTACAAAACATCTTGTGTTCTTGCGAAAAGAAATTGAAGAAAACAACTCGCGACTCGTTGCTGAGATTGAAAAGCAGCTTTCTTATCCAATCTTTACTAAACCAGCCAACCTTGGGTCCAGCGTTGGGATCGCTAAGGCGCACAACAGGAAAGAGTTAACTAGGGGTTTGAATCTGGCTTGTGAATACGATCGAAAGGTTATTGTTGAGCAGGGGATCGAGAAAGCTCGGGAGATCGAGGTTTCAGTTCTTGGCAATGACGAACCGAAAGCAAGTGTGTGTGGAGAAGTCGTGCCGTCGAAGGAGTTCTACGACTATGAAGATAAATATATTTTGGGAAAGGCCAAGTTGCTAATTCCAGCTCCTCTACCAAAAATACTTTCAGATAAGATAAGAAATTTGGCTCGGAGAGCTTTCAAGGCTATTGATTGCGCCGGGATGGCTAGAGCTGATTTTCTGCTTGAAAGGGGGACAAATAACATTTTTATCGATGAAGTAAATACAATTCCTGGTTTTACTTCGATAAGTATGTACCCGAAGCTTTGGGAAGCGTCTGGGCTCTCTTATTCAAATTTAATCAACCAACTAATCGACCTTGCGCTTGAGCGATTTGCCGCGCGGAAGAAGAATAAAATAGAACCACCTAAGCAACTGTTGAAAAAACTTGAGAGCAAGGTATAATTTATCGGTTGTCTAGCGCTGAACAGGCGCGATGTAAGCTGAGCTTACAAAGCTATTAAAATGACTAAGGTTCTCAAAGGCTTTTTCCATAACTTCCGCCGCATAGCAGCAAAACTTTGGTTGCTAACTCATCCAAAGACAGAAGTAATTGGTGTAACTGGTAGTTACGGTAAAACAAACATAACAGCGGCGATTTCTACAGTGCTGGCTGAGAAATTCAAAGTCCTTTCCACCGATACCAACCTTGACACCAGGTTTAATATTCCTATTACTGCTCTGAAACTGAGCGATCACCAAAAGTTGGTTTTGGAGTATGGGATTGACAGACCAAGAGAAATGGATTACCACCTTTTTGTCGCCAAACCTCGGGTTGCGGTTATTTCTGGTGTTACCCCAGTCCATGCGGATTCGGCCCACCTGGGTTCTTTGGAGAACATCATCAAAGAAAAAAGTAAGCTTGCTGCTGCGGTGCCTGTAAGCGGCTGGTCGATTATAAATTGGGATGATCAATTTGCGCGGCAAGTAGGGGAAGTAGCAAGGGGGAAGGTTGTTTACTACGGTAGGAATAGATATCATTGCGAATTTTGGGCTTCTCATATAAAAACTAGTTTTAAGGGAACAACTTTCAAACTTCATTTCAGAGGTGCAAGCCATTTAGTTAAAGTCCCGCTTATTGGGCGCCATCATGCGTACACAGCGATGGTTGCTGCTATTGTTGGTATTATTTCCGGACTTAAATGGAGGGAAATATCCACCGGTTTATCAAAACTTATTCCTCTTGATGGTAGAGGTCATATTGAGCCTGGGCCAAAAGAAAGCGTAATTTTAAATGATTCCCGTCGGTCCAATCCTGCTTCAGCTGCGGCCGGTTTGCAGACTCTGGCAGATCTGTCTGCAAAAAGGAAAATAGCGGTGTTGGGCGAGATGGGAGAACTTGGAAAATATGAAGAAGAAGGCCACCGCTGCGTTGGAAAAAAAGCAGCTCAAACTCGACCAGACTATTTAATTTGTGTTGGGGAAGCGACGAAATTTATTGCCGAAGAAGCAAGGCGTGGAATGAAAAAGAACCAAGTAATTTGGGTAAAAGATGTCTTTGAAGCTGCTGGGGTTTTGTCCGGAATTTTACGTAAGGGAGATCTTTGGTATTTGAAAGGGTCTCTTCTCAAACATCTAGAGCGTATTCCCCTTATTATCGAGGGTAAGGATGTGGATCCCGACGAAATTGCCGGTAAGAGATACGAAGTTTATAGGTAAGTTTGCTTGCTAGGTTACCTGGTGGTAAAATTACTATTTATGGTTAAGCTTCTTGGTATTTTGTTAGTTTCTTTTGTGGCCACTTTGTTGGTTGCAGTTCCGTTTATTGATGCCTTGTATCGTCTGAAATTTCAGCGTCAGAAAGAAGCTCAGAAAGATATTTTTGGTCATTTCACTTCGATTGTTAATCGGCTTCATGGTTGGAAGGTTGGAACACCAAACGCCGGTGGTATTTTAATCATCCTAGTTACGATAATTTTTTCAGCAATTTTTTACAAAATCACCCTTTTTGCTATTAATTGGACAGCACTTATTTTATACATTACTTTAATGGGTTTTGGATTGCTGGGCCTTTATGACGACGTTAGGAAATTTTATGGATTCAAAGCAACTGGCGCTTGGGGTTTGAAGATTCGTTATAAAATCTTGCTGCAGCTGGTTCTAGCTTTGACGGTCGGCTATCTTCTCTACACAAAAATGGGCCTATCAAGTGTTCATATTCCGGTGTTTAATTTTGAGGTAGAGCTCGGGAATTTTTATATAGCATGGGCGGCTGTTATTATTTTTGCTACTACTAATGCAGTAAATATCACTGATGGGCTGGATGGCTTAGCGACAGGCCTGACAGTGTTTGCGCTAGCTACCTTTTGGTTTCTTACCAGCCAAACAAATCTTGGCGACGTGAGCTTATTTATTGCAGTGATCGTTGGGACTCTACTTGCCTTTCTTTATTTCAATATTTATCCTGCCAGGGTATGGTTAGGCGACACCGGGGCACTATCGCTTGGAGCAGTGCTGGCAGTAGTTGCCTTGATGATTAATGCTTCTATCGTCCTTCCATTTATCGGTGTTGTATTCGTGCTTGAGGCGGCTAGCTCCCTACTGCAAATGTTTACCAAAGGTGTTTTTAGGAAACGGGTGTTTATTGCCGCTCCTCTTCATCATCATTTTGAAGCGAAAGGTTGGGATGAGACAAAAGTAACCATGCGTTTTTGGCTTGCGGGGGCTATAGCAAGCTTTGTTGGCCTTTTCATTGCTCTGTTGTAAAATCTCCTTATGAATTTCAAAGATAAAAAGGTTGCCGTAATTGGGGCTGGTGTTGAAGGGTCGTCGTCCGCAGCTTATTTGATTTCAAAAGGCGCAAACGTCGTTTTACTTGATAAGAAAAGCGAGGAGCAGTTTGGTACTGGGCAGATAAAAGAAATCCGAAAACTGCCCATCAAGCTGGTTCTAGGCGAAGGTTACCTTTCCAATCTTTCTAGCTTTGACTTCATTTTTCGCTCTCCTGGTATAAGACCAGATTTGCCAGAGTTTCTTGGGGCAAAGAAAAAAGGAGCAGTAGTTACTTCCCAGACAAAGTTGTTCTTTGATCTATGTAAAGCACCTATCATCGGAGTGACGGGAACAAAGGGTAAGGGGACTACTTCTGCACTGACCCATGAAATTTTAAAAGCTGCTGGCAAAAAAGTGTTTCTTGGCGGAAATATTGGTAAGCCTCCTCTAGATTTTGTTGACAAAGCCACGGCAGACTCATTAGTTGTTTTGGAACTTTCAAGCTTTCAGCTTATGGATATGGAGAAAAGCCCGCATATTGCAGTTGTGTTAATGACCACTTGTGAGCATCTTGATTGGCACAGGGATGAGAGGGAGTATGTGGAGGCGAAGGAGAGGGTTGTAAAGTTTCAAAGCGAGGAGGATTTTTTAGTGATAAACGCTGACAATGCCGTTTCTAAAAAGTTGGGAGGAAAATCAAAAGCAAACAAATATTATTTCTCAATCGTGGAGCCAGTCAATCGGGGTGCTTATGTCGATAAAGATTTTGTTGTTTCTGTTACTGATGGGTGGACTACAATTACTAATATCAACGACATTCAAATTCTGGGCGAACACAATCTACAAAACATTTGCGCAGCCGTGGTAGTAGCGGGAATATTGGAAACCCCGCCTGATATTGTTCACCAGGCTATAGTTGGCTTTAAAGGTTTACCACATAGGCTTGAATCTGTGGCCGAGAAAGACGGTGTGAAATTTTACAATGATTCGGCTTCAACTGCGCCAGAGACCACTATCGCGGCAATCCACTCTTTCGGCAGTCCGAAAATATTAATTCTTGGTGGCTCAAGCAAGGGGTCAGACTTTACACAACTGGGAAGGGAAATAGTAAAAAGCGATGTAAAAGCAGTGATTTTGATTGGCCAGGAGGCAAAAAGGATAAAAGGAGCGATTAATACGGCGGGTAGATTTTCAGGAGAGTTTGTTGAGGGGTTAAAAACCATGCAAGAAATTGTTGAAAAAGCGAAAAATCTGTCAAAACCAGGTGACGTAGTTCTTCTTTCCCCAGCCTGCGCGTCTTTTGATATGTTTAAAAATTACCCGGATCGTGGAGATCAGTTTAAGGAGGCGGTAAAGCTTTTATGAAACCGAGTAGTTTAATCACCATTGAGCAGGCTCTAAACAGAAACGTTAAAGTTAACTGGGGTTGGAAAACCAAAGAGAAGGGCCGAAGCTTAACTATAAGAAACGAAAAACTACATACGATTTACGAATTGGTAGTGATTCAAGACAAACAAAATAGTTATGATACACTTGTGAGGCAGGAACCAAACGCTCCTGTTGTTATTCCTTGGTACAGGAAAAATGGAAGTATTTACGTTGGGTTAATGCATCATTGGAGACCCGTTCCTTCAATTTGGAGCTGGGAGGTGCCGAGAGGCTTCGGCGATCCAAAGGTTACAGGCGAAGAAAACGCAAAAAGGGAATTAAGAGAAGAATGGGGTCAATTTGGAAAACTTGCTAAAACAGGATCGTTTATAGCAAATAACGGTTGGGATAGAAGCGGCCACACTGTTTGGGCAGCGGAGATTGATCCAACAGGTCAAAAGAAGCCTATGGAGGAGCCCACAGAACATATAAAGGATCGTAAGTGGTTCAGATTTCCGGACGGGCTTCCAGAGATTAAATGCGGTATTACTTCCTCGGCTTTATTTAGTTTTGCACTTTACTTGGGTAAACAAGGCTAGATTTTTATGATCCTCATAGTATAATCGCAAGATTACATCTTGCGGTTAGCAAGATCTAATCGCAAGATTACATCTCGCGTAGGAGCGTAGCGACGCAGCATGCAAGAGTACCTAAATAATTGAGTAATTAGCGAAATTATTTAGTTACGAAGCTGGCTATTGTTTCTCTAGCGAGATATAATTGATAGTGATATTAAGCAGCAAGTTACAAGCCTGCCCACCCCTCGGTAAACTTGGGGTAGGCACACAAAACGTGCCATGGTCAACCCAGTTAAGACTCAAATTCACCGACCCGATTTTATTCTCCTAGGGACAGTAATTACCCTTTTACTCTTTGGTCTTTTGATGGTTTATAATGCCTCGCCGGTGACTAGTTTGCGTGATTTTGGCGATCCGCTGCATCTAATTAGATTTCAGGTTATTTGGGTGGTTGTGGGTGTCGCGCTAGGTCTTATCGTCTTTAGAATTCCTTATACTTTTTGGCAGAAAATTTCCCCATTGACAATAATACTAGCCACGATTTTGCTACTGGCGGTGTTTATACCGGGTTTCGGAGCAGAAGTATACGGTGCCCAAAGATGGCTCCGATTTGGTCCGGTGGGTATACAACCAGCGGAGTTTGCCAAGCTCGCTTACGTAGTTTATTTAGCTGCTATTTTTTCAAAAAAAGTCAGACTGACTCCTTTTTTGATTATTACAGCCGTCCTTGCAGTGATAGTTCTTGCTCAAAACGATATGGGTACGACAATAGTAATAACGATTATTGGGCTAAGTATGTACTTTGTGGCCGGGGGTGCTATCTGGCATATTTTAGCCTCAGTGCCAATAATATCAGCTGCAGCTTCAGTTTATATTATTACTTCTCCTCACAGAAAAGCCCGGCTACTAGCTTTTCTTAATCCAGATATTGACCCAGGTGGTATCACCTATCACATCAACCAGACTTTGATTGCCCTTGGTTCTGGCGGACTGGTTGGGGTAGGGTTGGGTGAATCCCGGCAAAAATATGGCTTTATACCAGAGGTTACGACAGACTCTATCTTCGCTGTGATTGGCAATGAACTCGGGTTTATCGGTGCAGTAGTTTTTATTGCCGCTTTCCTTTTAATAATTTATCGAGGTTTTAAAATTGCCACGAACGCTCCAGATAAATTTTCGTATCTTGTTGCGGCCGGCGCAACGACTTGGATTGGTATTCAGAGCCTGATTAATATTGCTGGTTTAGCTGCTGTCCTGCCTTTGACAGGTGTACCACTGCCTTTTATTTCCTACGGTGGTAGTTCATTAGTCTCAGTTCTGCTGGCAGTAGCTATACTGCTGAATATATCACGTTATACCAAAGTACGAACGGGGAAATAAAATCCACTTAACTTGAAGGGTGGTAAAATGGTGGGGTATAATCGCAAGATTACATCTCGCGCTTGTTTCTCTAGCGAGATATAATCAACTCTTAATATGAAGATTGCTTAATCCACGAAGTGGTTGCAGCAATCGAGAATACCTGAAAAATTAAACGGAGTGAAATTTTGAAGTTATGAAGATTGCTATTTGCGGGGGGCATCTTACACCAGCTCTCGCGGTGATTAGTGAGCTAAAAAAGCGGAATATAAACGAGATTTTTTTTATTGGTCGGTCAAAAGCCGCGGAAGGCGAGAAGACACCAAGTGCAGAAAGCACAATAATCCCGAGCGTTGGAATAAAGTTTTATTCGATACCGGTTGGTAGATTACAAAGAAAGTTCACTCGCTACACAATCCCAAGTCTGCTCCGGGCTCCTATTGGGGTGGCTGCCTCTTTATTAATTTTGAGTCAAGAGAAGCCTGATTTAGTAATTTCATTTGGTAGTTATGTTGCCCTGCCGGTGGTTTTGGCTGCGTGGGTCTTGGGTATCCCTTCCATAACCCATGAACAGACAGTCAAAGGCGGCTTGGCAAATCGAATAATCTCCCGTTTCGCCAAAAAAATTGCTTTGTCTTGGTCTGACTCGCTTGAATTTTTCCCAAGTGAAAAAAGCGTTGTCACCGGGATTCCGATCAGAAACGAAATATTAGATATCAAAAAGAAGCGTACATTCCGCCCGGTAATCTTTATAACTGGAGGTAATCAAGGCGCACACTCAATCAACGAATCAGTTTTAGAAATAATTGAGCAGTTATTGGGGAAGTACGAAGTGATCCATCAGACAGGGGGAGGAGAGAAGTTTCGTGACTGGGAGATGTTGACTGCAAGGGTTTCGCAACTTCCACTTAAGCTACAAAAACGCTATCAAGCTGTGAAGTGGTTAAACAGTGCTGAGTTGGCCCAAGTGTACTCACGCGCTTCTTTAGTTGTTGGTAGAAGTGGTGCCAATACTGTGAGCGAAATCGCAGCTTTAGGTTTACCGGCTCTGCTAATCCCTCTTCCGTGGGCAGGATCAAAAGAGCAGGAGAAAAATGCCCAGATACTGCAAAATGTTGGTTGCGCTTTGGTTCTGACACAAGAGCGATTAACGCCAAAAAGGCTTCAGGCAGCTATTAACGCAATGATAATTCGGTTGGATACTTATAAGGAAAAGGCTAAAAAAGCTAAGAAATTAGTTAACCCTTATGCAGCCAGGGTCTTTGTAGATCAAGCCTTAAAATTGGTAACTGAGAAATAATGAAGTTCAAAAAGCAGCCCAAGAAGGTTTTCGTTGCGGAGAGGGTTCATAAAAAAACAGCTAGAGTGCGGGTAGCGATCGAGTTGCTACTTGTGGTGGTTGTAATAATCGGGACATCGTTTAGTTTGGTTAGATGGAATAAGGTTTCTTGGCAAGGGATGTTTGAAAAATTAAAAGAAGTGGTTAGTTTGAAAAAACCAGTCTTAAACACATCTAGGGAGGCTACGTTTGAAGAACGGATCAAAGAAACGATAGATGAAAAAATTTTAAACATTACTTCACTTGAAGAGACTTCGGAGGGTAATTTCCAAATTAAAAGTAGCGAGGGTGTTGTAGTGATTATTTCCAAAGATAAAAATTTAGAGTCTCAGAGCAGGACTTTACAAACCCTCCTTACCAAAGCTAAAATAGAAAAGAAGACGGTGTCTCACGTTGATTTTAGATTTGATAAGCTAGTAGTTCGTTATAGTCAATAGATTACGTTGCGTGCTTGTTTCTAAGTAAGACGTGGTGGGTTTAGTAATTAGATTGTTTGTGAAAATTTCTGAAAAGAGGGTCATGTGGCTAGAGAAAAAGTTATTGTTGGTGTAGACATAGGTTCCTCAAAGATTGCTACCGTAATCGCAACTTCCTCAGAGAGCGAATTAACAGTAATTGGAGTTTCTACTACTCTTTCTAAAGGTATAAGAAAAGGTCAGGTTGTCGATATTGACGAGGCTGTAAGTGCAATCGCCGAAGGTTTGGAAGCAGCTGAGCGGATGGCTGGGGTCAGTGCTTCGTCTTGCTTTGTCAGCGTCAGCGGTGTTCATATATCAAGCGTTAATTCTAGAGGTGTAGTGGCGGTAGCTGGCGGTGAAAATGAAATAAGTGATGAAGATGTACGGAGAGTAGTGGAAGCAGCCCAGGCAATTTCTACCCCTTCATCTCGAGAGATCATCCATGTTATACCCCGTGACTATATAGTCGATTCGCAAGAGGGTGTTAAGGATCCTGTTGGTATGACGGGTGTGAGGCTAGAAGTTGAAACGCATATCATTACGGGAGCAACTACTTCGCTACGAAATCTTGTTAAATGTATTCAACAAGTAGGGGTAGATGTGGAAGGATTGGTTTTTTCAGGTATCGCTAGCGCAGAATCGACGCTTACTGATACAGAGAGGGAACTTGGAGTTGCTTTGGTTGATATTGGTGGTGGGACGACTGATGTCGCGCTGTTTGTTGATGGTTCTATTGCCCATTCGGCCGTTATACCAATAGGCGGTAAGAACATTACGAATGATCTAGCCATCGGTTTGCGTAGTTCCTTGGAAACAGCAGAAAAAATCAAACTAGCTTTAAGCGGTAAGGAGTCAAATCAGGAAGACGAAAAAGAAAAACCTAAAGCTGGTGAAATAGATGTCTCGAGATTGGGTATAACTGAGGATCTTGGTACCTTATCAAAGAAAACTTTAACCGAAGGAATTATAAGACCAAGACTGACAGAGATTTTCACTTTGATAGGAATGGAGATAAAGAGAGCGGGTTTTGCGGGTTTACTTCCGGCAGGACTGGTAATTACTGGTGGTGGGGCCGAAACAGTTCTTTTACCTAACGTTGGTAAAGAAGTCCTGCGTATGCCAGTGCGTGTAGCGTCACCTAAAGGTGTAGGCGGGTTAATTGATGAGATTTCATCTCCTGCTTATGCAAACTCAGTCGGGCTGCTTCTCTTTGGTGAAAAAATGTCGATATCGGCACCAAGGGCGAGAATATCGTTGGGTGGGGGTAGAAACCTAGCTGATTTCCTCAAGAAATTAACTGGTTGGATACGGGGATTAATACCGTGAGAGACATAATTGACAAGAATTATTATTTAATGTACTCTTGAATAGTTAAACCTCTATCTTACTCGTAGGGCAGGTTCTATGTTAATAAAACCAGAAGTAAGCAGATTTGCTAAGATTAAAGTTGTTGGCCTTGGCGGCGCTGGTGTTAATGCCCTAAACTCGATGATTTCTCTCCAACAGATTCAAGGAGTTGATTTCGTGGCTGTAAATACCGACGCCCAAGCACTCCTTACGTCCCAGGCTCCTACCAAAGTCCAAATTGGTGAGCAACTTACAAAAGGTTTGGGAAGTGGGGGAGACCCGGATATTGGTCGAAAAGCTGCTGAAGAAAGTGCTGAAAAACTTCAAGAAATGGTTAAAGAAGCTGACATGGTGTTCATCACCGCCGGTATGGGTGGTGGTACTGGGACAGGTGCGGGTCCAATCATTGCTGATATCGCCAGGAAGAGCGGTGCTCTTACAGTAGTTGTGGCGACCAAGCCGTTCGCTTTTGAAGGTGCCCATAGGCGGATTGTAGCTGAAGAGGGTGTGGAAGATCTGAAAGATAAAGTAGATACAATGATTGTCATCCCAAATCAGAGGCTACTTGATGTGGTTGATAAGAAGATGAGCCTTCTGGAGGCTTTCAAAGTAGCAGATTCGGTCCTTGGGCAAGGAGTACAGGGAATTTCTGACATCATTGTCATTCCCGGACTAATTAACGTTGATTTTGCAGATGTCCGCACGATTATGACAAATGCAGGTAGTTCCCTGATGGGTATTGGATTTGGTTCTGGAGAAAATCGCGCCTCTACTTCTGCCCGAGCCGCTATTGCTTCGCCTTTGCTTGAGGTCTCAATCGAAGGAGCAAAAGGTATTCTGTTTAATATTACGGGCGGTCCTGATCTTTCTATGTTTGAGGTGGATGAGGCAGCCAAGATCATTTCTTCAGCGTCAGACTCCGATGCAAACATAATTTTTGGCGCATCGATCGATGAAGATATGGTTGATCAAGTGAAAATCACTGTGATTGCTACTGGTTTTGCCGAAGACCGGGTGCGTGCAGTTGAAACCAAAGAAGCCCTAGAATCACTTCCCGAAGTCGCCACGATCGAAGAAGGCGATGGAGCCGTCGAAGGCGGAGAAGGCGAAGACCAATTCGACGTCCCGGCCTTTATGCGGCAGAGGTAGCTCTTACTACTTTTTCTTAACCCTTGCCTGAAATCTTTTGTAAAAGTTTTCTCTTGGACCGATCATTATTACTACAATAGCATTAAGTTTTTGGTAACGATCTGAGTAATCTCTAGCCATTACTCAAATCGTATATCCTAAATTGGTATATCCCATTTAAGGATATTTATATTATAATAAAGCTATAACAGGGACTGGAAGTTAAATGGAAATTAAAAGCACCGATCAGCCAATTAAAGTCGAAGTAGTCAGAAAATGGTACAAAACCTGGTGGGGAATTCTCGGGATAATCCTTGTTCCGTATATTCTGTTACCGCTGATCTTTTGGAAATACACCAACTGGAGTAAAGGCTGGAAAATTGCTTCTAGTGCCTTAGTTATGTTATTTTTTATATTTCTTTTGGCAGGTTTAAGTTCAGAGTCAAGCCAACCCACACAAAATAGTCCAGACACCCAAACTGCCCAACAAGAAAGTTCAACGAGCACAATTTCACAAAAAGACCTTATGAAGCAAAATAGTCCCAACGTGAAGCAATTGGCGACTCTTACCGCTGATTATGTCGGTAAGTCCTTTACCCTATACGTAAATGTAGAATCAACTAACTATTACAATTACGGCTTCAGGGATGAAAATAAATACTATTCGGTGAGGCTTTGGGATGATTCTGCCGAAGATGTTTTTGACAGAGTTTATGGCTATTTAGATAAATCGAAACCAGAAAATAGAAGCCTTGTTAACAGACTGCTGAACGAGCCTGCCTTCTTAAAGCTCAATGCAAGCATTCCGGTTGAAAAATACGAGCAAAGTTCCAACGCTTTTCTACAAATTGACAGTT
>DASVHF010000015.1:0-21530 GCA_036382695.1 Candidatus Nanoarchaeia archaeon | reverse complement strand
CGTCTTTAACCAGCGGGAGTACGGCAACTTTAACTGGAGCAAGTCTTGGGTCTAATTTGAGAACAACCCTTTTCTCTGTTTCACCCCTCTTGTCCCCCGAAGCCTTGGCGGAGGGGGATCCGGCCGTTGGCGCATCACTCTCTTCATAAGCATCGATCAAAAAAGCCAGCATTGCTCGGCCAATTCCCAATGATGGTTCAATTACGTAAGGAACAATTTTTTCTTTTGTCTCTTCATCGAAATAAGACAAATCTTTGCCGCTTTCTTTAGCGTGTTGTTTCAGGTCGTAATCCGTCCGGTTCGCAATTCCTTCTAGTTCCAACCAGCCACCAAAGGGCCAGTTATATTCGATATCAACACTTTTTACAGCATAATGGGCCCGCTCGTCATCCTCGTGCTCTCTAAATCTTAGATTCTTTTTATCAATTCCCAACCCAACAAACCAATCCATTCTTTCTTTTTTCCAATATTCAAAGTCTTTCTCTGCTTGTTTTGGGTAGGTAAAATATTCCAGCTCCATCATTTCAAATTCGCGCACCCGAAATAAAAAGTTACCAATCGTTATCTCATTACGAAAACCTTTACCGATCTGAGCCATTCCAAAAGGAAGCTTGACGCGCATTGTGTCTATCACGTTACCGAAATTAACAAAAATCCCCTGAGCTGTCTCCGGCCGCAAGAAGGTTTCATCCGCTTCTTCCTCCGTCGGACCAATATGAGTTTTGAACATTAGATTGAACATCCGAGGCGGCGTCCAATTATTTTTCCCACAGGTAGGGCAATTTCTTGATTTTGGCAGAGTATCTTCCCTGAAACGAGAATGGCAGTTTTTACACTCAACCAAAGGATCGGCAAAGCTTTCCACGTGACCGGACGTGTGCCAAACTTGCCTGTTCATCAAAATTGCGCTATCAAGACCCACCACATTATCCCTTTCCTGGACAATGTTTTTCCACCAAGCAGACTTTATATTATTTGCAAGCTCCACACCAAGCGGCCCAAAATCATAAACTCCACCAAGACCGCTATAAATTTCACTTCCCGGAAAGACGAATCCACGCCGCTTGGCAAGTGAAACAATTTTTTCCATCAGGTCTGCCATAACTTCAATACAGTATATCTCGCATTCTTACTATTTCAAGATGCATTCTAACGAATCTAAAGCCTACAAACAACCTTTCCAATGTTTGTTGTGTTTGTAATTTCCCAGGTTATAATTTTTGGCGAGGAGAAGGAGAGTCGATGAGACCCAAAGGGAGGGGATTAGGCGGTGCGAAGCCTTGAGCTGTACAAACCCCGGCTCTCCTTCCTCCTCCTTTAGATTAAAACATCGCCGGAAAGGAGATCTGAACTCGGCACAGACGAGATTTCCCAAAAATCTCGTAACCCAGAGACGTTGGCAAAACCAAGCTGACGTCCCTTCAATTCCTTATCTGATCAATAAATTTTGCACTCTTTAGCTCTTTTTCCATCAGATATTCAATATAAAATCGCGATAGACTTTCTACCTCACTATTCAATGAAGCATCAACCAACAACCTTTTAATATCCTGCCAACCCTTACTTTGTAAAAACCGTAACACTTTAATGGCGTCTTGAGAAATTGGCGTAGAAAATAGAGAATTTTCCCTACAATTTTGGCCGATTATTCCCCCAAATTCGGCTGAGAAGAAGTTTTGCTCGCTACCCAGTTTCGCACTACATTTAGCACAGGAAAGAAGCTGTGGTTTATAGCCTACATTTTCCAAAAACTTAAGGTCAAAAGCATGTAAAATGACTTTAACTTTCTCAGGGTTTTCTTCTTCCTGCAACAGGTTTAAAGTTTTCAGCAATAAATTAAAGATTTGCCTCCCACCCTGTCCTTCTGCTAAAAATTCATCTACCATTTCGGTCAGGTGAAAACTAAATCCTATCTTAAATAAATCATCCTTAATCTTTCTAAATGTTGTCAAAGTCTGAACCTCGGTGACTACATCAAGATTTTTGCCAACTGCAAAATAGACCTTGACATGATTTAAAAGCTCTAAGTTTGGCCCGCGTCGGGAGGCAACTTTACGAACTCCCTTTGCTATTGCCGTAAATTTACCCTTATATCTGGAAAGGAAGGTGATAAGTCGATCGGCTTCACCAAAGTTGATTCTTTTGATGATTATGCCTTCCGCACTGTACGTTCGGGCCATAGGGTAAGTTAAATATTGAACTCAAGCTCGGTGTCTTTTTTCAAATCAAACTCAAAAAGCTTGTTGCCATTTACTCGGATTATCATATGAGGATCGGTACTACCCCCCTGTTTCTGAATTAGCAGTTTATACATTTGTCCTTTTTCTACTTTGAAGGGCAGTCGATAAGAAAAAGAGGTCTCACTAAAATTTAGCGGCATAGTACGTGAAAAGCTTTCCCAGACTATCTTGTCAAACTCCTTTTTCTGGGCAAAATCGATGAAAACTTCCTTTTTAAGTAGCTTCGAGCCTTTTGGCACATAAATTCGCATCCAATTTTGGTAAACTGAATTTAACCAACCGTCCGCCTTTTCAGTATTTCGCAAAGTAACTGTAACTTTTTTATTAACTGTACCATCCTCAGCCACAACTATATCCTGCACGACCAAAGCTTTTATGTAAAGGTTTCCTTTCAACCCCGCGAAATTGGCGTTGTTTACATGGAGATAATCACCATCAAAACTCTTTATTCTCCCAGCGTAGTTAAGATCTTCTGCTAACCTCTGGGCTTCTTTTTCTTTAAAATAAAATAGGATATTCTTACTTTCCGCGGAGGCGATAAACGTCTCAAATATTAACGGGAATTTTTCTGAGGGTGCAGAAAGAAGTTTTTCCAGCATTTCATCCATCAAATCGCCAATGATTCCTTTTCTGTCATGCTTTCCACGCAGAAGCCGCTCGGCATAAAGCTCCAATTTATAAACAACGTCGGGGATTTTGTAAACTGGATGGTCTTCAGCTGAGAAAGTTTCATTGTATTTTTCCACAGTTATCGGGCCGGTAATTTCTAGAAATTTCCTTACTAGCTCGGTGTCAATTGCTATTATTCCATCAATCTTTGGCATATCCGGGATTCTTTCATAGAAGCTTTCAAATTTCTGGGCCGAAATTTTGTAATCTGGTGAGATATTGGTATCTCTTAGCGGATAAATTTTTAATAACAGGTATTTCCGCAATGGTTCTGGCGGCGGCTCAAAAGGGACAAATCTTTTGTCTAGATTGTATATATCATCACTTTCGATATCCAGCAATTTTCCATTTTTTACTCTAGCAATTGCGTAGGAGGTAATAAAACCACCGGTCGGCCGTAGTTCCTTATCATTTTGGAACCAAAGTAGGTAAGTCCTTTCTTTCTTGTAGCCGAGAACTGATGGAAGAGTTTCTGATGCATTCTTGGCAATAGGCAAATACTCCTGCCCCTTGTCAACTGCCTCCTGAGCATCTACCAAAACTTTATGAATCTTGACACCTTTAATCGTAAGGTTTTCTGAGTATCTTGACGCGTTTATTTGGTCGAGCTCGGTCTCAATTTTTTCAACAATGGCTTCTAGTTCTTCGGTACGCTTCGAAAGTGTCGGAAAAACTTTGGTTACCAAAACCTCCACCTTTTCTTCAGCCTTCAAATTGCTCTTTACCCCCTTCAAACCTAGGATATCTCCAAAGGGTATGATAGTATCTGCCACTATCTCACCCACTTCTGTGGCATAAACCCCCACCCTCAAGGCATGTTCGGCATCTTTGTAGTAGCCACTAATAATAGGTACCCAGCTTACTATTTTTAACTTTGACAAATCTTTCTGGGTTTTCTCTAAGTCGTCTCTCAAATCTAATACAGATTCTTTTGCCCCCGTTACATTTTGTTCTTCGACAGCTTTTTTCACCACTTGGGTTTGGGAGGATACTTTATCTAAGTCAGCGGCTAACACTTTAATCTTTGGGTAGAAATAAACCGTAGCAGCCGAAGTAATTAGAAATAAAGTTACAAAGACCCCAAGAAAAATCTTCAGCCAAGGTAGCTTACGTCTACGTTTGGCAAGTTTTTCTCCTTCTATTTCTACGTGAGTGATTGGCATAAAATTTAACTTCGCTCGCCCCCGAGAACTGCTGGGATTGTCTTGACCAAAATTATGAGATCGGTCAGTATAGATCTGCTTTGAGCATACGCGGCGTCCAACTTTATTCTATCAGGAAAGTCGATACTACTCCTCCCCGACACCTGCCAAGGACCAGTCAGCCCGGGTTTAACTGAAAGTGCTTTCCCCACGTTTTTTTTTGAGTTGGGAAAACGCTTCTGTTGCTCCGCCAGCTCATCAACATGGAAAGCTCTAGGTCCAACCAAGCTCATCTCACCCCTTAAAATATTTGCTAGCTGCGGCAGTTCATCAAGCGAGGTCTTTCTAATAAATCTACCAATACGAGTAATCCTAGGATCCTCGTCTGTACCAACTTTAAAGTCATTATTTTTATACTGCTCATACAACTTTTTAAACTTTGGATCCTTTCTTAGTAGCAGGTGGGCGTCTTTTATCATCGAACGAAATTTATACATTTTGAAAACCCGTCCTCCCTTGCCAACACGTTGTGGAGTATCAGCGAAAACAGGCCCAGAAGAATCAAGCTTTATTGCAGCTGCAACGGCTAAAAAAAGCGGAGCTGTTAAGACCAACCCAAACAAAGATCCAAGTATATCAATAACACGCTTGATGGCAAAGTACCACATACCCAATTATATCATCCTCCGTAATCAAATATTTTCGTCACACTCAAAATTTGAGTACTCACGGATGCTGCGACCACTTCGTGGATTAATCACAGATAAATTCGCTTTTTTCCGGAGGCGAGTTTTTCAACTAACTTTTTTACTTCTTGGGATCGATTTTTCGGACAAACCAGCAAGGCATCCGGAGTGTCAATAATGACCAAATCTTTTACCCCGATAGTTGCTATCATACGACCACCGCCATAAAACAAGCAGCCTTTTGTATCAAAGCCAATGTGGTTGGACCTGCCTTTTTCAATTATCACGTTACTGCTGGGTATGGATGATAAAATGTTGTAAACAGTATTCCAATCGCCGACGTCGAACCAAGAAAAATCACCTGGCACCATTAAAACGTTTTTTGCTTTTTCTAAGACTACTGTGTCGATTGGCTCTGAAGGCAACCTTCGCCAGGCTTCATCGATGGTTTTCTCACTTGCTCCCAAGCCGATCTTTTTCAAAATCCTGGAAAGATCTGAATGGTGTTTATCGAGTGCGGAAAGTAAAACCCTCACCTTATAACTATTAATGTTGGCATTCCAAAAATATCCTCCAATAGAAAAATAGGTTTGGACTGTATCTTGATCCGGTTTTTCCTTAAAACTGTTTACCTTAAAAACAGGCGTTTCATCAATTCTAAACGCTTCGTCTTTTGCATGTATATAACCAAAACCTGTGTGAGCGTAGGTTGGCCGAAGCCCAATAGCGACAATGTAGTTGCCTTTAGCAGCAGCTTTTTGTGCAACCGAAAGAATATTCAAAAATTTGTTTTTTTCTTTTATGTAATGGTCGGCTGCTAAGGTGGAGATAATCGCATCCGGATCCTTCTTGAAGATACCAATCGCCGCTAAGCCAGCTGCAGCAGCTGTGTTTTTAGCAGCCGGTTCGACCAAAATATTTTCGTGAGGAAGCTGTGGAGCTTCTTTTTTTATCTGGGGTATAAGTTCTTTAGCAGCAACTACGTAAATATGTGAATGGGAAAATTTATTCCTCACGCGATCAACCGTGGCCTGGAAAAGGGATTTATTATTTATCAGTCTCAAAAATTGCTTTGGTGTCTTAATCCTTGATTTTGGCCAAAGTCTTGTACCTCCACCACCGGCTAATATTACGATGTAGTTTTTCGGTTTTGCCATACCTCCTCCACGAAAAATTTAATCTTACGTTTAAATTCTTCCTTAGAAAATTTTTTGGCCTGCGCGCGGCAAGCCTCTGGATTATATTTATCTGGGTTGAATTTTTTAACCACGCCTATTATAGCATCAGGGGTTTGTTCATCAAAAAACTCACCTGTCACTCCCTCCTTGATCGTTTCCAAAGCACCACCACCTCGAAAAGCAATCACTGGCTTCCCAGCTGCCATTGCTTCCACCGGCACAATACCAAAATCTTCATAGGTTGGAAAAATTAAAGCTTTACTACCAAGAAGTAAATCAACAATCTCTTCATCACTTTTTCTTCCAAGCAGTTCTATGTTGCTATTAGCAATTTTCTTTAAATATGCAAATTGCGGGCCATCTCCCACGACTTTCAACGGCAATCCCAGCTTATTGAAAGCCTCAACCGCGATGTCAACCTTTTTATAACCACCCAATCTCGAAACAACCAGAAAAAAGCCTGGTTTCTTTGATACTTGATACTTGATACTTGACACTTTCGCGAAGCGATCAATATCAACTGGTGGGTAAATAACGAACGAATCACGCCTGTAATGCTTTTCAATTCTTTTTTTCACTTCTTCTGAATTAGCGAGAAAAAAATCTACTTTCTGGGCCGCTGCATAATCCATTTTTCGTAGAATAGTTTTTATCGATGGTAGAACCATTTTATAGACAGGCCTCAGTAGCCTATCAAGTTTTATGACCTCAGGCTCGGCCAGCTCAGTTTCGTAACCCCACAAAAATCTTGGCGCTGTATGCAGGTAACAAATATGGATTGCATCCTTCTTATTGATAAACTTGGCAGCGAAAGTCGAGGATGAAATCAAAATATCAACATCACCGATATTTGTAGTTTTGAATGCAACAGGATAGAGGGGGACATAATGTTTGTATAATTTTTCTGGAAAGGGGAGTTGCGAGATAAGATTGGTCTTAATATTTGCGGGCCTAATCGTCAAAAATCTAGTCAGACTCTTGTCAAAAATTGAGGTGTAAATTGAGGAATCCGGCCAAATTTCGTGTAGAGCTTCGATCACCTTTTCTCCCCCACCATACTGCACGAAGTAATCATGGGACAAAGCGACTTTCATAGAATGTTATTATACCCAAAATAAAGAGGAGATGGCCAATTAAACCTTGATCTAGTAGATCTTATTACCCACTGGGTATTTGGCTAATAATTCATCGGAAGTAGTGATAATGTTCGTTGATTTATAACCATTACCAGTAAGGCTTGTCCACCAACGGAAGGTTCTTTTTACTTGAGTTGTACTTCCCGTTGGAGTAGAAACTAGCCAAATTTTTCCTATTTCGTTTTTCAATAAGGTGCCATCTGGAAAAGTCAAAGGCTCGCCTACGGAATATCTACTCGCCTCACCAGTAGTTATAGAAATAACCTGATTGGTGTTAAACCGAGTAGGAAAAACTGCCGCGGAAACGGCTCTTCTCTTGCCGCCTTCTATGTAATAAATTGCCCCCGCAGCTTTCACCAGGGAACCGTCCGGGTGGGTACTGAGAACACTAGTTATGGCAACCCCGATTGGATACCACGATAGAACGGAATCTGATACTGTTATGATATTAGCTGTTCTATAGCCCATTTGGCTAAAAATTGAGGTGCTAGCAAAAGCTTTCTTTTCGCCATTAGAAATTACATAAATCGGACCCGTTGATCCTTTAATTAAAGACCCATCTGGATAAACAACCCGACTACCAACTGGGAAAAGGGAAAGTTCATACCGGGAAATAGGGACAATGTTTTTGGTTTTGTACACAGGGGTGTTAGAAAAAACTGAGCTAGAAATTGGCCGTTTCTTTCCTTGGTCCAACAAATAAACCGTTTTATAACCTGATGCTTTAACCAAAGTTCCGTTTGTATGTAGAGTATCTGGATTAGCGTAGAAGACGGCAAGCGGCGTTTGAACCAACCCGTATCTATAAACTGCATCAACTCCTCTGCCGCCCAGATCTTTAGTAGTGTGGAAAATAAGCCTTTCGATAACATCGTTTCTGCTAACACCTCTGGAGGCTATCAAAGAAGCCAAAGCAGATACTTGGGGAGCCGAAAATGAAGTACCAGAAAGATATGAGTACTTAAACTTGGTGTAGTTATTGCTTTTAGCCGAGATCGTCGGCAGATAAAGACCGTCTACTTTGCCGTCTTTATTTTGGTCAGCTCTAAGGTCTCCCCCTGGTGCAAAAAGATCGAGCCAACTTCCATAACTAGAATAGTAAGCGCGGGTATTATTAAAGCGGGTCGCCCCAACACCTAAGACGTATTTTGAAGCTGCTGGGTAGAAGGCTCGGGATGTACCACTGTTACCCGCAGAAGCCACAATGACCAACCCCTTTGAATATGCTCTAGCTGTATATCGCGCGAGAACGGTGGAATAATCAGGCCCGCCTAGTGAAAGGTTAATAATTTTTGCCCCTTTGCTAACCGCCCAATCAATTGCGCTGGCCAAATCGGAATCAGTTCCGAAACCGACTTTGTTGAGGGCTTTAATCGGCAAGATAGTTACTCTTGGTGCAATAGCAGCATTGGCGAGAGTGTTGTTGGTTGAAGCAGCAATAATATCGGTCACAGCTGTTCCGTGGCCATTATCATCATTCGCGTGAGTATCTTTGTTAACAAAATCGTAGGCGTTTGTTGTATCGAAATTTGTTTCAGCAAAATCTAGAAGCTTTGAATATTTGCCAGATTTATCCAAATAATTCTCATAAGCTACGCCGGTATCTATTACTGCCACCTTCACCGAAGATGCTCCACTACTGTATTGCCAAGTAAAATTTTGTTTTATAGTTTTTAAGTACCACTCTGTGGGGTAATTTGCATCGTTTGGGCCTGATCCATCTGAGGGAAAGTCGGCCATTCTTCGGATGTAATTTGGTTCAGCAGTTGCTACGCTGCTAGCACCCCTCAGCCCTTTTAACACATCACCAATTAATCTATTTTTACCATAAGCGACTCTTTGTAAGGCTCCGTTCTTGTAAAGCACCAATGCTTCGAGCGGCATCTGGCGAGCTAAAACCCGCAACTTTGGAACAAATTTGTTTAAATTGCGGCCTGCGCACTCAGTGGAGGTTAGGCCTCCGTGGTAAGTAATATTTGAAAAAGTTTTTTCAAAGCCCCTCGAACCAAAACGGCTAGATCCAGCCGGATCAAATCCATGAGAAGCTGATTTCCAAACAGCGATTTGTTGAAGAGCGTTCATAATTGGTTTGTTAGGCTGGGAAAAGCGATAATCACCCAAGACAGCGACACCGACACTCCCATAGTTGTAAGGACGGGCGTGGCCACCTACCACACTATCTCCCCCAAACCTGCCTTCGTAAATATTCCCGTTTTTATCAATCAAAAAATTGTAGCCAATATCCCCCCAACGCCGCAGCACTGCGTGGAAGTAATAAATAGCTCTGATGGTAGCAGCTGGATCAGCATCGTTTTGGGGAGTAACGGTATGATGGACGATTATTTTTTTAGTTTTTACATATTCAGGACCCCATTTCATAAGCTTTGGGTCTGCTCGCCACCCTTTCCTACTGATAATAGCCGGTGGGTCGGTGGCTTTTTTGTTTGCAGTGGCGGCAAAAGCATTCTTAAACAAACTTGATGTGGCTAAAACTTTTTTGGAGAGTTTGGCCCAAAAGTTGTCCCAAAAACTCCCCTTAGAGTTTACATAGGTACTCTTAATTTTTTCTAAACTCCCTACTTCCCCTTGGTCAACAATTAACCGGACTCTATATTTGATGTGTTTACCGTAAACGACTAGTAAGCGGCTAAACTTACTATCATCCTGGGTCGGAGATTTACCAGCCGCTTCTTGGTCCTCCTCCGCCTTTTGCCAACCGCTCCAGTTTTTGTTGTCTTCCGAGCTACTCACCTCAAAATACACTTCCGAGCCTTCGGGCAGATTCTCCTCCCAGCTAACTACCGCGGCATTGAAACCAAATTCCGTTTGTTTAGCAGGAAATTCCTTTGTTATTTCGACTTTATTACTCACCCCTAAGACTTTTGCAGATGAACTGTTGCTCAAAACCAGCAATTCTTCCTTGTTTATCGAAGATTCAATTGCTTTGGCGCGAATTTCAATTGGCTTTGATTCAGCAAATTTAGAGACCAGAAGGACAACCAAGATTAAAAAAAGAATAACTGCAGAGATAATAACTAGCACTCGAAAAAGGGGTACCTTATGGAACATCTTAAGTAAATTATATCCTATCAGGAAACAATACGCAGGATGTAATCCTAGCGGATTATACTACGCCAGTGCGGAGACTGGGGGAAATCTTTTGGATTATATGATAATCATAAATATAATTGCGACTTTTAGGACTATATCGCGGATTTTTATAATGATTTTTAAGCTTGTTTGAACCTAAACAAGACTTAGAACAAATAGTTTGCCTTTTGTCAAGTTGCAAACACCCTTTATATTTAGCTATCATTAGGAACGCTTGTCCACCTCATTATTTTCCTGCTCACTATAATATGGTTATGAATATTATGAATATATTGTTTGTTCTTAATAACAGCGTAAACTATGGCGGTGCAGAACGCTACGTCAGCAATCTAAGTAATGCGCTAGCACGAAAAGGAGATAAGGTAGTTGTCGTTTCTTGCACTGGTCCAATTTTAAAACATTTAGACAGCGGGATTATTCATAAAAAAATCGACCCTTCAGAAGGTAATAAACAGGACGTGATGAAAATAGCACAAGTCATAGAAGATGCTTGTAAAAAATATAAAATTAATTTAATCCATTGCAACTCGTTAACGGATTTTAGAGCATCTAGCATTGTTAAGAAAATAACAGGAATTCCTCTGATTCATACTGCTCACCTGACAGAAGAAGGTCCAGAATTTCCTATAATTGGTGCCGAGTTTAATAAGGGGGTTGATAAAGTTATTGCTGTTTCAAACTTCATAAATAACCACTTACAACAAACTGGACTACTTGAAAGCAAAATCGAGTTGATCTATCACGGTGTAAATAGCAATGAATGGAATGGACGAATTCCAAACAAATCTCTGAAGTACTCGTTAGGTATTAAAGAAGGTGAAAGAGTAGTGATGTGTGTTGCTCGTCTCTATCCGATAAAGGGTATCCACCACGTTATTGAGGCAGTACCCATAATTTTGGAAAAAGGTAATAATATTAAGGTTGTGTTTGTTGGTGATGGTGCATATAGGCAGGAATATAAAAAATTAGCAGAAGATATCGGAGTGAAAAATAAAGTACTATTTCTTGGTGCAAGAGATAACATCGAGGAACTTCTAAGTATAGCAGATGTTTTTTGCCTCTCTTCAACGAATGAAGCGTTGTCCTTCGCTATCTTAGAAGCCATGGCAGAAGGTGTGCCTGTTGTGGCCACTAAAGTTGGTGGTATTCCAGAGGTTGTTGTTAATCAAGTGACGGGTTTACTCATACCTCCGGGTAATATTCAAGGATTAGCCAATTCTATTAATCATTTACTTGAGGATAAATCAATGTCGAAGAAGCTTGGTGCTAATGCTAAGAAAAGGATCGAAGAGCACTTTAGGTTCGATCGGATGCTTGGTCAAACATTTGCTACGTATGAAAGAGTTTTGGAAGAACAAAGGGTTTTTGCCTAAAATTTTATCTGCCACAACACTTTTCACTTACACAAGTACCCTTATATCATTAGAAAGATTCTATATAAGTACGTAATCTTAGACACGAAATGCTATAATCACACCTATGATAAAAACATCTAACCCAGACGAAAATATTTCGGTGGTGATTTTAGCCGCCGGATTCGGGATGCGACTGAGGAATAATAAACCAAAAGCCTTAGTGGGTATAGCTGATAACAAAACTATTCTCGACTATCAAGTTGAAAACCTAAGTAAACATGTAGGAATTGATAATATAATTGTAGTAGTAGGCTACAAAAAAGAATTCGTCATGGAACAGCACCCAGAACTTAACTTTGTCTATAACGAATCCTATGTCCAAACAAACACTGGGAAAAGTCTACTCAAAGCATTAAAGAAAATAAAAAACAGTAGTGTTTTGTGGTTAAACGGTGATGTAGTCTTTGATGAAAGAATCATTCCTGAATTAATAAATAAGGCCAAAACTACTAAAGCATCTTGCGTTTTAGTGGATAATAAAAGGTGTGGGGAAGAAGAAGTCAAATACAACTTAGATAACGGTGGCTATATCTCTTCAATATCAAAAGAAGTCAAAAATCCAAAAGGCGAAGCCCTTGGTATAAATTTGGTAATTGAAAAAGATCTGCCCCCGCTTATAAAGAACCTAAACCTGATCAATGACCAGGACTATTTTGAAAAGGCTATTGCGAACGCAATTTACAAAGAAGGTATTAAATTCCTACCCGTTAATACAGGTGGGTTGTTTTGTTCTGAGGTAGATTTCCCAGAAGATCTCGCTGCGGTTAAAAAGTATCTCTCAATCCTATCCAAAGAAATAGTACTAACCTAGCAAACTTCATGAAGAAATTTTTCGAGCGCATTCTTGCAATTCTCGATTTTTTTACACCAAAGGATAAAAAAATTATTGTTTTTGGTGGTAATGAAATGAGAGGTATTAACGGAAATGTTGCGGCCGTCGTAAAAGCTTGGCCAAATAATCCCAAGACAAAAGGTTTAAACGCTTTTACCCTTAGCACAATAAATGAGCGGTTCTCTGGTTTAGAAACAATAGATCCACGATCAATCAAGGGGATATTCACTCTTCTTAGAGCCCACACAGCTGTTGTTTCTCACGTTTATGGCGATCTTTATTGGCACTCATTATACAACGGGAAAAGACGCCGCATAATTAATCTCTGGCATGGTACACCTTTGAAAAGAATTGGTCCTTGGAAAGGATGGGGTAAGACTAATGCTTTGATCGCTGCATCAAAGATTGAACGTTTGTCATTATCCGCCTGCCTAGAATTTCCTCTTGAAAAAATATTTGTTACTGGTTTCCCAAGAACAGACCAACTAATTAGGGGGCAAAAGAAATTAAAGAAAGAAGCAATCGAAAAGCTATCTCTAAGGGATGGGGGACAAAAGTGGATTCTCTACATCCCAACGTATCGTAAAAGTAATCGCTTACCTCACTACTTGCATAGAATGCCAGATTTCTCATACAAAGAGTTGGAAAATATCTTAAAAAAAATCAACGCTTACTTAATAGTTCGACCGCACGTTAACGATATATTTTCTGATTTTGAAAATCAGGATAGAGTTATAACAGTTTCTTTTACCGTGTTGCCAGAAGTTGAGCCTTTATACGCAATGGCAGACGTGTTAATTACCGATTATTCATCTTCCATCTTTGAGTATTTAACTTTTGACCGACCAATAGTTGGTTTCGCTCCAGATTTGGAGGAATATAGGAAGATCCCTGGGCTATTGTATGATTACGAAACCATTTTCCCAGGACCAATCGCCAAAAATTGGAAGGGCTTAAAAAGCCTAATCATCAAGGCTATACAGGAACCAAAAAAATATAAAACCCTCCGCGAAAGTCAATTTAAACTTTTTCATAAATTCAAAGACGGAAATTCTACAAAAAGGTGTATTGATCTTATTTGTGATTTTTCAATCAATTAGGGTTTCTTAAAATAAATTTATACACAGACAAGGTTTCTTCAGCTAATCTCTGCCAAGAATATTTCTTTACCTGCTCTTTTCCTTTTTGTATCATACTCCCCCTAAACTCAGAATTATGAACTATGAACTTGATCTTTTCCGCTATATCCTCAGGTTTTCTTGGATCGAAATAGACTGCTGCCTCACCATAGACCTCTCTAAATACCGGAATGTTCGAACAAACCACCGGACAACCGGCTGCCATAGCTTCCAAACCGGGTAAACCAAATCCCTCTGAAAGCGAGGGAAACACCAAGCATTCAGCCTGCTTATACAAAACGGCCAGATCTTCGTTTGGCACAAAACCAGACACCACTAATCGATCCTCAACCTCAAGCTTTTTTGCTTTATCAACCAATCGGTCAACAAAAGCACTTCTTGGAGATGAGTAAACAAGGCTCAAGTTTTTTGAAAGAAATTTCAGAGCAGAAAGTAGAACATCTAAATTTTTATGTGGATGAGCCGCCCCCACATACAGAATAAACGGTTTGTGAACTCCATACGTAGCCAACACCTGGTTTATTCTTCCAGAAGGAAAATCCTTCTTCCCAGCTTGCATAAAACACTCATCAGCAGCCTCATAGGTTGCTACAATTCGGTTCGAAGGTAAGTGGAAGTTTTTACATAGTTTCTTCTTGATGAAGTTGGACGGCACGATTATCTTCTCAGCCCTCTTTAGAGCTTGGGCAATTGTAAGTTCATACCCAAAATGCTTGAGGAGATAAATCGGTAATACCTTAGTGGTCGAAGCTGCCCCTTTAAACTCGCTTGTAATAATATCGTGAATCGTCACGACGAATTTACCAGGATAGATCAGTGGAATATTGAAATGTGGAAAGTGAACTAGATCCGGTTTTATTTTTGCAAGAATCGCCGGCAACAAAAACTGCTCCTTTAGACCATACCAAGGAGCATCAGCTAGAACTTTCTGAAAATTCGCTTTCTTAGGATCGAAAAGATGCCAATTGCTCTTCCTCAGAATAATAAAATACTCATTGATTGGATCCAAATCCAACAAATTTTCGACCAGTTTTTGGGTATATTTCCCGACACCTGATCCTTCTGATCCTAAAAAACGGGTGTCAATTGCTACCTTCATGAAAAACCCTCTGTTTTGAATGAAAACATTAAGTGCAACCTGTTATTTTTCATAAATTACTGATCAATCAAGATTTCCCTTTATTAATTGGTTCTAAAATCTTATCCCACCCCCGAACTTGTACTTCCCTGTTATATTTTCTTTCAACCAGCTTTCTGCCCTGCTTTCCCAGCTTTAATAAAATTTCTTTTGGCATTTTTGAAGCCTCCAAGATTTTTTCTGATAATAACTGGGCGTCTTCAGCCTCTACCCAAAAACCGGCTTTACTACCCTCAACAATTTTACGCATAGCTTCTCCACCACTTACTATCGCTGGCTTTCTACCAGCGAAATAATCAAAAACTTTACAAGCGAACGCAGCATCTTGGTATCTATTTTTCTTCAGCAACGCCAAACCAGCGTCACAAGCATAAACAAAGGAAGGAATACACCCATATTCCACAGGATCAACCAAAATCATATTGTTTAATTTGTATTTTTCTTTTGATTTTTTAATATAATCTTTATCAACACCCTCACCAACTATCAGAAACATTATATCTTTATGCCTCTTTAATTTCTTCGCGCACTCAACTAAAGTATCAACTCCTTGTTGCAAGCCTAATGTACCTGAATACAAAACAACAAACTTTCCTTCCAACTTATATTTCTTAACCAATGGTTTATCAATTTTTTGAGCATCAAATAATTTTAGATCCACACTGTTTAAAACAGACACCACTTTCTCTTTATCCAAAAATCGATTATCCTTTAGTAACAGCTGTGCCGTTTCCTCTGTCGGTGCCACTACAAATTCGGACCGTTTATAAACTTCCTTTTCGATAAATCTTGCAATTTTTATAACTAGTTTATTTCTTAGCACCCCCAATTCAACTGCGGCTCCTGGCCAAACATCCTGAGCTTCAAAAATCAGGGGTTTTTTCTTTATCAAGCTTAACAGCCAACCAACCACCGCGGAAGACAATGGTGGTGAGGAAGCTATGATAACGTCTATGTTTCTCTGAGATAGACCAACCAAAAAAGCAGAAAGTGCGAACGACAAGTAATTCAGTAAGCGTTTCAGCGTCGAAGTGTATTTTGTCGGATAAACAAAGGTGCGAAGTAAGTTTATTTTACCTTCTAAGACCTCTTTATGTAAAAACTTAAGTTTGTAACCTGGGTAAATCCTCCCAGTCGGGTAATTGGGAATACCGGTTATAACTGTTACTTGATGGCCTTTACCGACTAAATGCTTAGTTGGATAAAATACTCGCTCGATACCAGCACCTACCTCTGGCCTGAAATATTGATAAATTAATAATATTCTCACACTATTACCCCTCCAAAATTTTTTCGTACAAATCAAACAGTTTCTTCTCTTCTTTCTCCCAATTGTATTTTTCTATGAATGCTTTTCGACCATTCGCGGAGTACCTTTCCCATAAATTACTGCTTCTGAGAATTTTATCAAAGGCCATTTTATATTCACCGATATTTTCTGGGTTCTTAATTAATAGTCCGCTTTGTGAATCCCTTATGACTCTCCCTAGAAATAAAAAGTCGCTGGCAACAATAGGCAGCCCATAAGCCATATATTCAAAAGTCTTCAAAGGAGTCCCCAAATAATTATTCCTTGTTTTAAGAAATGGAATAATACCGATAAACGCCTTATTTAGATATTTTGGTACTTCCTCGTGGGGAACCGGCGGTTTTATTTCAAAAGCCAATTCAGAAATATTATTCTTTTTAATAAATGTGGCGATCTCATTTTTTAGCTTCTCGCCCTTCACCTGCCCAATAAATAAGAACTTTAGACCGTAGTTTGGAAATCTCTTAACAAATTCTAATATCTTTATCACACCTCTTTCCTTCTCTATACCGCCTACAAACAAAACTATTTTTTCTCTCTTATTAACATGGGTCTCGGAAAATCCTTCTCCATAATCTTTATTTGGAAAATTCCTTACTAATTCAGTATTATTATTAAATTTCTTAAATCTTTTTAATAGCTGGTCATTCACAACAATTACCCCACTCAAAATTCTTGCCGCCCAATTTTCGATTATTCCGACACAAAAAGAGATAGCTTTCTTCAGAGACGATGAGGGAATCCATTCTTTATCAAGAATATATTCTGGGTTATTTTCGTGGATATCATAAATAACTGGCTTTTTGGTAAGAAGTTTTATTATAAAACCCACTGGAATAAGCTCTGGATCGTGAAAATGGTAGGTGTCTGCGTCTGTCCTGAGGGCGAATTTAAGAGCGGTGGTACCTTTCATCAACCTCTGTAATCTATTACCAACTAAACCTAGGGCCTTAATTTTGACTCCGCCTTTCTCAAAATCTTTTTCGGTCGGAGCAATAAGTACCACTTCATATTTTTTGGCTAAAGAGCAAGCCTCACGGTAAAAAATCCGAGTGTCCAAAGGAGGATGAACTGTAGTAATAATACAGATTTTTTTCATCTTGCTATTATTTTCTTACCCGAAACCTGTTTATAAACCTGTAATGTCCTCTCAGCATTTTTTTGCCAAGTATAATTTGAAGCGATTTTTATTGCTTTTTTACTCATCTGCTCATATAACTTCTGGTTAGACAAAATTTTCGCGCAAGCTGTATACAAATCGTTACTGTCTTTTGGTTTAACTAAAAAACCCGCCTCTCCATCTTTTACAAAATCCTCCACCCCCTGGCCCTTACAGCCAATCACCGGTAAACCAGACGCCATCGCTTCAAGGTAGACTATTCCAAAACCTTCTTTCCAACTTGGAAGGACAAATAAATCTGCCTCTTTCATAAATTTTGGTATTTCTTCATGCGGTTGCGGGCCGAAAAAATTTACTATTCTACCCAAATTCTTATCCTTGACGATTTTTTCAAGGTTGGACCTCTCGGCTCCACCACCGACAATATTGTATTTAATTGTATATTTTTTTACCAACTTAGCTAAAACTTGCAGGAAAATATCGTGGCCTTTAATTTTTATCAAGTGTCCAACAGATAGAATCATAAACTCTCTTTTCCTTGGAAATCTTTTTGGTAGGGACTTAAAAACATTTTGATCAATACCGTTACCGATTACAACGACCTTATTTCCTGGAACTTCAGGAAAGTGTTCCTCAACTATTTTATTAAGTTTATTACTTACAACGATTGTTATTGCGGACTCTTTTATTACTTTCTCAATTGCTCCTTTTCTTGACCGTCCTTGATAAATCGTATTTTGCAGATCGTCACCATGTATTGTGAGTACGTAAGGGATATTCAACCTCTTTTTTATATACAGAGCCGCCTGCCCATCAGGCAAAGCTGAGTGGCTGTGAATTAAATTAATTTGCAGATCTTTAAGTATCTCCCTTAGAAACTTTCTAATACCTAAGTAGTAAAACCAGCCAGATTTTTCGAACATTATTCTCTTGGGAAAAGCTAAATAACGAGGACGAGAAACTTTTATTCCATCAATATCTTCTTCCAAAGGGATATCCCCATAGTTTTTCCATTTTTTATTAAACCACAATATCCGTGGAGAAAAAGGGACGGGTGAAATTACCCTGGCACTTACTCCTAATCGATCCAAAGCTTTCAATTGTTCGCAAACAAAAACCCCAAAAAAAGGGGCATGCCTGTTAGGAAACATGTGAGACAAAACTAACAATTTCATAACTGCTTATTATAACTCGTCAGAGTTTAGTCCGCTATTACGCAAGATTATTTCAGCCCGAAGGACGCAGGATTCGAGAGTACCTAAATTATTGATCCAAGTGAGATAATTTAGTTATGGAGAATCCTATATATTTATCCGGCATTTTTTGCAGCAAGAGCGAGTCCAAGAGTTAACCAAAGTGGCGCATAGCCTACAGATGAACTAGGGCTTATTGATGTCAGAACAAACACAATTAAGATAACTACTAAAGAGTAGTTTATATACTTCAAAAAATTATCTTTGGTTTTAAGTGCTTTTTTGTAAATTTCGCGAAGCAACCACAAAAATAAAATCATATACCCAAATCCAATAAAAATCCCATGGTCAACCAAGACTTCTAGCCACCAATTGTGGAGATTGGCTACATCTTTTGTATTTCCAAATTGTTCCATATACTTTTCAACCTGCCCGGCGCCAAGGCCAATAAAAAACGAACCAGGCTTTTCTTTAACTATCTGGTAACTATTTATCATTAAATTTTTTCTTACAGCAGCAGAACCAGAGTTGCCAACTAATTCTTTCATAACACTCCCTAGCTCTGCTCCCTCGGTTAGACTGAAATATGCTTTTTTATTTAAGGCCTGGTCAAAGATTTTCAAGGTCTTAACAGCTATTTCTGGACCCGACGCAGGAATTAATGAAAAAAACGCGACGACTAATATCGCCAGGTAGGCAAGAATTTGTTTCACTGCCTCCTTTTTTAATATCCACGCAGCTAGCAATAAACCAATAATCGTAGCGACGTAGTTTATTCTTGAGCCTGTAAAAGTCAAAATAAAAGCAGCTAATAATACGGATATAAAAATCCACCATTTATATTTCTCGTAAGTTTTATTAAGCGGCATAAGTGTTAGAAAAGGCAGAGACAGTGAGATGTAACTTGCAAAATCATTTGGATGGTGAAAGAAGGAAGAGACAAATAGCTGAAGCCTCTTTTGCTCACCCAAAAGACCGGAGCCTGGCAGCCTAAAACCAAAGAAAATCTCTAGCAAAGCGATAAATAGCGCCGCTCCAAATGTAATCAAAAGAAGCTTCCAAATTCTGTGTAAGGTTTCTCTGTCTTGGAGGAAAAAAATAAGAGTAAAACCAAAAAATATATTTGTAACCAGCAGGACGTTATATCTGAAGTATTTTTCAAAATCAATTATCCAAAAATAACTCACCGCACTTGCTAAAAGCCAGGCGATAAAAAACCCTACGACGAATTTTTCTTTCTTCAGGTTGGTTAGTCTCTCAAGAATATATTTTCTTTTGAACAAAAAAGTAAGAAATAGAAGAGCTAATATCAAAAACAGTAGAATCCTGAACAAGAAGAAGGATTCATAACCAGGCAGAGAAGCATTAACCCGAATGATGCTAGCAGGTATCAACAAAAGGAACAGAAAATATAAAACTCGCTCGCTTAAAGCCATTTTACGCTTCATAAAAACTAAAGAGGTTTAAACTAACAGATTTTGCACCTCATTTACCTCTGATTCTAATCTTTGCTGCCAAGACCAAATATGTTTGTCGGCAAATCTCTTAGCGTTGTAACCCAACCTTCTTCGTTTGTCCTCATCATTAAACAGTTTCGTTAGCACACCTGTTAGTTCCTCTGGTGAGGGTTTTTTGACTAAAACACCGTTCTCCTCAGTAAGGATAAATTTATTTGTATCACCAACGTCTAAAGCAACCACACACTTTCCACTACTCATTGCTTCTAAAAGAGGGTTGCCTACGTTTGATATATCGTACATTGAAACAAAAATATCGGCAACATTATAATAATCACCCAACTTGTTGTGCGGAATCCCCCCCAGAAAAATTACGTCTTTTTCTACCCCGAATTTTTTAGCTGTCTCTTCGAGATATTTTCTATCGCTCCCTTCTCCGATAACTACAAATTTAACACTCGGTATTTTTTCTAAAATATGGGGTAGCGCCCTAATGGTACGATCAACACGCTTCCATCTCTCTAACCGGCTAACGCTTAGCAAAATTTTGTCTTTGGATGAAAATTTTAGTTTTTTCCTTAATTGAAAATTATCAGGTCTCCCGTTAAAGAGATCTTTATCGACCCCGTTGACCCAAAATTTTACTTTAGACATACCTGCACCCAGCTTTTTCAACACTAAATCACCCCTTGTACCATCATTAGCCATAATCAGTAAATCCGTTTTCGTCTTTAGAGCAAGAACATGCCACCAAAACTTTAGCTTCCACAATCTCTCATCGCTACTCAAGTACCTTGAAAGAAGAGTGCCCTGAAACCTTGAAACCACAGGCTTTTTAAATATTATGCTGAGAACCTTCGCGGCTATAACTCCATCAACCTCATACCCATAAAAAACATCAATTTTTTCTTTCCTGGCAATTAGTATTCCTTTGAAAATTGACTGTAGTTGGAAGTAAAACCACCAAAGACTAGTGGCGAAAAAGCCAATTTTTCTAAGGTTAGATAGCTTTTTCAATAGCTTACAATCAAATCTGACTATCTTTAATTGTTTGAACGGGAATTCTTCGTTATTTACAGGCTTACCTTGAGCGCCCTTACTACCCGTTATAAATATCACACCCCACCCAACGTTCACATAACCTTCAAGGGTTCTCCAAAGGCTCTGGGCCCCTACATTCTTACCAATAGACCAAACATCCAGCGCTGAAATTATCAAAATTTTTTTATCACCTCTTGAAACCATAATGCCTAACAACCATCAAGAGAAAAAACGAGCTTAATTACTTCTTTCGAAATTTTTCAAAATTTTAATTATCTTATCAGAGGCGTCCCCAGAACCAAAATAATTGTGTTGAGGTCTTTTCGGCAAAAAATATTTTATAGCTCTTATGATCTGTTCTTTATCTGCGCCTACGAGTTTATTCCAACCATCCTTAACCGTCTCAATCCACTCTGTTTCTCTCCTTAAAGTAATACACGGCACATTTAGCATGTAAGCCTCCTTCTGTACCCCACCAGAATCTGTAAGTACCTTCTTGGCATTTTTTTGCAGCATCAAACTATCTAAATAACCAACTGGGTCGATTAACTTGATATTTGACCATTTGCTAATCGCTAATAGATCGCTTCGCGCTCTGCGTTCTAACGAACTACGCGAATCGCCAATGGCTTTTTTGGTACGCGGATGGGTTGGAAAGACAATCGTTTCGCCTGATTCCCCAAATGCTTCTAATATACTCATTAGATTTTCTTTTTTATCCGTA
>DASVHF010000014.1:0-18399 GCA_036382695.1 Candidatus Nanoarchaeia archaeon | reverse complement strand
GCCTGCTCAAGGTGTTGAAGCAGCCGATCCATTAGCAGGTACCACAAAATCACCAGAATCAACAGAACCACAGGTTCCAACTCCCGCAGGTGTAGGTAAACAAACAGTGGATCCTATCGCAACTACACCTCAGTCTCCAGTCGCACAGACTAAAGTTACTGGCGAATATGCTGGTTTTTGGATTCGTCTGCTGGCAGCAATAATCGATGGATTTATACTGGGTATTATTGGCTTCATCATTATGGCCATATTTGGTGGATTGTTTGGGACCGCAATGGTGACCGCGCCGGAAGAACCTTCGGTGGTAACAACTAGTTTTTTAGCTGGTATCTTTGGAACGATGCAACTTCTCCTCTGGGCAATCGACATAGCTTATTTCGTCGGTTTGACTGGGACCTACGGTGCAACTCTTGGTAAGATGGTTTTAGGCTTGCGTGTGGTAGGTACCAATGGTCAAAAAATTAGCTTCGGTAAAGCAGCGTTGCGAGAAATTATTGGTAAATGGATTTCTGCGATCGTCTTTTGTCTCGGGTATCTATGGGTTGCCTTTGACGAGAAGAAACAAGGTTGGCATGATAAGATTGCGGGAACCTATGTAGTGAAGGTTCGCTAAGGGTTTTATCTCAGCATCGGGTACAGTCTCGTAGGTTAACTACTTCGCCGCAATTTTGCGAGAGCTTTGCACATTATGGAACTTATTTGTTCAATAGTATTTTGTTCTCTAAATATCGCTTGGACGTTTGTAGTTAAACCGCAAAAATGTTTGGAATTTGAGATTTAATAATTGGAATTTGTTTTTGAATTTCGGATTTAGCGCTTAGGATTTTCCGTAAATTGCCGCTTGTCTTTCCCCTATAGTTATGCTACTTTAACTGTGCAATTATTTTCTGTCCCCCAAAGGAGGCAAATTATGAGCGACGATAGAAAGCTAGATTCTATCCGTGCGGCGATGAATGAGATAGAGAAGCAGTTTGGAAAAGGGGCGATTATGAGGCTAGGAGAAGCTGGTGCAAGACTTTCTGTGGATACCATTCCTACTGGTTCTTTGGGTTTAGATCTTGCACTTGGTGTTGGAGGTTTGCCACGCGGCCGAATAGTTGAAATTTTTGGACCAGAGGGTGGTGGTAAGACAACACTAGCACTTCATGTCATTGCAGAAGCTCAGAAAAAAGGCGGTACAGCCGCATTTGTAGACGCAGAACACGCTCTTGATCCCACAAGGGCAGAAACAATTGGAGTAAATATCCAGGATCTGCTGGTATCCCAACCAGATACTGGTGAACAAGCATTGGAAATTGTTGAGACATTAGTCCGTAGTGGTGGAGTAGATATAGTTGTGATCGATTCTGTCGCAGCACTTGTACCGAGGGCAGAGGTGGAAGGAGAAATGGGAGATGCTTTTGTTGGTATTCAGGCGAGATTGATGAGTCAGGCAATGAGGAAGTTAGCTAGCGCAATCGCCAAATCAAAAACCTTAACAATCTTTATAAACCAATTGCGGGAAAAAATAGGAGTGATGTTTGGTAATCCCGAGACTACCCCAGGAGGTCGGGCGCTAAAGTTTTACTCCTCAGTCCGCATAGATATACGTCGAATAGAAAGTATTACTGATGAGGGAGAAGCATTAGGCAATAGGGTGAGGGCAAAAGTAGTGAAAAACAAAGTGGCACCGCCATTTCGACAAGCAGAATTTGACATTATGTTCGATCGTGGTATATCCAAGGAAGGTTCGATTCTCGACGCAGCTATCGATACTGGGATAATCGGAAAAAGCGGTGGTTGGTTTTCCTACAACGGTCAGAACATAGCTCAAGGGCGTGAAGCAGCCAAAGCATACCTTGCAGAACATCAAAAAATCGCTTCTGAAGTAGAGAAGAAAGTTAAAGAAAACGCTAAAAAAGCTTCCTAAATCTAGAGTGGAGGTGAGCCGCGCGGCTAGGCAGAAGTAAGAGCCGCACGACCCACAAAGATCCTTCCCATTCTTTCCCAGTTTTGGCCTCCAATAGTATCGGCGGTGAGCTTTTTGTCGAAGCCTACTGAGTCTGTATGCCATGGAAGAGAAATCAGTTTGAACTCCCCACGAGCAGAGCGGATAAGGTAGACTTCGCACTCAGAGATCCTAAGTAGATCAGATAACAAGACTTCGATCTGGCTCCTTTGATCGAGAAATAGACGGGCTTGCTCTCCCGTTATCGCGATGCCTTCGACGGCTGTGTCGACCATCTTACGGTTGATCGCGGTGCAGACCGTGTTGATTGTGGCTAGAAAGTCGCAGTGCCTTTTCAACACGACAAACTGTTCCCCCCCCCCTCAACAAGCCGATTATGAGCTTAATGAACTCACCTGGACGCATAAGTCTCCCTTCTAGATAACGGCCACTTGTTTGATAGATTTATACCAAAAATGAGCCTAAAAATCAAGCTAATTGTCTGCCACCGCTATAGATTGGTATAATTGCTTCGATGGGAAAAATTACAGATATAGTGCCACAAAAAAAAGACCAAAAACGGGTTAACGTTTTTATTGATCAAAAATTTGCTTTTGGGATTTCGGCTGGGTTGCGGTTTGAAAAAAAACTTGAGGTTGAGCGAAAGGTAACAGAAAAGCAAAAACAAGATTTAATTAGGGCGGACCAAGTGGAGAGGCTTTTAAATAAAGCCTTTAGATTTTTATCCTACAGACCGAGAAGCGAGAAAGAGCTTCGAGATCACCTATTAAGAAAAGGTAAACTAAAAGAGGTCAAAAGCGAACCAGAGAAAAATCAATATGAGATTTCCGTGACAGAAGTCATCAGACGGCTGAAAAAGCTGGGACAAGTAGATGACCGCGCTTTTGCAAGTTGGTGGGTGGAGCAAAGGACAAGATTTAAACCACGCGGAAAAAACCTATTAAAGAGCGAATTAGCCTCAAAAGGAGTAGGTAGGGAAACTATCGATGAGCTAGTTGATTTCAATAAAGAAGATCAGACACAGCAAGCAATGGCCGCAGCGGCTAAGAAAATCGCCTCCTACAAAAAATTAGATGACAAGGCTTACAGAATAAAATTAGGCCAATTTTTGGTTCGTCGAGGTTTTAGTTGGGAAGTTGCTAAGAAGGCCGTTGACACACTAGTGGATAAGAGGTAAAATAAGATTGCTTTATATAAAATTAGACTGATCTATCAGTCTAATTTCCAAGACCTGCCGAATTCTTATTAATTTCCTGCCTCTAGAGTAGTATTAATATGCTTTTAGAAAGGATCGAAAACAGTTATGAATTCAGCATTAATCGCCGCTGCATCTTTAGTAGTGGGAGTAATACTAGCCCTCACATACCAAAGTTATCTTAAAAAGAAGACAAAAACAGAAAAAGAAGCCCCAACAAAAGCCAAAGAGCCTGATACCAATGCGCGAGAAATTGTTCTCGAGGCAAAAGACGAAGCATTTCGAATAAAAAAAGAAGCTGAAGAGGAAGCCAGGAAAATCCGCACCGAAACCCTTTCCCTAGAAGCAAAACTAGCAGCTAAGGAAGAAAACTTTGCGAGGGTACTAGCTGATGTAGGGAAAAAAGAAACTTCCTTGGCGGAAAAGGAAAAAGAAGTCGAAAAAACCAGAAATGAATTGGTAACAAAGCTGGAGAAAGTAGCCGGTATCACCCGTGATGAAGCTAAAAAACTGATTATAGAAGCAACTGAGACCCACTTAAAAGAAGAAGTGGCAAAGAGGATTAGAGAAGCAGAGGAGCAAATTAAAAAAGAATCAGATGAAAAAGCTAAGCAAGTTTTAGTAGATGCAATGCGTTATGCAGCTACTGATTATGTAGCTGAGTATACCACTACAACTATAAAGTTGCCCGATGAGGACATGAAAGGTCGAATTATCGGTAAAGAGGGCCGCAACATTAAAGCCTTTGAAGCTGCTACTGGGGTGGATGTTGATCTTGACGAACCAGGACTTATCCGTCTCTCTTCTTTTGACGGAGAGCGTCGTGAAGTAGCAAAAGTAGCTTTGGAGAGATTGATAGCTGATGGACGTATTCAGCCAACAAGGATTGAGGAGATAGTTTCGCGGGTACAAAAAGATTTTGAGAAAATCCGGAGAGAGGAAGGGGAAAAATTAACCCGGGAGGTAGGAATTCACAATCTACCGCTTGAGATTGTCGATGCCCTTGGTAGATTTAAATGGCGCTTTTCCTATGGGCAAAACCTCTGGCTCCATACCCTAGAAGAGACGAAAATCGGTATGGCAATAGCACGCGAGATTGGTGCCGATGTAAATATTGTTCGCTTGGGGTGTTTGTTTCATGATATCGGCAAAATTTTTACTCCAGAGCAAGAAGGTACTCATGTTCAAGTAGGTGCAGATTTTCTCAAAAAATTTAATTTTGATCCTAAGGTAATTGCTGCAGTTGAAGAACATCACGAAGATAAGCCTTTTTCAAGCGTCGAATCAGTAATTGTTTGGATCGCTGACGCAATTTCTGGTAGTAGACCTGGGGCTCGTCACGAGTCAGTCGAGGGTTATGTACGCCGGCTTAAGGATATTGAAAATATTGCTACTTCTTTTACTGGAGTTGAAAAATCTTTTGCTATTAGCGCTGGGCGGGAAGTGCGGGTAATTGTAATACCAGAACAAATTGATGATGCCAGTGCTACCAAGCTGGCTCATGATATCGCAGATAAAGTCGAAAAGGGTGTTACCTATCCAGGACAAGTAAAAGTAACAGTACTGCGTGAGACTAGAGCTGAAGCAATAGCTAAATAAACAGTATTAAGTATCTAGTATCAAGTATCTTGTATAAATAAAATTTTTCGAGAATCCATACTAAATGCTTAATACAAAATACAAGATACATGAGAATCTTATTCATTGGGGATATTGTTGCTAAACCAGGAAGGTCAGCCGTAAAACAGATACTCCCGGATCTTACTCGAGAAGAAAAAATAGATCTGGTGGTAGCTAATATTGAAAATTTAGCTCACGGTAAGG
Organism: Candidatus Nanoarchaeia archaeon; assembly: GCA_036382695.1. Taxonomy (GTDB): domain Bacteria; phylum Patescibacteriota; class Microgenomatia; order Woykebacterales; family RBG-16-39-9b; genus DASVHF01. Next base: position 13,432 of record DASVHF010000014.1, on the reverse strand, counting down.
GAGCGACCGAGAAAACTGTTGAAGAAGTCAGAGAAGCTGGGGTAGATATCATGACCAGCGGCAACCACATTTGGTTTAGAGAAGAATTTGCGGATGTGTTGAATAACGATCCGGCAATATTGCGTCCCGCAAATTATCCAGCTGATGCGCCCGGCTTTGGTTTTACTAATGCAAAGGTAGGACGCCAAAAAGTTCTCATAATAAACTTATTAGGAAGACTGTGGATGGACGAGCCGTTAGATGAGCCGTATCGCACTATTGATACTATTTTGCTTGACCAAGTTGAAAAAGAGAAACCAAACGCAATTCTTGTTGACTACCATGCTGAAGCAACCAGTGAAAAGGCTGCTCTTGCCTGGTTTTTGGACGGAAGAGTAACGGCGGTTGTTGGTACTCACACACACGTTCCAAGCGCAGACGCACAAATTTTACCAAAAGGCACAGCGTTTGTGACTGATGTGGGGATGAGTGGCGCTTTGCACTCTGTTCTGGGAGTAGAACCGCAAATCATAATTAAAAAACAAAAGGACCCCCAGCCAATCAGGTTCGAGTGGACCGAAACTGGACCAAAGGTTTTTCGCTCTGTTCTAATTGAAACAAAAAGAGGCGGTAAGGCAAAATCGATTAAAAGGTTAGATAAAACGCTCCCTTGACTGTTGGATTTTCTTGCCATTTGTGTAAAATTAATAAGAGTACTTCTTTACTAGATAGTTTTACGTGCTCAAAATTTAGGTGTTCAAACATTCTGCACTACTAAGACAAACTAAAGGAGGTGAAAAATATGCTAAAAGCAGACATCATCGAAAAAGTAGCTAAGGAAGCCCATCTTACTAAAAAGGCTGCAAAAGAAGCAGTTGATTCGGCTTTCGACAATATTTATTCAGCCTTAAAAAAAGGCGACAAGGTTGTAATTTCTGGATTTGGCACATTCGTTATTCGTGGAAGGAAGGCAAGGCCTGGTAGAAATCCAAAAACAGGTGAGACTATTCAACTGCCTTCGATGAATACAGTGGGGTTCATCGCCTCTAAAGGTGTAAAGAAAACGGTACGCAAATAAAAAGTTTCTTATCCTTTTTTGACTATAAAAATAATAGGTTTGTGTTTCAGTTTAAAATTGGTTCGAGACCGATTTCCCCAAGGTAATCGCAATGATTGCAGGCAGTCTCCAGAGGACAAGCGAAAAAGCTCTTAGCACTCTCTTTAGGTATTTTATTTACGGTCTCAATGACAAGTAGTCTTGTCTCCTCTCTGCCATGCTGCGTTGGAGATCGCGTCGACCAATTTCCGCTTTCTAAATGTAGGTAAGAGAGTTTTGAGACCTCTTTTTTTAACCAACCGCGAACTAGGAGGTCATAGATGGGTAGTTGATAAGGGTCATCTTGATCTTCTTTTCCGGTTTTGTAATCGATTATGTGAAGAGTCCCGTCAGGTTCTAAATCGACTCGGTCAATTTTGCCGCCCAACATAATTTCTTGTGTTAGTGGGATATATTTAGTTGATGAGGGCGAAAGACGGTAGGGTGTGGCTTGCATATCTTCATTTTGGTAAAAATTTTCTAGCATTGCAGCGGCCCTGGCCTTATAAATTTTTTCTTCATCAATATCTTTAAAACCTCCTTCTTGATTTTTTGCTGCTTTCCAATGAAGCTCAAACTGATCAAATAAACGTTCTTTCGTGCGAATTTGTGGTACCAAACTAAAGAAAGAATTTAGGCTGTTATGGACCGCTTCCCCTAATGTGTAATACGGTCTTGGTGGCTCCTTATATTTCGTCGGCCCATAAAGATAGTAGTGCCAATATTTACGTGGGCATTCTAACCAAATTTTTAGTTTGTTCGGAGAGATGTAGAAAAGGTTTTCTTCAGACATTTTGCTAATGGAAAGGTTTTGATTTAGTCAAAGATATATTATACACTTTCCTTAATGAAAGATTCTGCCCGGGAAATAATCGGCCAGGCCAAGGAAGTATTATACGGAAATATAAAAACTGGCGTCTCACGTTGGGCTGGTGAATATAAGTACATATCCCCATCAAGACAACACTACTATCACCAATGGTTTTGGGACTCTTGCTTTATCGCGATTGTTTTATCACATTTTGATATTGAACTGGCTAAAAATGAAATCAGGTCTCTTCTAAGTGTTCAAAAACCGAATGGATTTGTACCCCACATTATTTATTGGGGGGAGCGAAGGCATTTTAGCATGCTGAATAAGTTGGGTTCGCACCTGGAATCTAGACTTTCCTTTTCTCCAAAAACTACTGAGCTGATTCAACCCCCCTTGATAGCCCAGTCTGTAGAGGCAATTTACAAAAAGGAGAAGGATGTCAAATTTTTGTACGAAGTGTTACCAAAATTAAAATCGTACTACGTATGGTTAGCAAGACATCGTGATCCAGATGGAGATGGGTTGATTTCAATTATTGCGCCATATGAGTCGGGACTGGATCAGTCACCCTCGTACGATCCGGTGCTAGGTACGCAAAATAAAAACCAAACCATTACAGCTTTGGTTGGTAGAACAGTCACTTTTCGAAACATGTTGCGTAATTACAATCTAGAAAAAATCTTTGAGGCGAACTACTTCAACGTTGAAGATGTACTAGTCAACTCTATATACATAAAAAATCTAGAGATTCTTTCCCGTCTTTTGCATGAGGTTGATCAGGAGGAAGCTGCCCGTACTTTTCACCGTTTGGCTTTGGAGGGTAAAAAGGAATTGATGAGGAAATGCTACGATCCCAAAGAAGCATTTTTCTTTGATAGATACGGTCAGGAAGAGAAAATTGCAAAAGTAAAAACAATAAAGGGACTGATGCCAATTATTTTGGATATACCCAAAAACGTAGTAGAAAAACTTGTCAAGAAACATCTACGGAACAGAGAAGAGTTTGATCTTCCGTACCCAGTACCGACGGTTGCAGTTAGCGAACCTTCTTTTTCCCCTGCTCCGACAAGGATTGGGAAAGATCCCTTGCTTTGGCGAGGCTCCACGTGGATAAACACAAACTGGTATCTGGCCAAAGCACTTGCTGACCATGGTTATAAGAAAGATGCGGAAAAAATAGTGGAAAAAAGCATTGTCCTAGTTCAAAAGAGTGGGTATCGAGAATTTTTCAATCCTCTTTCGGGAGAAGGACATGGTAGAAGAAATTTTGGTTGGTCCACGCTTGTGGTAGATATGATCCTTTCCTAACCATCTTCCTTGTGTTAAATTTTTATCAATGAAAAAACTTTTGGTAATTCTAGGTCCTACTGGAACCGGCAAAACTGATTTGGCGCTTGAAATTGCAAAAAAGTTTGATGGAGAACTTGTCTCCGCAGATTCTAGGCAGATTTATACTGGGATGGATATTGGAACAGGGAAACTTCCTTCCAGCGGGGAAGTTGAGAAACACAAAAACTATTGGTTGGTAGAGGGAATTCCTACACACCTTTATGATCTGATTACCCCGGATAAAACGTTTTCAGTAGCGGCGTATCAGCAACTTGCTTACGCGGCAATTGATGGTATTCATAAAAAGAATAAACTACCAATTTTGGTTGGCGGGACAGGTTTGTACATTAGGGTGGTAGTGGAGGGCTTGAAAATACCTAAAGTACCGCCGGATAAAAAACTTCGCGAACGTTTAGAGGCAAAATCGCTACCCGCGCTAGTTGCCGAATTAGAAAACGTCGATCCGGAGGGAGCAGCGGGAATCGATAGAGAAAATTCTAGGCGAATTATACGAGCTTTGGAGGTATATTACCAAACAGGTGAACCACTTTCGAAATTGAAGGGCAAATTTAAAGTAAATTTAGATTCCTTAAAAATTGGTTTAACTTCCAATCGGGATTATTTATATAATCGGGCTGATTCCCGTATCGAGGCTTGGATAAAAACTGGATTCATCCAAGAGGTTAGGAGGCTTATTGATAAAGGTCACAAAGATTCAATTGCTCTAACCAGTCTTGGTTACCGTCAGATCGCGATGTATCTTCAAGGGAAAATTTCTTTGCAAGAAGCCGTACAACGAATAAAATTTGAACACCACAGCTACATACGAGCCCAGCTTACTTGGTTTAGAAAAGAACCAAGAATGATCTGGTTCGATGTTGCAGAAAAAGATTATACGAACCGTGTGTATAACCAGGTAGGAGATTGGTTAAAATAATCTTAGTTGGTTTGCTGTTTGGTCTGATTGTCTGTTAGAATACAAGTAGGAGTGTTTCTGGTGAGAAATGTTACTACTATTGAAATATCGCTAAAATCGATACTTTTAGTTATTGGTACGCTACTCCTGTTGTTAATTGCCTGGAACATACGAGGAGTCTTGATTGCTCTTTTCGTCGCCTATATTCTGATGAGCGGTTTTGCGCCGCTAGTCGATTGGCTCGTAAAACGAGGCGTCAATAAAACACTGTCAGTTACCACCACTTACTTTTTGGCAATAGGCTTCTTTGCCATTTTACTTTTTGCAGTTATTCCACCACTAGTTAGGGAAATCCGAGATTTTGCCAACAACCTTCCTGTCTATGTTAATTGGCTCTCGGCTACCTTTAGCAATAGTAATGTGCCAGGTATAACTACTGACAATCTTACCAAACTTGTTTCTTCAAAATTTGACGTTGCTCTCTCAAACTTACTTGGAGTGGCGCTGAATGCCTTTAGTATATTCTTGCTATTCATTGCAGTAGCAGTCTTTGCTTTTTATCTCCTTTTGGAGCGAGAAAAAATAAAGAAAAATCTTTATCTTTTGTTGCCACACCTCCCAAAAGAGAGAGTAGATACATTAGCTTACAAGATCGAACTAAAACTCGGCTCCTGGGTAAGAGGGGAGCTGGTTTTGATGTTGATTATTGGCGTGGCTACATATATAGGGCTTACTTTGTTGAGAGTGGAGTTTGCGCTCCCTCTTGCAGTTATCGCTGGACTACTGGAAATAGTTCCAAATTTCGGGCCGACTATCTCTGCCATCCCCGCGATAATTATTGCCTTTGTCCAAGCCCCAATTTTAGCAGTTGGGGTACTGGCTCTTTACATCCTTATTCAACAATTGGAGAATAATTTTATTGTTCCAAAGCTAATGGAGAAAGCAGTAGGCCTTTCCCCGTTGGTGATAATTTTCGCACTTTTAGTCGGCGGTTCAATTTTTGGGGTGATTGGTGCACTGTTGGCTGTGCCGGCAGCAGCAATAGTGCATGTGATTCTCGAGGACCACTTTGAAGCTACAAAACAAAGATAATCCGCTTCATAACCTCGAAATTTCACTAAATTCAATTTCTCAGGTATTCCCGCGTACTGCGTCGCTATCGCTCCTAAGCCTTCTAAATTCCTATGCGACCAAACCATATTATAGAAGCGAGATAAATTACAACTAATACGGTGCCAAGTATTTTTGGTGACACACGCCCATAAGTTGAAAGTAAGCTTACCGAAGCTAGGAGGGCAAGACTGCCGATGGTGACATAAAGATTGAAAGGATTTATTTTTACACCCCCAAAACAGCTAATTATCCCTAAGGCAAGGGTAAGATCCAGAACACTAGCTCCAAAAAGATTTCCCGTACTTAAGCCCACGCGCCTTTTTATTATTGAATTTATCGTTGTAAACGCCTCCGGGAGAGAAGTACCGAAGGCAATGATTACAAAACCGACAACCAATTGAGGGGCACCCAAAATTTCCGCTAAAACCACCGCAGAATTTACTAAAAAGTGGGCACCCAAAAAAAGCAGGAGGCTACCTAAAATTAAATAAAAAATTTGATGATAGTTTTCTCTTTCAGTGAAAAATATTTTTAAGCGATCAAATCTGTTCTCTATTTCCTCAAGTAGGCTTTCTTCTTGTTTACTAATAGCCGATTGAATCATCAGGTAAATAACTCCGAATATTATTAAGAGCAAACCAAAGATTGGTGAGGTTGTTCCACCGAGGAAGAGTATCAAAACTAAAGAAAGAGAGATAAGAAAAAATATAATTGTTCTAGATAGGTACTGCTTATCTACTTGTGTCTTTGAAAACATAAGTAAAAGTCCAAAAGTCAGGCCAATATTAACTAGGGGCGAACCAAAAACTGTTCCCACGCCAATTTCGGGTGAGCCTTCTGCTCCAGAAAATGCGGCGATGATAATCTCCGGTAGGGTAGTGGCCAAACTCACGATAGTCGCACCAATTAGGACTCTTGGTAGAGAGAATCTTTGGGCAATATGAGTAGCGGAGTTGCCGAGCCAATCAGCGCCAAGTACCAAGGCTATTAGCGAGATAACGAAAACAGTTAGTTCGAGCATTACCTATTATATTACCCTAAAATTGCTTAGAATTGAAAATTATACCCAAATATGGTTAGAAGCAACAGCGACGCAGCAGCCGAGAGTACTAAGAAATCTTGATTTCGCAGTACGAAGGATGCTATAATATATCCGCTCAAAGGTGGCCGGATGATCGCTCCGATGCGAATCGGAGAGGAAAGTCCAGGCAGCAAGCCGACACCCGACGGACTGTAAGGTCCGACCTGTAAGGGCTAGTGTTCTAGATTGGTCGAGCCGAGATTAGTCTTAGAAACGGGATCTGAATTGACAGGTTTCGAGAGCAACAGAGACGTAGCTCCGACTCTCGGCATTAGAGTCGGAGGTGAAACGGGCAATCCTAGGGGCTGCAATCGCCGAATCTCACTTTGACAGTCGGGATAGTGAGGAAGACGCGAGCAGTAGCCGAATAGGCTACAGGTAGTTACGCCCGACGTGACACCTAGATAGATGATCGTCTTATAACAGAACCTGGCTTATGAGCCACCTTTGAGCCATGTACCAGTCGCTAACGCTCCGGTACACGGCAAGCATCAAAGAACTCCGATTTTATCGGAGTTTTTTGTTTTGACTAAAACAGCCCCCTGGTGTGATAATTGGTTTATGAAACGAACACGAAAAGCTATCTCCTTAGTTTTCAAAAACTCTGAAAATAAAATACTTACTACAAAACGATCACTCATCTACAACTTTCCAGGTTTTTGGTCGATTCCATCAATCTACCTCCGTGAGAACGAGAAACCACAAGAAGCTGCTAATAGATTAGTAAAAAATCAATTAGGCCTAAAATCGGTAGAGATCTCGTTCAATCCAATTGGTACTGTTGTCGATGATCGCGAAAATTACAAGCTACATATGGAAGATTAGGATGTCCTTTCATATGAAGGAGAGTTTAATCTAGACCAAAAACACTATATTGATCGGAAATGGGTGAGTCCACAAGAGTTTTATGATTTAGTTAAAAAAGAGCATAAAGGGCAGATGGGTGAGTGTACGAGAATACTGTTTAAAATCTACGATTTACTCTAGATTCACGTGCTGTAGTCGGTAAATAAATACAAAATTTGGAACCTTTTCCTAATTGCGAAGCAACTTCAATCAGCCTAAACCGAGTTGATACTCTAAATTCATGGGAAAAACGTTGACTTGACAGTAAAATAGTGGAGGTTTACAATGGCCGCAAATGAAGAAACTTACCATCATCTTATTTGCGTTTGCCCTGCTTTTTGTTGCTCCTGTCGCTATTGCTCGAGACAAAAGCAAAGATAATTCTAAAGAAACGAAAGTCGTAACTGTGCCAGCTGGAGAAGTGGTCAATAAGGATTATTTCGGTTTTGGTGATGTAGTCGAAATTTCCGGGACAGTCAATGGCGATGTCTATGCTTTTGGTGGACAAGTGCTGGTGGATGGGAAAGTGAACGGCGATTTAATTACTGGCGGTGGGTTAGTTACTGTTTCAGGCAATATTACTCAAGATCTTCGGGCTGGTGGTGGACAAGTTACAATCAGCGGTGAAATTGGAAGGAACGTAGCTGTTGGTGGTGGTAATGTTGATTTTACCGATAGTGCAAGGATCCGTGGTAGTGTTTTGGCGGGAGCAGGAAATCTGAGTCTAGCTGCGCCAGTAGGAAGTAATGTGAAAGTTGGCGCCGGAAATCTGACTATATCAAATAGAATTGATGGAGACGTAGAAGCTGGAGTAGGAGTATTGCGGCTTACTTCAAAGGCAAAGGTAGGCGGAGACCTTACTTATTGGAGTGATGAGACTGCTTCTATTGATAAGAATGCGGTGGTTGTTGGAGATGTGACCAAAAAGACTCCGCCAGAAGCAGCTAGACCCACAGCAGGAAAAGCATTTGCTGCCTTCACAGGCTTCAACATCTTTATGAAGGTCGTTAGTGTAGTCTCCACCTTGGTTATCGGTTTGCTGTTAATTGCGTTTTTCCCCAAATACAACAGAGAAACCGTATCGACTCTAAGAAGAAGACCATGGGTATCTTTGGGGGTTGGTTTTCTTACCGTTGTTGTAACACCGATTGTTTTTATAATCCTTCTTGCGACCGTAGTTGGGATACCTCTTGCTCTAATTCTTCTGGCCCTTTACCTAATAAGCTTGTATCTGGCGAGAATATTCATTATTTTCTGGGCTGGCTCGTGGATACTAGAGCGAACTGGCAGAAAGGTTCATGAGGTTTGGGCTTTTGTATCGGGACTTTTTGTTTACTATATTGTCACCTTGATACCGATAATTGGCGGTTTAGTTACTCTCTTCGTCATACTCTTTGGTTTGGGCGCAGCGGCCCTGACCAAGAAAGCAATCTATTCACTTGCCAGAAAAAGAGACATCATCTAATTCCTCGTAACCATTTATTTTCTAAGGTTGAACCTATATTTTAGTAAGAAAAAGCATTAAAGTGAACCTAGTGGTAGGAGAGAATTAATGGAGTTGGTGAGACTGTTGACAAATTCCAATTTAAACTTTTTATTATCTACTTTGATCACTGGAGTTAGGACCCAGGCCCCTAAGGTTTTGTCAGCAGTTTCCTTGACTCCAACTAACACCATATCTTGCTTCCCAGTGGCGTCATCCTTGTAAGCCATCTCATAATAGTGGGTTCCATCCGAGGCATAGGTGAAATCAGATTCGTCAAATTTGAGATTCTCATCAAAGTGATTTCCAGCCTTGAGTGTAGCAATAAAGGAGTGGAACGAAGTATCAGTTGGATACTTATATTCATCAGCATAGTATAATTCCACAAGGTAAGCAAAGACGATTACTTTGTTTTGATTGTTTTGGACGAGGACTTTCTCCTTCGATAGCAGGTTGCTGGAGAGTTTTTTCTCAGCAAAGAAATCCAAGGCTTTAGCGTAGTTTACATAACTATCTTTTATCTTAGCCACATGCGGTTTATTTTTTTGGGCTAATTCAATATCTAGGTCACCAAGTACACTTTCTAAATCATCTGACTGACTGAGAGTCGCAGTAGCTTGTTCAAATTGGGAGTAGTTTCCATTAGCTAAGGCTTTATACATTAGATAAATTGCGCCGTAGCTTTCTTTGACCGCACCAAAAGCCTTGTAAGATTTTGGGAATTCGCCAGCCAGCTTATCGTGCCCTTCGAATTTATAATCTGGTTTGGTGTATTTTTCTAATGATTCGACCATGTAAAAGTCTTTACTGAAAGCTTGTTGAACTTGTGCTGGTGTTAGGGCAGTAGCCAGGTTTTTCTCTACTACTATTGGGTATTCAACTATCACGAGCATATCCTCGATCATCTGGAAAATACTATTATTTATTGGTTTTATTTTAACCTGAAATTGATAGTCAGCCTTTCGAGCCTCTAAATATTGGCCGATGGAAGTTGTAAGATCATTAGTAAATTTTTTCTGATCAGCAGTCAGCCAAAGCGGCAAATCTTTAAACTTGACTAAATCTGATGAGTCTGATTTTAGCTCATCAATTCCTTTTTTGTAATCGTTCAACGATTTTTCGTAGTCAGATTTTGCTGCGTTCAGATATTTGGCATTCGTCTCTTTATCAAAATCGGTTTCAAATTCTACCGATTTGATAAGATTCTGCTGTATTTTATTTGTGGTGGCTACTTCTTGGTCAAACGCGATAAACAAGCTCTTGTTCTCACTATCAAGTGTTTTGGTAAATGTGTTGAAGGTGTAGATGGAGAAAAGGTAGTAACCTGCTACAGCAGCAACTACTAGAAGGATTAGGACTACGAAGACGAGGATGAAAACTTTACTTTTAAGTATGCCCATTAAATTAAGCGTACTCTACGCCTCGTTTGCTTGTCAAGTAAATAGGTTCACAAGAGAGGTTGCGTACCTGTGTAATTATTAGTATATTTGAGTATATGAAAAATATATTTAAAAAATCGCCAGATCCGTGCATAGTTGGTCTTCTGCAAGCCTTGGGTGTAACCATTTATAGTGTTTTAATCGGCGGTTTCTTTTACTTTATGCAGGAGGTTTCGGCTACACCTGGATTTTTAGGGATTGTCTTAATGCTTATCCTACTTATTTTTTCAGCCGCTGTAACAGGATCTACGGTTTTTGGATACCCAGCATATTTAGCCTTAAATAAAAAAATCAAAGAAGCTCTGTCTGTTTTGGCCTACACTTTACTTTACTCTCTCGGGATTATCTTGATAATAACAATCGTCGTGATTGTTCTTTCTTCGTAATTCTATTTTCTCTCTACGGTAATAGTACATTCTGTTACCAAAGCCGCTATTGTCCCCACTGCTGCTAGTACAGGTACAAGTACAGCCCCGACTACTCCGACCGTCAAAGGTAAAACAATTAAAGTTTTTCCGTCTTTATCTTTTATCGTAATCTGACGAACGTTGCCTTCCTTGACTAGCTGCTTCACTTTTGCCAAAAGCTCATCACCTTTTACCTTAATTTCTTCTTTGGTTTTTTGATCCATTTCAACCACCTCCTGACGTAACTGCAAATATAACACTCTTAATTTATAGTTGCAATTTTGAGGTTTTCTTAGGAGGAGAAACGACCCTGAGCTAGCCGAATGGGTCGTTTTTCTTTATTGGCTAAACACAAACGTAAAAATTAGCCACGTACCGAGGCTAGATTAAAATATTTACTTTCCACCTTAATTATTCTGAAGGCGCACCCTCAGGCTTTTCTTCACCTTCTGGTTTTTCCTCTTTCGCACCTCCTTCTTCTACACCTTCGCTTTTACCACCTTCGCCTTCGCCGCCTGGGGTTTCGCCTGGGGTTACTACCTCATCTTTCTTTTGTTCTTCATCTACTTGCATTACCCATCACCTCCATTCGGGTACATCATCTATATTATATATAATAAAGGATAGCTAGATAAGAATCCAGCCCTAAGTAGGTCTGAAATATATATTTAAGTTTGAGATTGTGAAATAGGATTTCCGAGTAACCAACCTACTTTCAAAGCCTCTGCACCGCCCTACTGATCTCAATGTTGACTTCTGTCCTTCTTTCTATTGCCAAATGATGAAAAAATCCCAAATGCTTCTACTAGATGGCTCAATGGTTTTAGACTTCTTTCATGTAAATTTTCTCTGGCTATGTTTATCGCTTTGATATTATCTTCCACTTTGAAGGTGCCTCTTTGTTTATCAATAAAATTCATAAGCCCAAGTTCTCTGTTGACCTGCATTACTTTTTGTAAATGCCTAATTGTTGTTTCGCCTGGCGGTAATTGAGCCGTCCATCTCAGTCCAAAACCTTCGATTGTTCCTGTCCCCGCGCCCAGGGAGATTGACGTGCGTGTATCAGGCATAAAATAATTTTTACTTGAGGACATTTCATAATTAGTAGGGTCTAAAAGACTAATGGGGTCAATCCTCATAATTTTATCCGAACCTTCAATTTGTTGTCCTAAGAAACGGTTGTCTAGATTTTCAACCTTTCCTAGTGTTGGGATAGACCTTAAAGTGCTATCTGGTCTTCCTACCCAACGCTGACAATCCTCAAGGGGAAAACCGCTTAGTAACCCATGAGCTAAGTTAGCCTGCCTTATATCTGTACTATTAAGTAATTGGGATATAAACGATAAAATCTCGTCTTTTTGTAATGGTCTGGTTGGTACTGTAACACCAAGCTCTTTTTGATACGTTCTTAGAATGTTTTCTGCTGCTTGGTCATTGACAAGTACTTTTAAATGACTTGCTTCTTTACCAAACTCAAGAAAACTATAATCTTTTTGAAAATCGACCCCGGTGTATCTAAAAGATTGATAAAGCATTACTGCTTCCCCAGTTTTCATACTTACGAGCGGTTGCAATCCTACAACCCCGGAAGTGATATCTGGGTTAGTAAGAACCATTCTGCCGATGTTATCACTCCTTTCTACGATCTCTTTAAGAGTATGAAAGCCACTCTGATAAACTGCTCTTTCTTCTGGGGTTAACAAATCAGCTTTTAGGTCTTCTTCTATTTCTATTATTCCAAATGTTACTTTTTCCGGTTCTTTCTCTCCTTTTTGTAGAGGTGAAGAAGTTTCGGTTTCATTCTGGGCAGGGTTCTGCCCTTCTTTATCTGGCTTTTCTTCGGATGTACCGTCTGCTTTACTGGTCTCTGGGGTTTCAAGTCCGGCACCCTCAGGCCCTAATTCTATACTGTTTATTTCTGGAATTTCGTCAATCATACACTAATTTAATCATACCATCCTTTGCGTCCATTTTCTTAAACTGCTACGTTAGGATATTTGCTGTGATATAATCCCTTCGTATGCTTGCCAAAGTAACTAGCGGAGCGACGATTGGTTTGGATAGCGTGCCAATTGAGGTGGAAGTAGATGTTGCTAGCCAAAGCTTGCCGGCTTTTAATATTGTTGGGTTGCCGGATAAAGCTGTTGAAGAGAGTAAAGAAAGAGTCCGCGCGGCTTTGAAAAACGTCGGCGCTGAATTCCCGACAAAAAGAATCACTGTCAACCTAGCCCCTGCTGATTTGCCAAAAGAAGGACCCGCTTATGATCTTCCGATTGCAATCGGCATATTGATTGCTTCCGGGCAACTTTCAACGGAGATTACCGATGCCCTTTTCTTAGGCGAACTTTCACTAGATGGAAACTTACGATTTACCAGTGGAGTTTTGCCCCTCACCATCCTTGCAAAACGCGAAAATTATAAGCGTCTCTTCCTACCGATGGTAAATGCGAAAGAAGCCGCAATTGTGGAGGGTATCAACGTAATTCCAGCCGAGAACGTAATTGATTTATTCCACCATCTATCAGGCAACAAACGGTTGCCCGCTCATCCTAAAATTAAAGTTGATTTAGATAGTAGAGGTGATTACGAATTTGATATGAAAGAAATCCGGGGTCAGGAAATGGCAAAACGAGCCCTAGAAATTGCTGCAGCAGGTGGCCACAACATTCTTTTAAAAGGACCGCCAGGTGCAGGTAAGACCCTTCTTGCACGAGCTTTTCCTAGTATTTTACCTAAACTGACTATTGAAGAAGCACTCGAAGTAACCAAAATCTATTCGATTCTCGGGCAAGTCGATCCAGAAGATCCGGTGGTGAGAATACGGCCGTTCCGTAGCCCTCATCATTCTGCCAGCGCCATTGGCCTAATAGGTGGTGGAGCACATCCAAAACCAGGCGAGATTTCTCTAGCCAATCGCGGAGTACTCTTT
>DASVHF010000013.1:0-27473 GCA_036382695.1 Candidatus Nanoarchaeia archaeon | reverse complement strand
CAGGTTGTTTAAGATATTCCATAAAGGCAGAAGATAACTAGATTCCAGTTAATTATCTACGAATAAATATGCAATTGCAACAGATTTGAGGAGTAGTTTTTCGGAAGAATTTAACGCCCCCATCGGGAAAGGAGGGTGCTTAGATCACGAATGTTAACTCTACCGCTTTTGTCTAGATCGGCAATCGCGTTGGTGGTACTCCACTTACTCAGAAGTATACTAAGATCACGTATGTTTATCTTACCGTCAAGGTTTAGATCTCCTAGTTTTCTTACTGCCGGTTTGGCAGTAACGTTTACAGTTACCAAGTCACTTGCACTACCACCTTCTCCCGAGCAATTGAGGGTGTAGGTCTTTTTGGCTGTTAGCCTACCTGTTGACTTCGATCCACTTACACCTGTCCAACCAGCTGGTGAGACAGAACAGCTGGTGGTGTTGGTTGAAGTCCAACTTACTACCGTCGAGGTGTTGTAAGTGATGGTGATTGGTCCATTAGAACCGTTTGCCTTGATGTTGGCTGTTGGTGGGGATGGACCACCGGTGTCATTACTCACTGTCACATCTATCGTATCGGTAGCTGTGTTGGGTACAGCATCATAGGCTTTAGCGAGCAGACTGTGGATTCCGTTGCTAACTGTGGCGGTATCCCAAGAATACACGTAGGGTGAAGATGCGTCGGTTTCCTTTAACTCCCCATCTACATAAAACTCCACTTTGGTTACTCCGAAGTTATCTGAGGCTGTGGCTGAAATGTTAACCGTTTCAGAGACTGTCGAACCATCCGAAGGCCCAGTGATTGATACAGTTGGATCTTGTGTATCTTCTGGACAGTTCCCGCCAGTGTCAACACCTGTCTCACCGAAATCTTGTTTGCCGTTATCGCAGTGATTACCTGTGAAAAAGTTTAGTCCATAGTGAGAAAGCGAAGGGTCGTAATGCCATAAGAAGAGATTACCTACGCCAACAATACTTCCGGGATGTCCAAGCCCGCACCACGGCGAAACAGGGTCTTGAGGAATATCATAAAGCCCAGGCATCCACTTATAGGTGTCGGCATCTCCTTCCCCGCATGTCGGGTAACCATCCTTATAAATATTATCAAGTTCGAGAAGAGCATGGACCACACCTGTAAATTGATGTGCCCATTCGTTGAGAATCACGCCTTCGGTAAGACACTGAAACCACTCGCCCGGATCCGTGGAATTTGGAACCCAAGTGTAACCAGCACCACCCAATCCAAAATCAACCCCATATGTTCCGCCACAAAGTGGTATTGAGTGGTACTTCCCAGTATTCAAATCATGTACAGAAGAAATAGCTATTGTAAAATCAGTTTCCTTTGAAAGATACGCCTCCACCGCTTCTTCAAGATCCCACCATCCAAGCCACAAAGTCCCTCCCCACCGTGATAGTATTTGTTCACCAGATATTTCATGCACGTTGACTATCGGTAAAAGTGCGCCGTTACTTAGTCTTTCTATATCATCAGCAAAAGCATCTATTTGCTGCCTAGCATAAGTTAGCTCCTCAGGTCTAAACCCCATCTCAAAACATTCCACCAAGTCATAAGTTGGTAGTGATGGGTCCGAAGGTTTTAGTATTTTTGGAGTCAAAACTGATTCATCTCTACGCCAAGAAGTTGATACGGTGTGATCAGAATTATAAATATCAAACCGATCACCGCTTACCCAAGGTTCTCCTGCTATACAAAATTGTTGGCTAGTTAAAATAAAAACCTCAATTATCGCCTCTTGTGGTGTAAACGACCCTATAGTTGGCCCTTTGTCCCAGTGAAATTGCAGTTTTGCTGAACCAGTGTTCTCGTACCACTCAACTCGTAGATTGTGATGGCCAGAAGAAATAGTTAATGCCGTAGCATAGGCACCTGCTGAATCGTCCCACCGATCAATTACGAGATTTTCATCAAGATACACACGCACACCATCGTCTGTGAAAACACTTAATTGGTACGTGCCAGCCTCGAAATTAAGTTGTCCACGCCAAATACCAGAGATACTATCGCCAGTACCACCAAAAACAGGAGCGGCACCCCAATCATGGTTAATTGCAAATACTCTATTAGAAACTGGCGACCCAAGTGGTGCTTCGTCCTCACCTCCAAGATACGAGCCCACAGCTGGATCAACACCAGAAAAATAACAAACATGAAAATAATCTATTGGGTAGGTTTCATCGCAGCTTGAAGCTGCCTCTACCCTCATCTGTTTTTCTTGTTCCGCATTGATTACAATTATCGGAGCACTAAGAAGCATAATAAGTGTGCTCAAAGCAATGAAGATTTCTCTGATTGTATACGGAGGATTTATAAATCTACGGATTTTAAACATCATGGGCAGTTAGTTTAATTATGACTAATCGCCCGCTTGAATGTCAACTTGAAGCAAAATAAATCTCTTGACAACTTCTTTTCTACTATGATACCTTAAGAAGGTCTTTGCTTACTTAAGCCCCATTTCTGCCCAGAAAGGAAGTATTCATGGCTCTCGGAGACGATTTGCCAGAGCTACTAACAGTCAAGGAAGTTGCTGCCTTTCTGAGGGTTTCTCCGCTGACCATCAAACGCTGGGGTAAGCGTGGTAAACTCCCGGCAATAAGAATCAACGCGCGAGGTGATCGTAGATATAAGAAGGAAGCGGTGTTGTGGCTCCTTGGTGAAATGAAGAAGGAAACAACATAACAGTGGCTCCCACCCCGATTTAAGACTGCTTCGCAGTCTGGTGAGATAGCATCCCCCGTAACTTCTTAATCTTCGCTCTGCTCGATTATTCAGGTACTCCCGGCTGCTGCGACCTCGCTTAAGCGAGGACTAGAAAAAGGAAACAGCTTAAATAAGCCCCTTTCCTTGCCATATACTCAATACTAATTTAATTATTGACTTTCAAGCAACGCTATGAAATACTTTGTATTAGTGTTACCCCACTTCGCTACGCTCGATGTAAACTGTTTACACTGAGGCGAAGCCGAAGTGCACCTTAAAAACCTGACTCATAATCGACAGAATCTGTAAACCTGCCGAGTGAGTGCAGTTAGCCAGATCTATTCCAAGAAAAACGAGAGGAGGGGATTCCAACGCCGGAAACCCGCCCACGGCGGTAGCCCCTCGCGGGGCATTAGAAATAGTCACCCCACGAGGGGCTTTTCTAATGCCGAAGGCATAAAGACGCAGAAGTATTAAGGAATTACAAATTCCGCAATACGAAGCGATCTTATTGGCGAAGCGATTTATTGCTGAGCCATAAAGATGCGAGAGTACTGAGAAATCTTGTATTTCGAAGTACGGAGCGATCTTATTTGCTGAAAAGGCAAAGGTTTTAATTTTTACGTTGCAGCTTTGAAGTTTGAGATTTGATTTTTGAGCTTTCTCTGAACATCAAATAAACAAAGTAGGGCAATGCTAGCTGTCTTTTTAATCTAGACGGCTCTGAAATTAGACGAAAAGCCCACTCAAGACCGATTTTTTGAAGAAAAACTGGTGCGCGTCTCTTTCCACCACTAATGTAATCGAAAGCTCCCCCAACTCCGATTGCTAATTTAACGTTTAGTTTCGGAAGATTTCTAGCAATCCATTTTTCCTGCTTTGGCGCGCCGTAGGCAACCGCTAGAATATCGATTTTTTTATTGCCAATTTTTCCGCGTGTTTCTTTATCGAATTTCGGATCCGCGACACCAGAATAAGTACCGACTATTTCCAACTTGGGATATTCCTTTTTCAACGCTTCACCGGCCTTTTTAACAACTCTCTCGCCTGATCCCAATAAAAACATGCTAAATCCATGTTCCTGGGCCAAAGCGGCCAACCCCTCTAATAAATCAACCCCTGCTACTCTTTCTTTCAAGGGTTTACCAGTAAGTTTGGCTAGCAACACCAAACCGATACCATCGGGAACTGACAAGGCTGACTTATTCAAAATATTCCTAAACTGCGCATCTTTTGTTGCCTTGACAATAATCTCTGGATTAGGAGTAACAATATAGTGCTTTCCCCCACTCTCAATTAGTTCTTTAGATTTTTCTAGAGCTTGTTGGTATGTAATTGCATCTACTCTGATACCTAAAATTTCCATATTCAATAACAAATTTCAAAGATCAGATGTCAAAAGAAACCCAAAGCTCAAAAGTCAAAAAATTGGTAGCCCATGCAATGGTCGCAGAGCGCTTTAGCGATCTTAACCGTAGGTGCAAAGCGTGTAGCGATCTATTTTTGACATTGATTTGATATTTTGGTTTTGTCATTTGACATTTTGCGCATAGACTTTTTCAAACACCTTGATCGTTTCTTGGGCACATCTTTCCCACGTAAATTCCTTTACCCGCTCCCCTCCTTTTTTAATCAACCCTTCTCTTAATTTTTTATTGGTGGCTAGCCTTTTAAGACCTTTTGAAACCTCATCAACAACTAGTGGATCGACTTGGATAGCTGCTACCCCGCTTACTTCAGCCATCGCTCCTATCTTTGATGTCAAAACTGGGCACCCACAAGCCCAAGCTTCTAAAATGGGCAGGCCAAAACCTTCGTATAAAGATGGGAATGCTAGTCCAATTGCTCCGCTGTAGAGGGCTGCAATATCTTCATTGTCTACATAACCAAGGAAGCGGATACGGTCTGATATAGAAATTTTTTCCGGGGCTTTATAGATTTCTTCCTCTAACCAACCTCGGGATCCCACTAGAACTAGATCTATTCTTTTTAGTTTTGTTTTCGCAAAGGCTTCAATAAGCCTAACTAGATTTTTTCTTGGCTGGATTGTACCGACATAGAGGAAATATTTTTTGGACAAACCATATTTTGCTTTAGCACGGCTTATGTCTTCTTTACTTCTAGGATAAAAAGCCCGCTTATCTACTCCTTCGTAGACAACGCTAATCCGATCACTTGGAACTCTTAAGGTTTTAATTAGATCCTTTTTAGTAAATTTGGATATAGAAATTATATGACTAGCGTTTCTGGCAACGTATTCTGTTGACCAAGTGAGGTATAGTTTTTGCGGAAACTTGTGGTATTCTGCTAAAAATTCTGCTCCCAAATCATGGACGGTAGCGATCGTTTTCAAAGACGGTCGGCGTACCACTGGAATCGTGTGAGCAGGCACAAAAAGGACGTCTGGAGGCCTGATTAAAAGCTCAAAAGCAAGCCGTCCTTGTGTCCAAAATCTTGGCGAGGATATAGCCTTAGTGCTAAAGTTTGGCTGGCTAATTTCGAAGAAATGTGGTATTTGATTAAAATAAAGAACGTATCGGTTCTTTTTATCAACTGACGCAATTGCTTTAATTAGGTTTAGGGAGTAGTTTTCAGTACCAGTTTTATCCTCCCTTGCAAGTCGAGAGGCATCGATTCCAATAACCATAATTTAAAAAGCTCGAATTTCAAAGCTCCAATGACAAAAGAAATCTAAAGCCCAAAGTTCAAAATTTGGCATTTGGCATTTATAATTGCTCTATAGAAACTCGAACTCTCTCAGAGCTTTAACTTTCACCTTCGGATAATACTCCGTCGGTAAAGGTCGATATTTTCCAAAGCTGTACCCGTACCATAAACGACACACAGCAGTGGGTCTTCTGACACATGACACGGTACACCAAGAGTTTCAGTGAAATATTTATCTAGATTCTTCAGTAGTGAGGTACCTCCACTCATTACAATCCCCTTATCAATAATATCGCTAGCTAGCTCCGGTGGTGTTTCCTCCAGCACTTGTTTAATTGCATCAAGTATATTGTTTAAAACCCCTCTTATAGCTTCGGTAAGTTCGCTACTTTTTAGCTCAATCAGCTGAGGTAATCCAGTAATACTATCTCTACCTCGCACTTCAATAGAAGAATCTTTTTCTTCCATCGCCGCGCTGGCTAAAGTTATTTTAATCTCTTCTGCAGTTCGTTCGCCGATAATCAAATTGAATTTGCGCCGTACATAGACAGCGATAGCTTCATCGATTTTATTACCCGCTATTCTTGCGCTTTTGTGAACTACTACTCCTCCCAACGAGATGACGGCGGCTTCAGTAGAACCCCCACCAATATCGACGATCATATTACCGCTCGGAGTACCAATTGGAATTTTAGCCCCGATGGCTGCTGCTAGAGGCTCGTCAATAAGATATGCAGTCCTAGCACCAGCTGAAAGGGTTGCATCTAGAACCGCTCTTCTTTCTACACTGGTCACACCAGCAGGTACACAAACCATTACATCTGGCTTGAAAAACCGCGTCCGGCCAGCTACTTTGTCGAGAAAAAACCTTAGCATCGCCTCAGTCATGATGTAATCAGCAATTACCCCATCACGAAGTGGCCGGGAAGCCTCTATTCCTTCTGGAGTACGCCCGAGCATTTCTTTAGCAGCATTACCTACAGCAAGGACTTCTCCATCTTCTGAAGAAATTGCTACTACGGTCGGTTCATTGAGGACCACTCCTTGCCCTTCTAGAAAGACAAGCGAATTGGCCGTACCTAGATCAATAGCAACCCTTTTACCAAACATGACGCCTCTATTATATAGACGGTTTGGTGGCTTCACAACCACTAATTTTTAAAGAGATCAAACTTTACTTAAAAAGATCAAAACCCACCTCATGATCACTCAAAAGTATTTTCGTCTTGTTGCACAGCTACCCCCAAAAAGAGTAGAATTTTAACCATGAAAAAACTTCTTAGCATCATAGCGTTTCTAGTAATAGTCGGAATTATTACAGTGGGAATCGTCCTTTATGCCCAAGGTTACCGGCCAAACTTCAAAGAGAAATCTATCGAAGCCACCGGTATAGTCAGTATCAAATCAACCCCCAACCAAGCTCGTGTTTTCATCGACGGCGAAGAAAAAGGCACCACGAATATCGACATCCCTGATTTAAAACCTGGAAAATACACTATTAAAATTGTCAAAGAAGGCTTTTCTAATTGGGAAAAGAATGTGGATGTAACAAAAGAAAATGTCAATCTTATCCAGGCACTACTTTTCCCAGTCGCTCCCTCCCTACGTGCTCTGACCTTCACTGGGGTAAATAACCCTTTGGTTTCTCCCAACGGTAAAGGGATTGTTTTTTCGCTGAAAGAGCCTGAGGAAAAGGCTGGCATTTGGGCATTGAATTTCTCTACCAGTCCTCTTCCTTCGTTTTTCACAAAGGATTTAACGCAGGTTGCGGCTGATACTGAAGAAATTATATTTTCGGAGAGCAGTTGGGAATTTTCACCAGATGGAAAGCAGCTGCTGGTAAAATTGCCCAAATCCCAGCGTTACTTTGCTCTTGATCTTTCAAAAGAAAATGGGTCTCCTAAAGAAGCCACTTTGGACGTTGTAAAAATAAAAACGCGATGGGAAGATCAGGCAAACCGAGCAATAAAGGCGAACTTAAAGGGTTTTGATAAGAAAGCACAGCTTCTTGCCGCTAGCTTAAGCGGTATAAAGTTCTCGCCGGATAAAACAAAGTTTTTAGGTCGGAAAGGCAACGGGATAGTTGTTCTCTACAATAGTAATCTTGGACCGGCACCCAACCAGGAAGCTCAAATTTATAACTTACCGGCAGCCTCAAATTACCTCTGGTATCCAGACAGCGAGCATGTAATGTTAGTAAAAACAGGTTCGATCTCAATAATCGACGGCGATGGTGAAAATAACATTACAGTTTACACTGGCGATTTCGATCCAGCTCTTGTCGCCCCCTGGCCAGATGGATCAAAAATCGTTATTTCCACCAATTTAAACACTACTGTAAGCCAGCTCTCCAACCTCTACGCAATCGAGCTTCGCTAAAGCTCAAAATACTAAATACAAAGCACGAAATCCCAAACAAATCACAAATCCTAATGTTCCAAACTCTAAACGATTTAGAAAATTGAAATTTGAGCAATTGGAATTTGTTTAGAATATATTTAATTACCTGACCAACTCTGCTGTAATAATCAGTCTCCGCAGACTACTTCCCGGTGGATCGCAAGTTTGCAGTGTCAGTATAGGCTTTTTTGACGGGTTGGTTAAGTAACGAACGTCCGTTGCCCCAGTTACTTTTTTAGCTACGGCTATATAATCGTACCGCTTTCCTTTATAAAATGTAGCCACTCTGTCACCTTTTTCTAACTTTCTCAGCAAATAAAAGACGCTGTTGTATCTTCTCGCCTGAACTGCATTAATTGCTGAATGGGCGAACAAAAAAACGTTGTTGTTGGTAGCTTTAGTCGAACCTGGAACTGCTGTGCCAGCTGCATGAGCGACGCCTTTTGAAAGGGCGGCAATATATTCTGGGTAATTTGCAGCATTTACATTTGGTACAACTGGGGCGTTAACGCCGATTTTTTCTATCACAATCCCAAATTCTTTACTTTTCGGCTCTACCTTTAAGACTGGTAAGTCTTCGGCCTTTGCTTTTGGAATCGAAATATCTGGCGCAACCCCCTTGGTTTCGGTCACTTGTAAAACGCTAGCCCGCCACCAATACCAAATCTCCTGCTTTACAAACGGTGCAAAGGAAAGAAAAGAAAACACAATTCCCACGATGACAAGGGAGTTGGCAATTGTCCTTATAGCAATAAAAATCCAAAATCTTTTTCTTTTGTTCATATGGTCGGGGTGACTGGAATCGAACCAGCGGCCTCACGGTCCCGAACCGTGCGTTCTACCACTGAACTACACCCCGAAGGAGTTTTATTTTAGCCCAAACTGTGTTAAAATTCAAACCTGCATGCCCCTGTAGCTCAATTGGATAGAGCAGACCCGTCCTAAGGGTAAGGTTGCAGGTTCGACTCCTACCAGGGGCGCCACTCAAACATATAAATAATATACTTAGCGCAAGTTACTTTTTATCTTCAGCTTTAGTTTGACAATGCTTCTTGCTTTAATTATAGTAAAATTAATGAATCTGCCTCGAGCTAGGAAAAAATTGCTCGGCCTGCCTGTCGGCAAGGCAGGCTTTACACTCGTTGAACTTCTAGTTGTGCTGGCCGTTATTTCTGTCTTGATTTCAATCGGCCTCGCATCACTACGAAGAGCTCAAGCAAGCGCACGTGACGGTCAAAGAAGATCTGACATTCAAAATATACGGGGGGCTTTGGAGCAATATTATGCTGACGAAAATGTCTACCCCGACACAGCAACCTGGGAAACGGATCTAGAAAATAACCCGGCTGCAACCAACCCCTACTTAAAAGAAGTGCCTGAGGACCCAAGTGGAACCTATGTTTATAGTGGTGGCGGCCAGATTTATTGCATCGGGGCTGATCTCGAAACAAACAGTGGGACACATCCAGGTACATGCAGCGGGGCTCACAATTACGTCTTTACTCAATCCGACTAATTACTAAACCTCATTGCCTCTTTTGTAGTTGTGGATTTCTTTATCGTGGAACCAGAGTTTTTCTTCAAAAGCCGCTTCCTCAACTGACCCCGAGACGTGAACGACATTTTCTACGCCTCTTTTTTCCGCGTTGGCGTAGGCAGCAGAATCAGTGGCCAGGTCACCTCTAATCGTCCCAGGGGGAGCATTCACCGGCATAGTTGGCCCAGCAATAGCTCTCACGTTGTCTACAGCATGACGACCTTCGATTAGAACTGCTACCACTGGCCCAGAACCAACATAATCAATCGTCCAACCTCGCACCATTTTCCCTAGCTCCAAGGTATCTTTAGTACCTAGATCTTTCCCGGCATCTTTGCCATACTCTTCGTAGGTTTTAAGGGTTTTTTCACCCAGACTTTTAAGATATTCCCTGTCATCTTTGTAATGTTTTCCCAAATGCTCTCCGCTTGCCTGTATCATCTTCATAGCCACAATCTTAAGACCCATCCTCTCAACCCGGGTCAACACCTCACCCACCAATCCACGCCTTACACCATCTGGTTTTACTAAAACTACTGTACGTTCCATAAAAATAAAAGTATCAAGTATTAGGTATTAAGTATTAGGCAGATTAGAAAGGATCGCGGATAGGTTTCTTTATACTCAATACTTGATACAAGATACATAATACTAAAGTTTGAGTATTTTTTCAAACTTTGCTTCGTCTTTGTAAGGCCCAATAATTGCTAGGTTCAAGCCTTTATTCTTAAAAATATCGCTGGCCACTTTTTGGATATCACTTTCTGTTACTTCGTCTACTTTTTTAAACATCTCGTCTGTAGTCCGCACCTTTCCCTCCAAAAGCTGCTGGGTCCCAAAAAGGCTGGCTACCTCTCTTGAATCCTCAAGCTCAAGTACAAGTCTGCCTTTAATATGCTCTTTTGCCTTTTTTAACTCTTCGCCGCCTACCGACTCTTGAGATATTTTAGCAAATTCCGCTATTACAATTTTTACCGCTTCGCCTATCTTTTTTGGGGTAACTCCCGCCTGGGCAACAAAACTGCCCACGTCGTGATATTCTTCAAAAGAACTTCTGACATAGTAAGCCAGGCCCCTTCTTTCTCGCAGCTGAATGAACAACCTTGAACTCATTGACGAACCTAATATGGCGTTAAGAACTGCAACTTTATAGTGATTCTTATGTCTCCTTGGGTAAGCCCGAACACCTAGGCAAAAGTGAGCCTGCTCGGTTTTTTTATTAACTAATTTAACCGCTGGCTGGCCTTGAGAAACTTTTACCGGTTTGTAAGTTGCAGTTTTCTTGTGTTTCAGACCACCTAAATATTTATCGGCGATCTGCCTAACGTCGTCGTGCGAAATACCGCCGGCAATCGAAACGAGCGTGTTTTCAGGCGCATAGTAGAGATCTTTAAACTTGAAAAAATCGTTCCGATTTATATTTATTAGTGACTGCGGGGTGCCTATTATATCCCAACCAAGTGGTTGATCACCGTATAGAAGCTGTTCATAAACATCCCCAATATAACGAACCGGAGTATCTAAATACATACGCAGCTCTTCAAAAATCACGCCCCTCTCTCGATCGATCTCTACTTGGTCAAATTTGGAATTTGTCAGCATATCGCTTAGAACATCCAGTGATAGAGAGATGTGTTTTGTAGATGCTTTGATATAGTAACCAGTGTACTCTTTCGAGGTAAAGGCGTTAAATTCTCCACCAATCCCATCGATAAGTGAGGAAATTTCCAGGGTTGTGGGTCGCTTTTTTGTTCCTTTGAAGAACATGTGCTCGGCAAAGTGAGCAATACCATTGGTCTTTTTCTCTTCGTAGCGACTACCTGCTCTTACTAAAACTAGTACCGTGACACTACGAGCCCCGGCTAGTCTTGTCGATAGGATTTTTAGGTTGTTAGGCAGATTAAGAAGTTTTTGGTTCATCTTCTTTCCCAACTTTCTCCATATACTTAGGCGCAGAGATTCCCATTAGTCCCAAGCTATTATGTAAGGTTATTTTAGTTGCCAAAATCAAAGATAATCGTGCGGCGGAAAGCTGTTTGTCT
This sequence comes from Candidatus Nanoarchaeia archaeon, assembly GCA_036382695.1. GTDB lineage: Bacteria > Patescibacteriota > Microgenomatia > Woykebacterales > RBG-16-39-9b > DASVHF01. Next base: position 16,108 of record DASVHF010000013.1, on the reverse strand, counting down.
TCACTAATTACCCGTACCCGTTCATAAAACCGGTGGAACTTATCAGCAAGTTGGATTGTGTAGGTAGTAAGTAGATGGACCGCGTGATTGTCTGCAATATCCTCAACCAACTGGGGCAGTTTGATAAGATGTCTAATCAATACCAATTCTTCAGGCTTATTTAGCAAACTTACACCCACTTTGCTAAGGTTTACGAGGCTAAATCCTTCTTTTTGCGCCTTTTTAAGAAGACTATTGCAACGGGCGTGAGCATACTGGACGTAATAGACTGGATTTTTATTACTTACTTCCTTTGCTAGCTTAAGATCGAAGTCTAGATGGGTGTTTGGAGAGCGGGATATAAAAAAGAACCTAGCTACATCTAAACCTGTCTCGGCGACCAATTCCTCCAAAGTAATGAAAGTGCCAGTACGCTTGGACATTCGAACTTCCCTACCTTCTTCAATTAATCGAACAAGCTGGGTAATAATAATTTCCAGTTTCTCCCCAGACCCAAGTTCTACCGCCACTAACTGCATCCTAGGTACATAACCAGCGTGATCAGCTCCCCAAATGTCAATCACATTATCAAAACCGCGATTGAATTTATTTATATGGTACGCGATATCAGCTAGGAAATAGGTTGGGGCTTTTCCACCGGCTTTTTCGCTTCGTACAAGCACCCTATCTGTTTCTTGAACGGAAGCACTGCTTCCTTTTTTGGGTGTGAACCAAATTGCCCCTTCTTTCTCAATTGTTAAACCTTTCTTCTCAAGTTCGTTTAAGGCAGCTTTGATTTCTCCCCGCTCATGCAAGCTCTTCTCCGAAACAAATTTATCAAAAGCAATATTCATTTTTTTCAAGGCTGGTTTGATGTATTCTTCCAAAGCAATCTCCGCCGCTATCTCTCCTATCTCAGAAGGTTCATTTTTATAACTTTCTACATCAATCTTCTTTTCTATTTTCTTGGAAATTTCTACAATATACTCACCCTTGTAGAGATCTTCTCTTTTTTCTGCTTTTACCCCCAAAACATCAAGTATGGAGAGGCCAAGAATTTTTATTTGGTTACCAGTATCATTTATGTAGTACTCTCTCTCAACCTGATACCCAGCTTTTTCTAAGCAATTTGCTAAAGCGTCGCCAGTGAAACCTCCACGGCCATTCCCCAAAGTCAGGGGTCCGGTGGGGTTAGCGGAAATGAACTCAACTTGAACTTTTTTGCCTTTGCCAGTTTCCACACAACCGAAATCGCTACCAGCTTCGATTATTTTTTGGACTTGCGACTGAAGGAATTGATTAGAAAATTTGAAGTTTATGAAACCATTTGGGGCGATTTCTGACGTGAAAACCCCTTCGCTTTTTGGCAATTTAGCCTGCAAAGATTTGGCAACTTTGCTGATAGATTGCTTGGTACCCAACTTGGCTAGCTTTAAAGCGATGTTTGAGTAATAATCGCCAAATTTTGGATCGGCGGTTGGTAACACTTCCGGCTCAATCTTTTTATAACCAGCTTCTTTAAGTGCTTTTTTTAACTTTCCTTTCAGGACATCCCTAATCATAATTTGATTTTTAATTTGTTTTAGTATACCAGCTTTTACCATCGCTCACAATTTCGGTTGTTCCATTTTTATCAGTTCTGTATACTTTTGATCCTAAATTCTCCAACAAATTCACAACACCAGGACTGGGATGCCCGTAGCTGTTTTTTGAACCAACGGAAATCACGCTTACATCTGGCGAGATCGTTTGTAAGTAGTTTAGATCGACAGAATTTTTCGATCCGTGATGCGGAACTTTGAAGACCTCAACATGGCCGCTATCGCTTGTATAAGGCTGTACTTGTTTATCGGCATCTCCTGTCAATAATGCGTCAAAATTCCCATAGCTTACTAAAACTACGACTGAATAAGCATTGATATCACTAACTAATAGAGCACTTTTTGGCCACATAACGCTAATTTGTGTTTTGTCTGGAAACACCATCAAATCTCTTTGTTTTACCACAGTTGTTGGTATATTGCGTTTTTGTAATAATTCTTGCCACTCACTAAAAAGTCTCGTTTTATTGCTCGTACCACTGATCCATAAATTATCAATTTGATATCTTTTCACCACCTCAACAAGCCCAGTCAAGTGGTCCGATTGAGGGTGGGTGAGAATCAGAAGATCTATTTTCTTAGAATAAAAAGGCAGCTCCTCGCCTAGATAATCTAGAATTGTATTATTTGGCCCACCATCGATTAACACCTTATATCCACCGGGGGTACGAAGGAAAATCGCGTCTCCCTGACCAACGTCGTAGATTTTCAAGTGTAGGTTGCCGTCTGGCAGTGAAAATAAGAACGACCAAATTAATATATTCCCAATGATAACCGAATAAAAAACCGCTCTGAACTTATTTTGCGAGCTTAAGAAACTTCCTACTAATTTAATCATAAATCAAACCTAATGCGAGCAAACGAAGATACACCGATTCTGTCGGCGTAGACTCATTTTGTCTTAACCACTCGGACATATTTGAAATAAATTATTAATCCTCCCAAAAGGGAATAATAAATAATTAACGGGAGGATCTCCTTCGGCGTGAAGGTTAGTTGTGTAAAAGAAATCTTACTAGAAGCCTCTACCAAAATCACAAAGAACGTCAGGATTGCCCAAATCACCCACGAAATTATCGTGGCTACAAACGGAATTACGTAGCTAGCTGCCAAAAAGATGAAGCCGGCAATTGTTGCCAACGGAATCGTCCACAAAACGATCGCATTAGCCACCGGAGAAATAGCAGACACCGACCCAAAGTGATAAAAGATAACTGGAACAACCAGACTTTGAGCTGCAAGAGTGGTAGAAAGATCGTCATTAAATGCTTTCGGTAGGAATTTAAGTGAATTCAAAATCCTCTCTCTAAACAAAATAATACCAGCTGTAGCCAGGAAGGAAAGTTGAAAACCGATATCAGCCAAAACAAGCGGCCTTACGAGGCTCATAATTGCTGCAGCGAGCAGCAATGAATACAACGAAAATCTTTGTCTACCTAGGAAGACAGCTGTGAACGCGAGCGAGCCCATGACCGCGGCCCTTACTGCAGGCGGATCCGCCCCAACCAGCAGAGTATAGAAGGTGATTGCTAATAAAGCTAGCACTATGGCTAATTGTCGCCTTATAAACCTAGATAATCCAATCATTAAACCGGCAACTACACTAATGTTGTAGCCAGAAACCACGACTACATGAACTGTACCTGTTTTCCGCAAAGACTCGTAGAAGTCTTTTGGTAAATCTTCTTTTGCCCCAAGTGTCACCCCAGCTAGAAGCGAAGCCTGGGGTTCAGAAAGATATTCGAAGATTCTAGATTTTAAGTTACTTCTGATCAAGAATAGAATTTTGTGCAGCTTAGAGCCACCAACTACCTTAACCTCAGGATCAGTTAATCTTCCCTTTTTCACCTCTCCCGCAATCTGAAGTTTATCGCCATAGCTAATCTTTAGTTCACTAGGCGCTTTAATATTATATCCTTCTATATCAAAATACTGCCAGTTGTCATAAACTTTGGATTCCTCAAGTAAGGTAGCTGTGAACTTCGCGTCACCTTCGCATACGGGCCCTTCATAGGTGGAAAAACGCCAAAAAAATAAAGCTGCAAGCAGAAAGAGGGCAAGCAGGATTCCGAGCTTACTTCTATTGGACGGTGATTTGGTCTTTAATTTTTTCAAATGTCTTCTCTCCTACAGCTCCTTTACTTAAAACTTCATCGATACTTTTGTAGGGACGATTAGCAATAATATCCCCTGCTCTTGCGGGACCAATCCCAGGTAGTGTGTCTAATTGTGCCTCAGATGCGGTGTTAATGTTTATTTTACCGGATATTTCCGACGCTACTTGACCGGTAGCTACGTCTACGTTTGTTTCGCCGACCATCGGAATGTAGATTTTCTGCCCGTCAGTAAGTTTGGAGGCAAGGTTTAGATTTTTAGCAATCCAACCTTTATCTGCTTTGTTTGTCAAACCCCCTGCGACGCGGATTACATCGTCCATCCTTGCATCTGATGACAATTTATGCAGCCCAGGGGTTTTTATTGCACCTTCAATATCTACCAAAATTTTATCTTCCACCTTAGTTTTTTCTTCGGCCGGAATAAACTTTGGTTCCTCAGAACTGGAAATAAATTTAGCAATCGAAAGGCCAGCTCCAATCAGAGCCAGACCAATAAAGGCTAGGATAATTGAGGTTTGAAACTTTTGTACCTGACGCAATATATTTTTGGCGAGTTTGTTCTTGCGCCAATTGATCATAGGGAAACTTTAAGAAACAGGTGGTTACTTGTCAAGGAACAATATTCGGTAAAAATGCCTACCTGCCCACCTCCGAAGTGTACACGTATTATTTTAAATCTAGTTGACCTGGTAAATTTGGATTTTGAATTCTCTCTAAGTTAATGTTTTCATCAATACGTTTCTTATCGGTTGATGAAGGGGGAGAAAACACCCTCACGGCGGTTATAACTGCAACTACGATTAGTAACCCCAACATAACTAAAACAATCAAAGTAACAAAATTGCTGTGCCTCATTACTAGAAGACTTTATGGGACTAGCGACTTAATTGTCAAGTAATAAATCAACATTATAAAGCTGTTTATGCAGGATAACTTTAAGCAAAGAGGCTGTCGGCAGCTCTTCTCTGGATTGCCAACTAGGCTGTTCCTTCTAGAAATATTAGGTTTGTGATATCGTAATTACAAGCTACTGATGTATTTTTTCACCCAGGAGTGGTAGAAAATAACGAGGTGGATGAGGTGACGCTCTTTGAGTTCTTTATCAACTACTCCCCCACGATGCGGATAGCGATGCAGCCTTGGGCCAGGCGTCGGAAAACCTTGGGTATAGTGAACCAGCTCATGAGCAATCGTATGGTCAACTATCTGGGCAGGATAACTTTCATCGCGGAAACGGCCGTTTATGTTGATTTGAACAGTTTTTGTCCCAAAACAATATCGAATCGACCCAAACCTAAATCTTGCTTTTCTACCGAAAGTAATTTGGATTGGATATTTCTTAGGCACATCTGAAAAGTAATTTCGCCAAAGAAAATTTAGCCTTTTTTCTAAGTATGAGTCGCCCCGCATTTACCCTCGATTGTATGGTTGAAACCTAAACAAAAAAATCCGGATCAACCTTTGTCCAGATTTGATTCAACAATAACTCTAATAAAAATCTTTAGCAAGAGACAAGCGGCCAAAATATGTTTCTGTAGGGCGCTACAACGGCGTAAGCGGCGGCTTTTGTAAAAAAGTTGACTAGTTCTTCGTCACAATGTTGAGTATCTTACCAGGAACGTATACTAGTTTGCTAATTTCCTTCCCAGCTACATGTTTCTTCACTTTCTCTGATGTCAAAGCTAGTTGTTCTACTTCTTTTTGATTTTTGAATTTTGAAATTTGAATTTCTACTGTTTCCCTCAGCCTACCGTTGATTTGAACCGGAATAGTTAATTTTTCTTCTCTCAAGAACCCTTCTTCTACTTTGGGCCAATTTTGATCGTGGGCAGAACTAGAACCAACCACTCTACTCCAAAGCTCTTCGGCTGTAACCGGAGCGAATATTGAGATAACGATCAGGAATTTCTTGACAGTTTCCCGGTCAATCTCTTTCTTGTGCTTAGAGGCAAAGTTAGTAAATTCCATAAGGGCAGCAATCGCCGTGTTGAATTTCAGGACTTGGGCATCTTCAGCTACTTTTTTCACCAATTTATTTATTTCTTTAGCCACGGGATTGCTAGCACTCGTGGCAGGTGAATCGCTAATTTCCAGCACAACTTGCCAGGCTCGATTCAAGAATCGGTAAACCCCAGCAATTGCCCGGTCGGAGAAGTCACCCCCCAGCTCGTACGGGCCAATAAAAAGCAGGTACATTCGTAGAGTATCTGATCCATAAGTATCCATATAATCATTTGGATTCACCACATTACCGCGGCTCTTACTCATCTTAGATCCGCCACGAATAATTAAGCCATGAGCCCGAAACTTTTTAAAGGGCTCTTCAAAATCTATCAGCCCAATGTCATGTAAAGCCATAGTGATAAAGCGAGTGTAAAGCAAATGCAAAACCGCATGCTCGTTTCCACCGATATACATATCAACTGGAAGCCATTTCTTGGTTAACTCGGAATCGAAAGGGACTTGTCCTGAGCGAGCGGAGCGAGTCGAAGGATAGCGGAGGTAGTACCAGCTAGAGTCTAGAAAAGTGTCGGAAACATCTGTTTCTCTCTTTGCATTTTTTCCGCACCCTGGACAGGTTACCCTCACGAAATCTGGCAAAGTAGCTAGAGGACTGACACCTGCGCCTCGCGGTTGATAATCCTTAAGGTAAGGTAAGACGACAGGCAAATTATTCTCTGGTGCTGGATACCAGCCGCGCATTTCTTTCGAATTCTGAATTATGAATTCTGAATTATGAATTCGTTTTTTTGCCTCGTCAGTCGTGAACCACGACTTTCTCTCTTTAGCACAAGCCTCGCAATAGATCATCGGTATCGGAGGCCCCCAGTAACGCTGCCGGCTAATCAACCAATCGCGGAGATGATAATTGACTGCTTTTCTGCCTAACCGATTCTTTTCTATATATTTTGATATCTTTTCTATCGCCTCCCATGAATGCACGCTGTTAAATTGACCGGAATTCACCAGTTCTCCCTCACCAATATAAGCTTCTTTTTTGACATTTCCCCCACTAATTACCTCCACGATTGGCAATTTGTACTTTTTGGCAAACTCGTAGTCTCGTAGATCGTGGGCCGGAACTCCCATTATTGCCCCAGTGCCGTAACCCATAAGAACATAATCGGCAACCCAGATTGGAATTTGCTTTTTCGTAAATGGGTTTAGGCAATAAGAGCCGGTAAATACTCCGCTCTTTCCTTGCGCCCGTTCTACTTCCGACACCTTTTTAGATTCTTCAATATAACTCTCAACAGCCTCAAGATATTTAGCACTCGCGATTTTGGCTGCTAACGGATGCTCAGGTGCAAGTACCATAAATGTGGCACCAAATATTGTATCAGGCCTAGTGGTGAAAACCGTTAATTTTAAATTCGAGTTCTTGATTGGAAAATCGATCTCAGCTCCTTCACTTCTTCCTATCCAATTTTTTTGCATTGTCTTCGTCGTAGCTGACCAATCGATCCAGTCCAAATTTTTCAGTAATTTTTCGGCGTAATCGGTGATTTTAAAAAACCACTGCTCAAGTTCCTTTTGAATTACTTGGGTGCTGCAGCGTTCGCAACGACCACTTATAACCTGCTCATCGGCCAGAACAGTTTTGCACGATGGGCACCAATCCACCGGTGCTTTTTTCCTGACCACCAACCCAGCCTTGAAAAGTTGGACAAAGATCCACTGTGTCCATCTATAATAATCTGGATCGCTAGTGATCACTTGATGGCTCCAGTCAAACAAAGCCCCAAGACGCGTTAGTTGCTTTTCTCGAAAGTATTTTGTGGTATGCTCGATCAGCTGTTGGGGATGGATCTTTTTACTGATCGCATAATTCTCTGAATGGATACCAAAGCTATCAAAACCTATTGGCTCGAAGACGTCCCAGCCTTGTAAACGCTTAAATCGACCAAAAGTATCACTACCACCAAATGCATAAACATGCCCAACGTGAAGACCTTCACCAGAAGGGTAAGGAAACATCATCAGGTTGTAAAAAGGTTTCTTGGCGCGTTTTAAATCCACTTCAAAAGTTTTATTTTTTTCCCATCTTTTGCGCCATTTCTCTTCAATTGCTGCAGGAACGTACCTATCTATTTCCATAGGTTGAGCAATTTTACAATAAACAATGGAGGAATCAAAGTATTACGTATTATGTATTAGATATCAAGCATTTTAACTCAATACGCAATACTTGATACAAAATACTAGATACAAATCTAGAGTCCAAGAAAGACTTTGACTAGATTATTGCTTACTTCTAAGACTCCTCTTTTAAATTCATAGTCAATTTTTTTCTTATCAGGTAGGTAGATAGTCAGCTTGTCAAAAATTAGGCTAATAAAATTCGTGTGCTCTGGCAAAATATCGAATTTACCAATTTTATTTATCGAAGAAACGGCACTTGCTACACCCCGGTAGCCAACCTTACCTACAAAGGGGGACCAAAAAACTGCTACAAAAAGTTCTTGTTTGATATCTTTACGTTTCATAATTTTGAGCGCAAGCGAAAAATTACGTCACGCGACTAGCGGGACATAAACTGCTCATATGCTTTTTAGCCAACCTCCGACAAATCACTAATGTAAAGGAGCTTTTCTTCTTCTATATTGTCGACTCGACCAGCCAAAATATCGCGGACATCAGCAATAGTTCTTTCCCTCTTTACGTATTTGCCTGGCCGGCCACTTTGATCCGCAACAACAAATAAATCTTGGGTCATGTAGTTAAGCAGCTTCCTCGCTCGGTGGTAAAGAATCTTATCCTCAACGCTAAGCTCTGCCTCACCTACAATCGAGACAATTCTTTGTAAATAATTGTAGCGCTTGATCAATTTATCAGCTTCCAACACCGAATCGTAGTGATCGTAGCCGATAATTACCGGGTCAATTAGTGAAGAAGAGCTGGCTAAGACATCCACCGAAGGATGTCTTCCTTCTTGATAAACTTTCCGTGACAAGGTCACAACCGAGTCAAAATATGGCACGATCGCCTGCACGCCGGAATCGGTCAGATCATCTGCAGGTACGTAAATAGCTTGAACACTGGTAATTGAAGCCTCCTTTGTAGATACCAATCTTTCTTGGAAAGCCCCAATTTCTCCTCCTAAAGTCGCTTGATAACCATCCTCGCTAGGTATGGTATTTAGCAGAATCGAAAGCTCATTGCCAGCTTGGGCGAACCTGTAAATATTATCGATGAAGAAAAGTACGTCTTGTTTTCGCTCATCACGGAAATATTCCGCCAAAGCAATAGCGGTAAAGCCAACTCGAAAACGAACGGCTGCGGTTTCATTCATCTGGCCAAAAATCAAGGCTACGTGGGGTAAAACCTTAGTTGATTTGATTGTTTCATAGAGCTCATGGCCCTCACGAATACGCTCACCGATACCGGCAAATACTGATACTCCTTTGTGGAAGAAGGCGATGTTGTGCATTAGTTCGGAGAGGAGAACTGTCTTTCCCACACCACTACCACCAAATAAGCCGATTTTTCCGCCCTTTCTTATTGGCGTAAAAAAGTCAATCACTTTGATACCGGTTTCCTGAATTGTAGTTGTTGTCCCAACTTGATCGTACGTAGGTTTCACATGGTAAATGGGTTTTTTCTCAGCCGCTACTAGCAACCCCGCACCGTCAATTGGATTGCCGAAAAGATCAACTACACGGCCCAGTAAGTTCTCACCAATTGGTACTTCCAAGCTGGCGCTAAGCCGTTGCACCTCGGCACCTCGATAAAGCTTGGTTGAATCAGTGAGAGAAATGCAAAGGAAACGGTCGGCCGCGCTCGAACTGTAAACCTCTAGCCGAACACTTCCATCACCGCTCAAAGTCAAAAGATCGTGCCTGGCGAGCTTTTTTCCTTTATATTCGACTTCAATGATGTCGCCTCTAACAGCAGATATGTAGCCTACAGGTTCCATTTTACCTTTTTCCTCATTCTATTTCGTCCTCGCTTATCCAAAGATGATAACCGGCGAATATTTCTTGTTGTTTCCTGTTCAAAATTCGCCGCCGCAGCGCGCGCAATTGCTTTTCGATTCTTTTAATTTCTTCATTAGCGTTTTCTGTTGCTTGATCCATAGCTACCATCCTAGCGGCAAATCGGGCAAGTTGGTGCTCCAAAACCGTTTGATTAAAAAGAGCGCCGATGATTTCAGCCTCAAAAAATTCAAGCACCTTCTCTGGCGATGGTTCAAAAAGATAGCGCTTAACTCCTCTTTGTATCTTTTCCCCATAAGTCATCCCACCAGTAATTTCGCTTTTAGCCGGTATTTGATTCAGCACGCTAACCATCTGCCCGTGGTAAACAACTACTTTTTCGTACTGACTGATAAAGTCGATAATTTTTTTAATCTGCGCACTTTCTGGCTTATCGTCATCCAAATCGAAGTTTGCGATTTTTATATCTAACTTCTCGTTATTTATTAAATATCTTCCAAAGCTGCCAATTACTACAGCGTCATTTTTCCCCTCTTTGATATCCTTCAAGTAGTGTTCCCAAACATCCAAAATCAATGTCCCGTATAAATGCTCGTTAGCGCTAAGAAATACATCAACCCTTCTTCCGTTTCTGCGAATAAAGGCCAAATTCGGCAACTTCTTACCCTGCTTTGCGAAGAGAATCTCTTTCATCGAAGCAATATAGGCAGCTTTCGCTCGGTTGTAGACCGAAGCTACCCCGTCTAGAAATTCACGCGTTTTCGCCACATGGTTACGTAGCTGTTTCATCCGAAACGAAGCAATTTCTTGGTAAACACTCGATATTGTTTTAATGGCGCCTATCGCCGCGAGATCCCCCTGCAACTCTCTTTGGCTAGACATACATCGCCTCCATCACATCTTTGGTTGATTTTTTGACCAGCGAGATTAACTGCCCAGCGGTTTTTACGGCTGTAATTTGCTTTTCTAAATTTGCAAATAAACCTTTTTGGTGCTTTTGGATAAGTTTTATCACATCAACCTTGACTAGGCTCGCATTTTTACCGTCCCAAAAGCCAGAAAGCAATAAGCCCAGTAGAATAAGTTGGAGACTCCTCGGAATAATACTAGTCGCATCTTGATTGAAGATAACACCGACCTTTTCCCCTAGTTCGATCTCTGCCCGCGTTTTCTCCGGCAGTTCTACTCCAAATCTGCCAATTTCCATCGATCGTTGGTAACGGGAAAGGGCTTCCCTGATTATTTGAGCAAATTCCCTGTCTATCGCCTCTTTGGTCTGATTGCCAACTCTGGAAACTGATAAAGCTGGGTTTATTGCTGGCCGGGAGCCTTGTTTAAATTCATCGATGTCAAAAAATATATGCCCATCGGTAATAGCCATGAGGTTGGTCTGAATGTAACCGGACAAATCACCCTCGAGCGTCTCTGCTACTGGCAAGGCAGTAATACTAACCGGCTTACCAACCGGGCTTTGAATATTGCCAGCTCTTTCCAATAAAGCGGCGTGAACATGGAAGATATCTCCTGGATAGGAACTGCGTCCTGGGGAGCGTTTTAGAAGCAAGGACATTTCTCGATAAAACTTCGCATGGTTGGTTAAATCATCAAAAACAATCAAGCAATTCCTTCCGGTGTTACGGAAATATTCGGCTATTGACATACCCACATATGGTGAAAGGTAGATCATTGTTGCTGGATCCGCAGCGTTTGCCGTCACTAGCACGCAGTTTGCCAAGACGTTTTCCTTACGCAGATAATTTTCCACTTGCTTGACGTCATCTTGCCGCTTACCGATTGAGACATAGACACAAACCACACCGCGAGCTGCTTGATTGGAGATAGCCTGCAGTAGGAAGGTGGTCTTGCCTGTCTTTTTATCCCCGATCACTAGCTCACGCTGGCCATAGCCAATCGGCACTAGCAGATCAACTATAGTTACTCCAGTTTCTAGTGGACGCTCTACTCTGGCCCGCATATTGATACCTGGGGCAGGTGGTTCTACTGGCTGGTTTTGTTTATTCCCGGCAATTGGCCCCAAGCCGTCCACAGGTCGGCCGAAAGCGTCTACTACTCTGCCTAGTAGTCCCTCACCAGCAGCAATAGTAAAAGTTTCGTTAGTCCGAGCAACAGATAAGTTACTTACTAGATCGGCAGTATCCAACATTAGGACTTCGGCGGCTTCTGGTTCGAGTGACTGGATAATCCCCTTTTGGCCACCTTGAGTAAGTATCATCTCTTTTGGTCGTGCGCCTGGTAAGCCATTAACGTAGACGATAGAATGAACAATCGATTGAATCGACCCGACTTCACCAGTCTCTTTCAAATAATCTTCGAAGGTTTTCAAATCATCCTCCTTACTTCAGCTTCTAAAACTTCATCTAACTTGGCTTCGAGCGTGTAATCTCGATACTCGCCCGCATATTCAAAGGTACAACCGCCAATTATTCTTTCGTCTACCTCGATATCTAAAACTACCTTCCTACCAGTCTGTTTCGCAAGCCACTCCGTAAGATCATCTAAAAAATCGTCGCTGGGGAGAAAAGCCAACTTTAGCCTTATAACCGGCAGTGACTCCCAAGTTTTGGCTATATTTTTTAAAAAGGTGCTTTCATCCCTCCTTGCGCTGGGAATCTGGCCTGCTTCCTCCAACTCACGAACAAACTGACGAAACTCTTCTCGGGCTGTTCCCTTTATTTTTTCGCTCAGTGGTAGGCTGCCGCCTTTATAAACCCAACGAGAAGCCTGCCTGATCTGCTCCAAATACCTATCTAATTGCTCTTTAGTCTTGATCGTATCTGTAAATTTTTCGAAAACGCTTTCCATAACTTGCCTCACCTAATCGCTAATTAACTAATAACTAAAGCAGCTTCTCTTTCTTCGCACGTTTTAATGCTTCCAATACCAATTCTTCATGTGTAGAAAGATCTATGGCGCGGCCAATCGTTTTTTTAGCAATCTCACCTAGTATCTGATAAACCTTGCTGTCTAGCTCTTTGATTTTTTGCGCCTCATATGCTTTTATCTTCTCTTGCGAAGCTGCTAGTTCTTGATTTATTTGTTCTTGGGCGCTTTGTCTCACTTGTGAAAGCTCAGTCGTAATTCCTTGGGAAAGTTCACTGATTCTTTGTTTACTAGCTTCCATAAGTTCCCGGTGGCTGGAAAGTCCTGCCTCTTCTATTTCTTTGCTCATCACTGAAAATTGTTCCTGATAAGCTGAAACGATGTCTTTTGTTGCGTTTTGTAATAGATTTTTATTTTCTGCTAGATTTTGCTCTACTCCTCGTTTGAGTGTGTTTTCTATTTCGGCTTGGAGAGATTCTGAGCTTTGAATGTTTTTCTGTGAGGTAGACACAGCATTCCGAATAATTTCTTGAGCCACGGTGATTGTCTTTTCTAGTATTTGGTTACCGCGACGGGCAATTGAACCGCGCATCCTCTCCACATCTTGAATATAAGGTTCAAGATCGCCAATGGCTTTGTCGCCTTTGTAAACCAGATACAGCACTAGTAGCACGGTAAGTGCGTTTAGCAGAAGAGCGATTAAAATAACTGTTCCACTCATAGTTACCTCCCAGGTACGTTAGAAGTAAAAAATAATAAATAGTGCCAGGCCTACACCTGCTGCCGTAAGAACCGAAATCCCGACTAGATTTGCCAGTATAGCAACTTGAATGCTGGTTTTCGCCAGTGGGTTTCTACCAATTGCCTCCACACCAGTGCGCAAAGACCTGACAAAAGAAACAAAGCCTAAGAAAAATGCCCCGCCTCCAACTAGGAGTGCAAAAAGATACCGCAGCACCTCAGGAAGATTTTCTGGTTTCTCGAGGCTGGTTAAAAGGAACGTAAAAATTCTGCCAAAAGTTGGCTTACCCTCTACGTTGCGGTATTGGATATTGACAAATACGCCTATCACTCCTTCCTGACCTTTAAGACCCTCGAGGGCTTTCCCTAAGATATAGCCTGACTCTGTTGCCTTCTGGCCAACTCCAGCTTCAGAGCTAGATGTTATGAATTCACCTTGTGTAATAGACCCATTTTTGTTGCTTACCCGAACCAAAACCTCGCCGTAAAAAATTACTGGTAAGGTGGTAGCCGTGGCTTTATTTAATACAACCGACGGGTTTTCTACTACCACACCGAAGAGATTAGAATCATAAGGTTTTGATGCTCGTACTACCTTATCACCGGTTTTTGTGAGAATATCTCCAGTCTGTGCTTGCGGATCGTCTACATCAATATTTGAAGCGACTTGACCACTGCGAAGTTCTTGAGCGAATGTGGGGACGGAAAAACCTACCAGGGCAGTGGCGGCTGTTAAGAATAGTGTTAACCTTTGGGCAGGAAGTTTCATGGTTTTAAGTTTTAGGATGTAAGTTTTATGTTTTAAGCCTTAAGAGATCCGTTTTTTACAACTTAGAACTTAAGACTTATGACTAAAATAATGATATCACAGTTCTTACTCTCTACCGATTCATTTTAAGCCTAAAAGCAGTTTCCCGTTAGAGAGAGGTGATTTAGGTTCATTTTCCCGCGACGAGAAACAGCCTTGAAGCCAAAAAGGGTCTTGACAATTTAAACGATAGTGAAAATTGCGAGACGCAAAGCGGCTTACAAAGTCGGTAACAATTATAAGTTATAAGTCGCAAGTTGTAAGGTTGTAAGTAAGATAAGCTAGCTAAGCAATGAAAAATAAATTTGAAGAGTTAGAGGTTTGGAAGAAAGCGCAAAAGGCTTGTCTTAATCCACTCGATACGACATACACCATACGACATACAGCATACTAAACACAAAACCCGCTTGACAACCGGGTCTCATAGTTGGTAATATTTAGGTAGGATTTCCCGTGACAGCAGGAGGCTGCTGAATCTGTAGCGGGAAATTTTTTGTGACCTTGTAACAACACAAACCGAGGACCTGCCATGTTTACCGGGCTGCCTGTTACCGGTGAAGATAATTTAATACCTTTTGATGAGGTTGTTGCCCGCGCAAAAAAGCGTGGTGTAAATTTTGGTAAGGGTAATCCGCTCAATCGCCTTCGCTACTATACAAAGATCGGTCTTCTTCCCCACGCAAAACGTAAATCCTTTGCTGGCGGCACGCCCTCTGGCGCATATCCAGAGAGTGTTGTCGATACCCTAGTTGAAATTGATGAGCAGCTTCAAGCAGGCAGAAGCGTTCAGGTGATCTTGCGTGAGAAAGAAGAAAAAGCGGCTTCCCCCCTGGAACAGTTGCCTCCTCACGTAACAATTACTCCAATTCCGCAGGTGAAGCCTCCCCCACCAAGCCCCCGTGTGCAGGTCCCGGTTCTTTCAAAAGGTCCTCCCTACGAGCCGCTTATCCCTGAGGAACCAATAGCCGTCAAAACTCTCAAACACTTAAAGCCAACTCATTATGTGGCAGGCTTTTTGGTAACAATCATCCTTGGTTTACCTCTTCTCTACTTCTTCAGCACTAGCTTCAGGGATGTGTCAAAAGATATCGTTGATAATCTTAAAGTACTTAATCCTATCGTAGTGGAACAACAAACAGGGGAATTAGCCCTCCCACCATACGTGGGTGAAGTATTGGGCACGGTCTCTGATCCCTTCCTAACCATTAATGTAGAAACAGACGTCAATGCACCTTTGAACGCCAAAGCAGGGGTGAAAACCCACGGTGCGAATGTAGATGCAGCTACTGGTAAAGTCTATGCTTCCAATATATTATACGGGATTCAGCCGGGAGTAAACGTAGCGGTCAGCACTGGCCAAACTCCAACTATTTCGGTTCCTGACGTTGTAACTGGCGCAGTAGTTCGCGACGTCTTAGGCACGGTGAATAAAATAGTTAGTAGTGGAGGCGCAAATCCCGCCCTGGATATTGCCAGTACTTATCCTGGACAAACCAGTATAAATACGCTCGGGCAAGTTAGCACTGGAGAATGGAGAGCGACAAGAGTGGGTGCGCAGTACGGTGGTACTGGGCAGACGACTTACACTGCGGGGGATATTCTTTATGCTACTGGTGCGACTTCACTAACCAAACTGGGTGTTGGTGCTCCTACCCAAGTATTAACAGTCTCTGGTGGTGGTTTACCAAGCTGGCAGGTAGCTCCCGGTGGTGAATGGACTGCAGGTGCCAATGCTACATATCTTACTAATACGGCTGCAGATTTAGCTATCGGAGGCACAAATGAGGTAGACGCAGCCTTTGGGGTAAATGTAGCTAGTAATACTGTCTACATCGGCGATGGAACTTTAGCGGCTAATACAATCGTGACCTTTAAAGCCGACACAGGCGGTAGCTTAGACACTGGTAATTTAATTTATAACACCTCTGACCAGTTCCAATTCTCTGGTGGCGACGTCTTGGTTGATCAGGACCTTCGGATAACTAGCGAGATCATTATTGGCAGCGACACGATTGGTGACTTTGTTGGTACGGGTCTGGCGATGTCAGGAACTGACTTAACAACCACCTTAGGCTTAGACGTTGA
>DASVHF010000012.1:0-3651 GCA_036382695.1 Candidatus Nanoarchaeia archaeon | reverse complement strand
CCCTTTTTCTTTTCCAAGTGTGGTACGGATATGTTGTCTTTTAAAGGCAAGCAAGAAGGAGAATGGAAATGAACTTAGCGATAGTAATTTCTGTAGGCAGCTACAGACATCCGCTTTCGGGACTGCCAGGATGCAGGAAAGACGGAGAAATGATAACTGCACTTCTAGAGGCAGGGACAATGGTTGACGATAAGCTAATAATGATCGATGTTGCAAGCAGTGCGGAGATCAAAAAGCAACTAAGTGAATTCATTTCGAAATACAAGGGAAGCGAACCTGATAAAGTATTTTTTTACTTCTCAGGTCATGGTGATTTTATACAAGACGAATTTTTTTATCTGCTGCCGGATTATCAGGAAGCTCAACGTAGGCAAACTTCGTTAGAAAACTCTGAGATTGACAATTTGCTTAGGGGGTTGAGACCCAATCTCGCTGTCAAAGTTATCGACGCATGCCATTCCGGTATCCCTTACATTAAGGACAAGGACGCTTTCACGACGTATTTGAAAGGTACGAAAGAGGAGTTTCAGAAATGTTATTTTATGTTTTCATCGCAGGTTAATCAAGCATCTTATCAGAGCAATGAGGCAAGCTTCTTCACGCGGAGGTTTGTAGAGGCTATCGCTAAACATCCGACGGATTCGATTCGATTTAAAGACATCATCGATTACATCTCTGATTCTTTCGCGGGAGATGTTTCGCAGACCCCATTTTTTGTGCTGCAGGCAGATTACACTGAAATATTCTGTGAGGTTACTGATGGGCTTAGAGAGAAGCTTGGAGGATTGCTAAAAGGAGAGAAAGGAGCCTTAGAACAACAAGTGAGGGAAGACAAGAAGTCACTAAAAAAGCTTGTGGAAGAGGATGCAAGCCGTTATTGCACGGAGGAGGAATCATCCGCTATCTTGGAAAAATTGGGAGATCAAATTGGCACTATCTGTATTAACCATGAAGGTAAGGATCTGTACGACGTAAGATGTGAAAAAGTGCAGGATTACTCGGGTGTTCCGATGATCGAAAAAATTGGTCAATGGGTTGATCAGAACAAACCAGAATTATTTGTTAAAGTCATTGATAAATACGAGATAGTTGATGTTCCTACGACGGATGCTTTTTCTGTTCTTTTTGGGAAGGTGGATCAAGCGGTAAAAATCGTTAAGAAGAAAAACCGGATTATTGTTGGGATTGGATCGACAGTACCGATGCCATACAGCTATATAATGGTTAGTGCTAAACCGAAATATCCGAACATCGACGAAACGGTTTGCTATGTCGTGCCGCTATTATCAGAGACTGAGGTTCGTTTTTTCACGGCCTTTGGAACTTACGAGAAGAAAATGCGGCGGCTTAAAAAAGAGATTAACTGGGAAACATCTGCTTTAGGATTAAAAGACGATAAGAGATTGACTCAATACATGTTGGAGGTGTTTACCAGATTCTGGGATTACACGCTTGCGCCAATAATAAAACGCTTTGGATTATTGGGTGAGGAGCAAACAGAATCTTCTGATGGAGGGGAGGGTAAGGAGAGTGGATAAAAGGGAACGTAGGATCAGACTTGATTATTGACTTCTAAGGGAGAAGAATATCGCCTAACAACACAATACCGGTGGATTTGGCTCCCGATAAGCTTAACGTGTAGGCTGCAGAAAAAGTCCCCGAGCTGATTCTTGGGCGAAATGCAGAAAAAAGTGACTCACAGAATGCGCCACAATCAACGATCTCATGCTTGGGAGGGGTCAGAAGACATCGTTCTCACTCGTCAAAAGGACTTTTCCTAGAGGCACGTTAGGCTCCCCAGTAACGAGCCATCGAGGTCAGTATGTGGTTAAGAAGGTTGCTATCTAATCCTAGAGTTGGCATACGCGCTGCTTTGATCGGTGGCGCCGTTGCCATTATTGCGGCGGTCTTAGGTGCCACAATCCCTATCTTGTTGAATAAATGCAGCAATGGTGCGTTAGAGCTCTCTTCCGTCTCTGTTGTTGAGAGGGACTTCTTTCCCGTACTGGACGTCAAACTTAGGAATACTTCTGACAAGCCGGTAGTCCTAACTCGCGTAGAAATCGAGACGTTCGATGCTAGCCCTGTTGTTGTAGGTAGTCATACTTCTCCTCCGCTCGCAACTTCTCACAGATTTAGTCTGCTGCTAGATCCCCTGAAAGATGCTCAACATGTTTCTGAAGATGTTGCGTTCGAGGTGCAGCCGAAAAGGGCTGACCGCTTCCAGATCATCTTGGCGGTTCCGCCCACTCGTGTAACCGTTTCAGACTTGCTTACAGTTGTCAAAGACTCAAAATTACGCAAAGAGCTGATTGGCATCAAAGGGAAACCGGAGGAGCTAGGTTTGCGTTTAAAGGGCGTCGTGTTCGAGGCACGGCTCCTATTGCACTTTGATCGTGGCGAGGTCCTTAAATCAGAACATTTCAAAGCACACATTCGCATAGACGAGCACTTTGTACCTGGTAAGCGGACTGCGATACTGGCGCTTGAGCAGGTGCCGTCTGAGCAACAGCCTAGTGGCATCGCTGCTCAGTCAGACGCCGAGCTTATTGAACTAGTAGGCTTTTTTCAAGACACGCGTTTCGTCCCCGAGTTGGAGAAGGCGCTTTTTAGCTCAAATATTGACGTGGTGGTTGAAGCAGCGGTCGCGTTAAGTAAGGTGAAAAATAGTAAAGGTGAGGAAAAGTTGCTTGCTTTAGTCAAGGACGCTGCAAAACCGTCTTATGAAAGGACAAAGGCACTCCGTGGACTTATCCGCGTGGGACATTGGGATGCAGATTTGTACCTTCAAGTACTAAACCGCAAGGAGAGGGCTCTAGCTCTCGAAACAGTTAGGGTATTGGCTGCGCTCAAAGAGAAGCGGGCTGTTCCGGGGCTTTTAGAACTCCTGAGAAATCGTGAAGAAGTAGCTATCCAGTGGATGAAGATTTATCTGACCTACAAAGAGGGAGATCAAGGTCTGGTCAGAGTCCGCCGGGTTGTTGAGAACCGAGATGCCAAGGAGATTGTATTCGCATTAGGGCACATGCGAGACCCTAAAATTATCCCCGACCTTGTAGACTTGATATATAACAAGGAGACATACCGGGAACAGTCCTACACTCTGCTGCGAGCTGCCATATGGTCACTTGGTAACACTGCCGATCCAAAGGCACTACCTGTTCTTCGTCAGGTGCTCAAAGTTTCCCTAGAACTCCCTGGATTTGGGACTGAGGTAGCAGAGGCTTGCCGCAAAGCGATTGCAAAAATCGAGAAAAAACGTTCGCCAGAGGACTGGCTGAGTAATGTTGATTTAACAAGTGAGAGCGCGCGGAAGCGCTTGATCTACGAGCGAGAGAAAGACGATCTTCCATTCTTGTTGATCCCGGCAAAAGCTGGGAAGCAAACACACACGGCAGGAAAGGAGCCTAACCATCGCATCAACACCGACCAGGAATAGCCGTCCGCTTCGCGACCGTCGCTTGCTGGCGGCTAAGCTTGGTCGTTGAGGCTGGGTGGAGCGCCAAGGGTGTCGCCAAGGGTGTCAGGTCTACACTATTGACAAATAGTAATAGTGAAAAGTGTAGACACCTATACTTTTTCATTGTGGTAAGAAAAATATCATGAAAAGGCGAACATCGTACCAAGGATTGTAAAAACTTTCGATGACAG
>DASVHF010000011.1:0-3281 GCA_036382695.1 Candidatus Nanoarchaeia archaeon | reverse complement strand
CCTCTCACGCACCGGACATGGCAAGCGCTCGACTTATTGCTGGCGAGTGTGATGCCAAGACTAAAGGCCACGAACCATGCTTTGGACGGGTCGTTGGTGATCCTCACAGAGCCTCCCTCTTCGGTCCTGCCGCCTGAGGTGGAAGTCCAGTAGACCGAATCAGTATTGGGGAAGTATGTCTCATCGATGGTCGGATCGGTATAGTCATTGGGTTGTTTCAACGACCATAACTCGTTTAAATTGGGAAGCCACCAGTCACTGTATCCGGCAAGGGTAAGCCCCTCGCAATAGGAAACCGCGTCTGCCCATGTCCTTTGCACGTTGTCGTCTTCCTTCTGCCACATGAGGCCGGTTGCTGCGTCCGTAACCGTCCCGTTGCCGTTATCGGTAAAGTTGCCTGCCTGCGCACCAACGGCAAGGAGCATCAGTGCCGCAACCATCGAGATAATAACCTTTTTACCCATGGGATTCCTCCTTGTCATGATCCTTTTAAGGGGAAAATCAGTTTGTAATATCTATACCCGCATCTTCATACTTATGCCTCCCGCTTTTTCATCTTCCAGGTAAAGGTAAAGCGGGCAACCTCCTCTCCTGCCTTTGAATATCCGATGGTTCTGCACAAGACCTCCTGAGGCTCCCCTGTTTTTATCGCCTTTCTTACCGTCTCGGCAATACGCCCTCCGTCATTGCAGACAAACGTCGTAAGATCCGTGGCTTTGGCAAGGAACTCGCCGGTGCAGTCGCCGACGATGATGGCGATTGACGGCTCGAGTTTATAGGTGTACATCTTGACCAAGGCGCCGGTGCTCATCTCCGCCGCCATCCCCAATACAGCCCAGAACGTCGACTTAAAAGGATTTTTGTTGCGCCATCTATAGGGAACAGTGACTTTGCACGATTTTTTATTTAATTCTCTGATGCGCATGCTTGTGATGAAGTTCATGGGCACCTGGAAAAACAGCACGATCTTGAAAAGCACCCGGTTGCCCAAGACCCTCTGAACGAACTTCAACTTCTTCTCATCAAATTGAAAGTCCATCTTCTTCCCTCGTAGCCTTACCGCCTCCGCTTAAAAAAATGGTTATGACGCTAATTCCGAATAAGGATCCGACCCAACTGCTTGCGCACATCGTATAGAAATCAATTCTTTTTCTGAAGCTTTTCTATTTCCGGTTTGACCTTTTTCAGCTCTTCCTCGGCTACTTTGACGCCGATTTTTTGTATCTGCGGAGTATACTTCTCATTCATTATAGACATGGCTTCCTGCATTGCAGTTGGTGTTGCAGAAATGAATTTCCGGCCAATTGGACTTTCAAAAAATGCCGTCAACTCCTTTACTTCTGCGACAGTAAAGTGTTTTGAAAACACGGGATAATAAACATCGTTGATAAGTTCATTTAACGGCATTGCCTCGGTTATTTTTACTTTCATTCTTTTAACATAACTTCCCATAGCCTGTTCAAACAGCTGTTTCAATCTTTCTTGTTCTTCCGGTGTGATATCGCCTATTGTTTTTACAATTTCCCTGATCGATAGGACAAAACCTTGCTGAAGCTGCATAATCATTATGTTCTGTATTTGGTTGTATTGAGCTTCGATGTTTGTTGCCTTAAAAAATTTTTGATAAACTTTAACTTCTGCATTTTTTTCTTGGGCCTGGGTATATGGGCATGTTGCTAAGAAAACAAGAAAAGACAAACACACAATTATTATAGCTTTAGATAATTTTTTTCCCATTGCACTATCTCCTTATTGTTTTTTAAAATCTTTGGCGCGCTGCTGCCCCACTTCGGCAGTGCGGTCAACCGACTCCGCTGGAATGAATGGTTATGCCTTTGCGTCCGAATTGTCAAGGGTAAAGATTCGCTTCTATCCCCGCTTATACAATCCGACGAGCTGGCCTTGGGCAAGGATATGCCCCTTCATGGCCTTCTCGAGGCCCGCCTTTTGCGAATCCGGGCTGATGTCGAGCAAGGTGTCCAGGGCGTATACCTTAAAAAAGTAGCGGTGAATGCCGGATGGCGGACACGGCCCCCCATACCGGTGCCTTCTAAAGTCATTCATACCCTCTACCGCCCCTTGCGGGACGGTATTCTCTTTGATCTCCTTCACAATCGGATCGATATTCCAGATCACCCAGTGAACCCACATCCCCCCCGGCGCATCGGGATCATCGCAGATAAGGGCGATGGACTTTGTCCCCTGCGGGATGTTAGCAATCATAAGGGGAGGATTGATATCCTTGCCATCGCAGGTATACTGCCTGGGGATATTGCCGTTGTTCTGAAAAGCGGTACTCGTTATTTGTATTGCAGCCATGGCACTCACCTCCTTGCTCAATGATGCAGAAAAAGCAAAATCATAACCACGAATGATATTATTAGGGATCTACAGCCCATCTTTCCCTTCCTTTCACGTTAAGTTATCCTCGGCCAAGGCCTGCCCAATCGCCCTCGAGGTTTGGCACTTTTTGCACAATGTGGTAGGGGCTTTTTGCACATTTTGCTCTAACCTCTTGCGAGTAGTTTAACCCTAACTTTTCTAATCCAACATTAAAATATAAGGCGAACACTAAATCGTCAATGTAATACTTAAGATTTATTTGAGCATCAAAATCAATTACAGGCAAATTTTTTAGTTCAGAAAAGCTAATTTTTGATGGGTCTAAAGCTAACTTTCCTTTACCAAATTCTTCTTCAACTGTCTTTTTGACCAGGCTCATATTTTCTTTGATTGACAGCGTGAGCTCTTTTTCGCCGCTTTTAAAAACTAAGTTATTGTCTACTACTCGTACTTCATCAAACTTCTGTGTCAGAATTTTTTCGAAATCAACAAAATCAGAGAGTCTTTTGTCCTCCCCCAAAAGCATTCTTTCGGTGAACGTTATAATTTCATCCTTAATAAATTGATTGCCTTTGGTAATTTTAGGAACGCGGACGAATTCTTTTACAGCTGTGGTTGAAACTAAAAAACTCTTTTCGTGTTCACTCTTCAAATTTGAATTTAAAATTAAGCTTGTTACTGAGGAATTTAATATAGCAAACAAGTATAAAATTTCTCTTTTATTATCGCTTCCTATAGCGCAATACTGATTTCTTGCCCAAATTAATGGTAGAGATGTGAAGTGAAACCGTCTGGGGTTAGCGTAAGACCAGACGACTTTGTATTTGCTATCAAGAAGGTTATACCCTTGGTTCGCTTGTCTTAAGTTAATTGTGTGCGGAGATTTTCCTTCACGGATGTTTGGCCAAAAACCTTGATAGTTGTTTATCTTCCAACTT
>DASVHF010000010.1:0-16968 GCA_036382695.1 Candidatus Nanoarchaeia archaeon | reverse complement strand
TGATTTTTGTTCACGAGGCAGGCCATTTTTTGGTCGCCAAGTTTTTCAAAGTCAAGGTCGAAGAATTTGGCTTTGGTTTTCCACCACGAATTTGGGGTAGAAAGTCTGGAGAAACAATTTACTCGATAAATGCAATTCCGGCTGGTGGATTTGTCAGATTGCTTGGTGAGGAAGGAGAGTCAGCGAACGAGCCCGCAAGTTTTGCCTCAAAAGGGCCGTGGGTGAGGGCGGTGATTATTGCAGCCGGAGTTGTAGTGAACTTGATCGTGGCTTTTATTCTATTCTCGGCCCTTCTAGTTACTAGCGACTTCCGTACAGACATTCCTCTGCATATTCCCACAACTGGCGATCGATTAGAGCTATCCTTTCCCTTTGGTAAGCAAACAGATGGCGTATTGGTTGTATTTGTTTCCCCAGGCTCGCCCGCAGAGAGAAGTGGCTTGGAGGCTCTTGACAAAGTTGTCAGTGCGAATGGACAGAGCTTCACGACTATTTCACGGTTTCAAGAATTCGTGACCGAAAATGAGGGCGAGTCGCTAAACCTTCAAGTTTATAATTTGCTAGATCGTAAAACTCGCAGCTTAACCGCCATACCTAGGGTAAACCCGCCAGAAGGTGAAGGGGCGCTCGGTGTCGTTTTGGATGAAGTAACCACTCTTAGGTACGATAGCGTAGCGGAAAAAATCTTCGTTGGTTCGGCCCATTCAGTGAACATGCTTTATTATCAAGGTCAGGCAACAGGCTCAGTTTTTTTGAAAGCATTTGAGCAACGGTCGGTAGAACCGGTGGCGACGACAGTTTCTGGACCGGTAGGAATAGCTGGGCTTATTGGGACGTTTGTTGGGGTTACTGGTACTCGCGGTATATGGGTTTTGGTTGAAGTGGTGGCTTTAATCAGCCTTATTTTAGGGGTGATAAATATTTTGCCGATACCAGCTCTGGATGGGGGAAGACTTTTTTTCACGGTTTTTGAAGGGGTGACTGGTAAAAAAGTAAATCCAAATATTGAAAGGTTCATACATACGGTGGGGTTTGCAGTTTTGATTCTTCTTTTCCTTGTAATCACCTATAACGATATCATCAAAATTTTCCGCTGATGAAATTACCCGTGCTTGACTGTTTACGTGCTTGACGCTAAACTAAGTGCCGTACGTCCTTCGACAAGCTCAGGATAAACAAAGGTAATCATGAGGTACAGTAAGTTATTCGGAAAAACTTTAAGGACAGCTCCGAAAGAAGCAGAGGCAGTTTCCCACAAATTACTTGCAAAGGCAGGTTTCATCGATCAGCTAGCTGCTGGAATTTATACTTTCCTTCCTCTTGGCTGGCGAATTCACCGAAAAATAGAAAATATCATACGGAGCGAGATGGACGCACTTGGCGGTCAAGAATTTTCAATGAGTGTCTTGCAACCAAAAAATCTTTGGGAAGAAACTGGCCGATGGAAAAGTATTGATCCGCCGCTTTTTGTTACTCTCGATCGACACGAAAAGGAATATGCGCTTGGCCCGACTCATGAGGAAGTGATTACTGACTTAGCTCGCCGCTACATAAAAAGCTACAAAGATCTGCCTTTTTCCGCCTACCAAATTCAAGACAAATTCCGCAACGAACTTCGATCTACCGGAGGCTTGCTTCGGACTCGGGAATTTTTCATGAAAGATCTTTATTCATTTCATGCGGACGAGAAAGATTTTAAAGAATTTTTCAAGAAATCAATTGAAGGGTACACCAAAATATTTAATCGGGTTGGGCTAAAAACATTGGTTAGTCAGGCTTCGGGCGGCAGTATTGGGGGAGATATTACATATGAGTTTCAAATTCCGGCGCCAGTAGGTGAGGATATTGTCTTTTTCTGCGAGGCCTGTGGTTATGCGATCAATAGGCAGTTTGCCGAAGAAAAGAAGATTGGAGATAAATGCCCAGAGTGTAAAGGAAATTTGGATCAAACAAACGCAATCGAAGCTGGGCAAGTTTTTTCGCTCGGGACAAAATATTCAAAAGCAATGGGAGCAAATTTCGTTGACCGTGATGGGAAAGAAAAACCGATTATCATGGGTTGTTACGGTATTGGCATTGGTCGTCTAATGGCCGCGATAGTTGAGGTTTTCCATGACGCGCAAGGAATTATTTGGCCAGAGAATGTTGCGCCTTTTGCTGTTCATTTAGTTTCAATTGGTGCCAGTAAATCTGTGACTAAGAAATCAGAAGAGATTTACAAGAGGCTAACAAAAAAGGGCGGAGAAGTTCTCTTCGATGATCGGGAAGAAAGTCCGGGTGTAAAACTAGCAGATGCAGATCTGATTGGAGTCCCAGAGCGTTGGGTAGTCAGCGAGAATACTTTGAAAAAAGATTCAGTCGAAATCAAGAAACGAGACGGGAAAGCTGCAAAACTTATTAAAATTTCTACGTTACTATGAAATTTAGGGAAGTCACTTGGTATTCAAAACTTTTGGCCTTAATCCTTTTTGTCGTTCTTCCATTTGCCGGCTTTTGCGCTGGAATGTGGTACCAGAAAAATATTTTCCCGCAGGTAAATGACGTTGTTACCAACGATTCTAAAACTGCTACCGGTTCAGCTAATCAAAGTGGTTGGAAGAGGGTTGTTGACACCGGAAAAATCACAACCCAAACCAAATATGATGGTGGAACGTTGCATTATAATGGTACTGTTCAAGTACCGACCGCGTGTTACAAATTGAAAGATGAAACGACTGTTCTGGAAAGTTACCCAGAGCAGGTTCAAATTCGTATAACTGCTGGGCAAACAAAATCCGACGTAGGTGGTGTCTGTGCTCAAGTGATCACGACCCTAGAATTTTCCGGCCAAGTACAAGTTTCAAAAGACGCAGTTGTTACTGTTTTCCTCGACGGCGAGCAAGTCAAGTAAATCCCCATAAAAAATGTATCTTGTCAGTTTGCATAGCTAGTATATAATTGCTCTGACAGTCAATCTTCTAGTCCAAAAGGGAGGGCTATGAAAGCCTCAAAAGGACAGGGGCAGAGATCTGGGTGGAGTGTCCGGAAGAAAGTCGGATTCGTGCTCTTCTTAGTTACCGGAGTGGCGATTGCGATGCTCCTGATCTACGGTGCATTCGACCAAGATGATGGTGATGGCGAGGCCGAGACCTCACCCACACCCCCACCTGTTGAGACGCAGGCCGTCGGGGTGCCGACGCCAACGCCGCAGGTCTCGCTCACACCCCTTGTCCGGCCTCCCGAGAACGACTACTACGTTGGTCAAGTGCTCAAGGTACCTATGACGTATGAGCTTTGCAGGGAGCCGGATCCACCCGAGGGTCCGAACGGCCGCTGTAACCTTTGGAACCACGTTCATCAAGGGGATTGTGTGAGGATAGCCCACCGAGTGCGAATCTTCGATCAAAGCTGGGGGGATACGTGGTACTGGCTGGTTGAGGTGATTCTTGGTGGAGTTTACACCCAGGGGGAATTCGCCTATGTTGCCGACTGGGCGATTCTCGAGCCAGTAGTGGAAGAACAGTGCGTTCGCCAGGTACCGAATTTCCAAAAAGGCGAGGTTGTGGAGGCAGGCTACAATCTCGAACTCGGCGATGCGCCAGCAGGGAACGCGGTTGGGTTCGACGATTCCGGTGAGCCACTGAAGATCTTTGGTGGGCACAAGGCTACTATTACCGTAGAACCAGTACTAGGCCCAGACGGTTTCTACTGGTGCAAGATCCAACCGTACGATGACTTGCCGGAAGGATGGGTGACGTGCGAGTTCATGAAGCTGGAGTGACTCGCGGTAGCTAGGACGCAGGTTCGGAATACGTGGTAGGTTGTGACAGCGGAAGACCTCTGGAGAGAGATCTTCCTCATTTGCACGCCCCGTTTTCAAATGATAAAATCCAACCGTGATTTTTGTTTTTACTACTCTCCACAATAAAGAAACCGCGGCAAAAATTGGTCAAGAGCTGCTAAAAAAGCGGATAATTGCTTGTTACAATCTTTTCCCGATCGAGTCTGCTTATTGGTGGAAAGGAAAAATAGCGCAAGAAAAAGAGATTTTGGTGATTTTAAAAACGCGAAAGGAAAATTTCGAGAAGGTTGAAAGCTATTTAAAAAAACACTCTGGTTACGAAACTCCCGAAGTTGTAGCCGTTGAACCCTCAAGGATTAGCAAACCTTACCTAGACTGGATCCATTCCGAGGCAAAACTCTAATTTGCCTAATTAGCGATCTAGTCTTTTGTACATATGGACTTCATCTAGCATTTTTCCTCGAAACTCAACTGAATTTGGGAGTCTGCCAAATTCCTTGTAGCCTAGTTTTTTGTACAGGCTTGTAGCTGGGTTATTTCCACCAAATACTATCAAACCAATTATTCTCAGCCCGATCTTTCTCGCCTCTGCCTCTGCTTGCTTCATAAGTTCTTCGCCTATTCCTTCACCACGAAAGTTGCGGTCTACACCAATATGCAAAGTACCGTTGAACCTTTTTCGGTACCCCTTTTTTGTTATTTCGACTTGTCCAACCAGTTTGTCTTGAAAGTAGGCCTGAAGAAAAACGGCCTCTTCTTTAGACATTTTGTTGAGTATGTTTTTTAGCCACTGCTCTTCTTCTTTCAAAGAAACTTTTTTGCCGGAGCGGAGAATGTATGTGTCCTCCTCGACTAGTCTGTTGAAAAAACGCCAAATTTCCCGGACGTCGGTTTTTCTAGGTTTCCGAATCAAAATTTTCCGGCCCTTTTTGGAAATAAACTTTTTCATAGAGAAATATTATAGCACCGGCCCGCTAGGGCGTTTCACCGGCTAAAAACCTCAAAGCTTGCTCCGCTTCTTTCCTAGGTTGACTTACAAATTTAGTTGTGATATACTCCATTCATTAAAATATCCTTAGGTTTCTTTCCTCTTTTGGTTTTCCCACAAGTAGGTAAGTAGACAAGGCGCGGGGCAATGCGTCAGTTTTGCTAGAAAGGAAAAAATATGGCTAAGCGATTATTTGTAGGTTCGCTTTCTTACGATGTTAGCCAGGAGCAGCTGGAAAAGCTATTTGCAGAGGTTGGTACTGTCGAAAGCGCTACCTTGATCACTGATAAATTCAGTGGTAACTCCAAAGGTTTTGGTTTTGTAGAAATGGCAAGTGACGAAGAAACCCAAAAAGCGATTGAGAAGCTCAACGGTAAAGAAGTTGCTGGTAGGAATATAGTCGTCAACGAAGCCCGACC
This sequence comes from Candidatus Nanoarchaeia archaeon, assembly GCA_036382695.1. Taxonomy (GTDB): domain Bacteria; phylum Patescibacteriota; class Microgenomatia; order Woykebacterales; family RBG-16-39-9b; genus DASVHF01. The sequence continues at coordinate 11,780 of DASVHF010000010.1, read as the reverse complement.
GCGCGAAGAGCGACCAGCAGGCGGTGGTTTTGGTAGTGGTGGCGGCTTTCGTGACCGTGGACCAAGACGAAGATATTAAGTCTCTTTCTATGGAGTTTAAAACAAACCCTTGTATAAGATGTGGGAAAGAGCGAATCCGGGGTAAAGAAAAAACCTTTTTCGCTGGTGCCACAAAAACAAAATTGACAATGTATATTTGTCCGGATAAGGAGTGTCAAGAAAAAGTTGAGGCAGGACTAGCGGCAAAAGAAGAACGCAAGCTAAGTTTCACCAAAAAGAGAAACCCCCATCCTCCCAAGGCTAAGTCCAAATAAATTTGCCCGCTTCTTTTCAGAGCGTTTAAGCAGTGTGTTTTTTGATCCATTCTGCGATTTGCTCAACACTCGGTTTTTTGTTTTCGATCCAGAGAGCAAAATCTATAACTTCCTGCTGATCGCATTTTAAATCTTTACCATTAAGCTGTAGGAATTCCATCATAGCAACTACCGCAGTGCGTTTGTTACCGTCAAGGAAAGGGTGGTTCATAAGTAGGGAATGGGTTAGTGCTGCCGCTTTCAGAAAAATGTTTGGGTACAAATCTTTGCCAGCAAAAACCGCTCTTGGTCTTTCCATGGCTGATTCGACCAAACCTGCGTCACGGACGCCGTGCAAACCACCTGTTTCATCTATAATTTCGTGATGGATTTGGATTACATTTTGGGGAGTAAGATATCTCACCTTTTTGCAAGTTCTTCTAAAGCAGGACGATAGTTTTTAATTATTCTTTTAGTTAATTCATGAATTTCTGAATCTGCCTCAAAAATTGGGCGTACATCAATTTCGGCTTCTTCACCTACTTTAAGTCCTTTTTCCTCGAGGATTTTTTTTGGAACTAACACGGCAGCGCTGTTGCCGACGCGAAAAATTTTTTGACGCATGTTATATCCTATAAGGAAACAATACGCAGGATGTAATCCTTGCGGATTATAACAATGTTAGAACAAAAAGGCTTTTTTGTCAACAACAATTTGCCCACTTCTTTTCCAAGTGATAAACTTTGACAGCAATGAGACTTCTTTTGATAAGTAATTCTGGAAAACCTCTGTATTGGTGGTGCAAAAAAGAAATTGCAGACTTTAACGGAGGCAAAGAAGTGACATTTATCTCCGCCGCCACTGTTTACGATCCGAACGGATATTATCGAAGAGCAAAAGAAAGCCTTGAAGAAGTGGGCGTAAAATTAAATCATTTAATCCTCGACAAAAAGCCAGAGGAGTTGATAGACAAAACCGAGGCATTTTTAGTTGGGGGAGGAAATACTTACCAGCTTTTAGACAAATTAAAAAGCTACGGATTACTAAATAAAATAAGGGAAAGAATCCGCTCTGGCGCATTTTACATTGGTGCGAGCGCGGGTGCCAATATCGCCGGACCAAATATCTTGACGACGAATGACTGGAATGTGCTTGGTTCTACTTTCTTTGAAGGACTAAATTTGGTCCCGTTTAACATCAACCCCCACTACAATGCCCCGCAGGACAAAATTTTAACTTCAGCAGAAAGTCGGAATGATCGAATAAGTGAATATCATGTTTTTAAAAATAACCCAGTGGTTGTCCTTGAAGAGCAGACTTTTTTGACTATCGAATATGGCAAAGTGAAAGTGGGAGGAGAGGGTAAAGCGAAGGTATTTGTAAAGGGTAAGGAGCCCAAAGAATTGAACGCAAAAGACAATCTCAATTTTCTTCTTGATTAATCAAGTTTGCCCACCCCCTTCCTAAATGGTAAACTTTGTTCGATGAAAAAACTGTTTTTGGCTTCTTTTGTAGCTTATTCGATTGATAAACTCATCGCGGCTTTTAAACTAGTCCCGCAAAATCTTACCGTGGCTTTTGTTCCAACCGCGGGCGGTACGTATCCGGAAGAAAAAAGAGGGTTTGTAGCCGAAGACAGAGGGAAACTCGTTGAGAAAGGTTTCAAAGTGAAAGACGTTGATCTGAAAGGAAAAACCAAAGATGAATTAATGGAAGAATCGAAAGGTGTCGATATTATTTTTGTCGCTGGCGGAAACACATTTTACCTTCTTGAGAAGGCAAAAGAATCTGGATTCGATGAATTAGCAAAGTGTTTGGTAGGTAAAGGAGTGATTTATGTTGGTTCCAGTGCTGGCGCGGCATTGGCTGGACCAGATATTGAGCCAGTTGGGCCGCTCGACGATCCTTCCAAAGCCCCAAACCTAAAATCTACAAAAGGATTAGGACTGGTGAATTTCGTGATTCTTCCCCACTGGGGGAAAGAAAAGTTCAAAGAAAGATATGAAAAAGTAATGAAGCGCTACGGAAAAAGCGGTTACAAATTGATCAAGATAACAGACGAACAAGCGGTTGTTGTAGAGGGAAATAAATACAATATCGTGTAATTTTATTACCCTTCACCTTTAGTTTCAATGGAAAAGGAAGTATAGCACACCCTCAGGTATTAAATGAGTTTTACGATGAATGGTTTGAAAAGCTACAAGATAAATGGAGAAAAGATTATTCAATAAGTAAGAGTGAAGAAGCGATGCTCCTTTTGTATCGGTCTGGCTCCCATGCAAATGATAAAATCTTGCGGGAGATGATTGATAAATTGAATAAAAAATATAAAGAAATTTGGCTTATTCACTTAATGATTCCTGGAAATATTGTTATGAAATTGTTTCCTTAGTAAGCTTAGGTTTTTAGTTTAAACTTTCATTTTTCCCAAAATCTGAGCCTAAGACCAAATTTTGACAACAAATCTTCCTAATATACAATCTAGCCCACACCGCTACTTTTTGCCCTTCTTTTCATTTCTTCCAAAAGCCAAAAACGACAGGGAGTCCCCTTGTCGATGCTTGGTTGTTTTAAATCAACAAGAATCTTGATATAATAAGTTTTTATGAAAGGTTTAGTCAAGAAAGTTAAACAAAAGGCTCTTGATAATAGTTACTTCCGCCAAGTTTTAGAAACCGGTGACAACACACAAATTGTTGTGATGAGTATTCCGCCCGGTGGGGAGATTGGCATGGAGGTTCATGACAAAGAAGACCAAGTCCTTTATTTTGTCGCCGGCGAAGGCGAAGTAATTATTGAAGGCGAGACGCAAGGTATCGAAGAAGGCGACATTGTCTTAGTTCACAAAGGCACCAAGCACAATTTTAAAAACACCGGTCTGGAAGACCTAAAAATTATCACTACTTACTCACCCCCGCATCATCCCACTGGAACGATCCACAAAACCAAAGAAGAAGCCGACAAAGCAGGCTATTAATTTCACTGACAGGGAGAGACTCCCTGTCACCTCAGCCGCTCCGACTCGTTTATCAACCCATAGCATTGCATAACACCAATCTGTTTGTTATAATCGCAAGATTACATCTCGCGATTGTTTCTCTAGCGAGATATAATTCACCCAAGCAGAGATCAAAGCCGTGAAGGAGGAGTTAACCCGTGACGCAAGAGCCGGAGATACAGAGTGTGTTCGATCTGTTCCGCTTGATCGGGTCGAGGAAACGCCTAGATCTTGTGGAGATCCTCTTTGCTTCTCACGCTGATCGGGGGTGGGTATCTATGGTGGACATCCAGATCAGTCGAGAACGAAGTGGGAGAAAGCGAAGAGACGAGTACGCGTTGTGGAAAGACCTTGAGGTGCTGGCTGGAAAGGGTGTGGTCGAGTTCGACTCGCGCAGCAGAAGGTGGAGGCTTTCTTGGGAGAAGGCCTGGCTCATTAGAGAGGCTAACTCAAGGCTACAGTTTGTCGCCCGCCTGATATATTTCAGCCGGTCCCAAGCCGCCTGACCAGAATCGGCTTTGAACGGAGGCTCTCGATGCGTTTTGCGCTCCGGGAGCCTCCTAGACTTTTTGGCTTGTATTACTGACAGGGAGTCTCCCTGTCACTTCTTGAGCTGGCGAAGGCGCTGGTCGGAAATGCCGAAATGGTGGGCGATTTCGTGCTGGATGGTATCGACGACCAAATTCTTTATTGCTTCTTTGTCTCCTCTTGAAACTAGTTCAATTGGATCTTTGAAAATGGTAATCTTATCAGGTAAAACCATGGTGTAACCTGTGCCCCTTTTTGTTTTTGGTACACCTTGATAAAGCCCAAGCAACAATCTTCCTCTCGAATAAGTTGGATTCGGCCAATTCTCAATGACTACATCAACATTTTCCATCTTTTCTTTGAAAAAAGTCGGCAGCTTCTTCAAAGCTTCTTTTACCAATTGTTCGAAAGTTTCATCAATCATAATTCTTTCCATATTATACAGATAAAGACGAACTTCCAGACCCGCTTGATTGATTTTTCAAGAGATGGATGTATAATTTGCCCATTGGTAAATAAGGGAGATTAGAAGAAGGGAGGGGCTTTATGCCTGCAAACTTGGATCCCCACGGGTCAAGTAATCCTTTTTTCCTGCCGGAGACTACTACACCAGCCGAACTCCACGCTTTTATCAAAGGCTTTTTGGCTAGAACCGCTGAAAGCGACGGAAGCTTCCCGACAGGAGAGGAAACTCGCATCTACCTACGTTGGGACGAGGAAGAGAGCTGTTTCAAAGTAGCATTCTTTGGTCCTGATGCGGAGACAAAAGGACCGTACCGGATGTTCAAATCCTGGCCAGATCGGGTAGAAGAGATAAACAAGTCGTCTGTCTACGAAGTTTCTGCCCGTCCGGGCATCCTTGCATACTTGATCAGTAGGTATCTGAGGTCTGCTGGCATCATATGTAACCAAGAAAAAGAGGCAGAAAGGACGCGGGCAAGATGGTGAGATACAGGAATTGAGCAGCGAGAAAGACGTGAGGTTACCAAGCCCAACCCGCAAGCAGCTGGAGGAGTATGTATCAAAGCACGGCCAAACTCTCCTGGATAACTTCCCTGGGCTTGCGCGTCTGAGGGTGGCGGAAGATGGTCATGGCCCGTTCATTTGGTTGATACTCGAGGAGCCAAAGGGAGGGAAGCCTCGAGAATGGCTGTGGCCCCTGCCCAAAAAGGGTAAGCAGATCCGGTTCAAAAGGAAGTGGGTGAGAAGGACAAGGAGAAAACCTGCCTGCTGAAGACCTCCATTGAGAGTATATCTCTCCTGGGGGTCTCGCCATTTCTAGTTGCGGCCGCTTAACGAAAGAGGTACAATCAACCGATGTTCTTCGATAAACTCAGGATAAAGAGTCAAGGAAAACCTCCTGACAATATTAAAAAGCATAGTGGTGAGCAAAGTCGAACCATTGATCTTCACACCCACACATATTATTCCGATGGTGCGCTTTCTCCAACACAATTAGTAAAAAAAGCGAAAGAAATAGGTCTTGCCGCCATTGCGATTGCTGACCATGATAGCGTTGATGGGTTGGATGAAGGTCTAAACGCAGGTAAAAAACTCGGAGTTGATGTCCTTCCAGCAATAGAAATCACTAGCTACCCAGATCCAGAGACAGAATTTCACCTCCTCGGGCTTTTTATTGATCATAAAAATAAAAAATTAAACAGAGAGCTTGATAAGTCTCAAGAAGAACGTGAAAAAAGGGCCAAGAAAGTTATCGCTAATTTAAACGGGTTAGGTTACAACATAGAATTTGGCGATTTACGCTCTATTGCTCGGGGGACAATAGTACAACCGCATATTGCTTGGCTTGTTATTAATGATATGGAAAATAAAGAAAAACTAGCCCACGATTTTGGTGGCAGGCCAACCACCGGTGATTTTATTAGAAAATATTTAATTCCCGGCGCTCCTGCATATGAGGCGCGGCCAACAGTGGTTCCAAAAGAAGCAATTGATCTTATCCACACTGCCGGTGGACTTGCATTCATCGCCCACCCCTGTTGGAATTTGGCTAAAAAAGAAGATGAAAAAATTATTTTCGACGACCGTAGTTTGGATGATCTGATTAAAAAAGGACTGGACGGTATAGAAGTTTATGCTCATCGGGAGAGCGAGGGGGATACGAGGGTATGTGTTGAGCATTATAAGAAAATTGCCGAAAAAGAAAATCTTGCTATAAGCGGCGGAAGTGATTATCATGGATTTGGGTCGGCAGGTAAGGATTTAGGTTTTAGCGATTTTTATTTGAAAGTCCCTTATAAAATTCTGGAAGATTTGAAATTAAGGACGGGAAGGAAGCACTTTTAATAGTTTCTAACTTTGGTTACCTTTTGCAAAATAGTCCGCTAACGCGTCCTGCGACCATTGCATGGGCTAAGGTGATGCCAAAGTTGCCGTTAGACTGCGCTAGCCGTTGAATTTAAGCAAAAATGCTCGGGACGTCCTCTGGAATTCTCCCGATCAAATCGGGGTCAGTTCCAGTTTCCTCTTCGCATTTTTGCTTGTTCGAACTAGCTGTGCTCGTATAACGGAACCAAAATTTATAATTGATATGTCCGAGAAAGATTGTATTTTCTGTAGAGCGCTCCGTAACCAAATATTTTCGCTTTTACTCAAAGATTTGGGTACTCTTGCGTTCTGCGACCACTTCGTGGACTAAAAATTATTAGTATGTCTAGAGAGCAATGTATATTTTGTAAAATCATAAAAGGAGAACTAGAGACGAAGTTCGTTCACAAGGACGAAGATATTTTCGTTTTTCACGATATAAATCCAAAAGCGCCGGTACATCTTCTGGTTGTTCCTCGCCAGCATATAAAGACGTTTTTAGATCTAGGAGACAATTATTTTTCAGTGTTGACAAAAATGATAAAAGTGATACAAAGATTAGTGAAAGAGCAAAAATTAAAAGGTGGTTACCAAGTTTTGATAAACGGTGGAAGACACCAAATCGTAGATCATTTGCACTTTCATTTGATGGGGGATTAGATTGGGGGTGTGTTTTTCCTCTTATTATTGTATGTCCCGCGTCGGGCGCGTGACGTAATTTTTCGTCACACTTAAAATTATGGCTATTGTACGAGCCAGCGAAGGTGAAAGCGTTGAATCACTTATTCGAAAATTTAATAAAAAAGTCCAACAAGAGGGGATTCTGACAGAGCTACGTAGGCGAGAATTTTACGAAAAACCAGCCGAGACTAGAAAAAAGCAAAAAGCTGCTGTTGAGAGAAAAATCAAAATGCGTCAAGACTGAAAGTAGTTAATTAGCAAAAATGGGCTACAAGATTACCGCTTATGTTGAACCTCACTACCCACTAAAAAAATCTCTTCTTATTGCCGCTACCAATTCTGCTTTGTCCGCTGCCAATGTAAAAGGAAAAGTCGAAGTCGCGATTTCTGTAATTGGTAATCGCAAAATGCGACAATTTAATAAAGAATATCGAGGTATTGACGCGCCGACAGATGTGCTGGCTTTTTCATATTCTTTGCAGACTGGTAAACCACGAGAATTTGTCATGCCGCCAAGCAAGTATTTAAATTTGGGGGACCTAATTATTTCTTATCCACAACTGATAGATCGGGCGGCAGAGGAAGAAACGATGGTTGATGAGATGGCGTCATCATTAGTTGTTCATGGTGTTTTGCATTTGCTTGGCTATGATCACGAAAAACCTTCCGACGCTGCTGCTATGGAATCCCTGGAGGATAAAGCCCTTGCCTCAATTGAGGTTTAATTGACTTGATAAAAGGAAGAACGCGCAAAGGGGCGGGTCTTTGCGCGTCTTTAGGTCTGCTGCCAGATTTGGGTCTGGAACGCAACCGTGAATCCCAATCTTTCAAAGAACCTGGGATTACCGGTTACAACATACAGGTATTGCAGACCAGCTTGTCTACCCACAGTTGCAAGGAAGGAAACTATCCCCGAGGCGAACCCGCGTCCCCAGTGTTCGGGTACGGTGCCGATGCTGTAGATTCCTCCGACACCGTGACCAATGACTAGTTGTCCGACGGTCGAAGGTTGGCCGGGAAAGAGGTCTCCGAGACCACCTGAATGTCTAAACCCAAGGTAGAAATGTAACTCCACGTCCTGCAGTTTATTGAATGCCTCCACCCATCTCGCATATTCGTAGGCGCGGTCTACACTCCTAAATGCCCGACAATAGACATCGATCCAGGCTTTCCGCGCGCGCTCACCCGTCTTTACTTGCCAGATTGGTATGTTTACAGGCTTTGTTCTCTCTACATCCTCCGTTTTCGCCACTAGGGTATAGGAAGTTGAAACTAGGCGAAAGCCAAGATCAGGCAAAAGCAAATTTAGGTACTCTGGTTCGCTGTGATCATCCGACCAAACAGCTACCCTGCAACCTGTTTCCTGCTTGATTTTCTCTGCCCAGTACTTGATTTGAGAAGCGGCCTTCTCTCTATCTACGTACTGCAGGTCAAAGAGACTATTGTACCTGGGATAATGCTTGTTGAAACAGATCGAAATCTCTCCAAAGCAGATTACCATGCAGCCCCAGGAACGTAGCCAATCAGACCTGTTGTCGGCAATGCTTACGCGGAGACCTCTGGTTCGCTCCACGGGCGATCCCTCCCTTCTTTGCGAAATTTGCGCGAAGATTATAATATATAGGAGATGAAAGTAGTTGTAGGGCTCGGAAATCCCGGTGAAAAATATACTAGAAATCGCCACAATGTGGGTTTTATGGTGGCTGACGAGATTCTAAAGCAATACGCTGTTTCTCCCCACGTTAGCAAAAGATTGCAATCAATCCTTTATTTTTTGGATAAAAAACGTATTTTAGTCAAACCTCAGGCCTTTATGAATCTTTCAGGCAGGGCTGTTAACCGTGTGGTAAATTTTTATAAAGTAAAACCTCATGATTTGCTTGTAGTTCACGATGATGTTGATTTGGAATTTGGCGAAATCAAACATCAATTTGCCCGGGGTGCAGCAGGGCACAGGGGAGTTGGGTCGATAATAGAAGCTTTGGGTTCTGAAAAATTTGGACGTGTTCGGATCGGAATTGGGCGGCCTTCCACTCAAATCGACATTGATAAATGGGTCTTGCAGGATTTCTCCGAAAATCCAGGCGATATTGCCAAGTTGATTGAACGAGCCAGCGAGGTCGTGGTAAACTGGTTGAAAGATAAGGGATAAACTAGCCGGGGGAGAGACCATGGATCTGCCTAACAATCGTTGTCCACACGAGTGCGTATGCGACTGCCACAAGCCTGGGTCGATGATGATGGGACATGGGAGCTCGTGCTGCTTTCCATGCCCAGCGGGCTGTGGCCGCAACATTCAGGAAGGTCTTCTCGAGGCACACCTTGAGGAATGTCACAGCAAGCGAGCGTGATAGACCAAGCAGTCCAGAGGGAAGGAAGAGAGAGGTGATTGTGGCTGAAGCCAAATTTTCCAGTTGGGTCGGGCCGGTTCACGAGCGTGTATTCTGCTATTTTGAGCCCCACAACCCAAACCCACTCTTGGTATTGTTGGGGTCACATTGTTTGGAAGCCTTGATGCGGCGTGCCGAGCACTCCTTCAAAGGCGCGTTCGACTTAATTACCGTGAACCTGGACAGAATTGTATTCTATCTCGCCGCGTGGGGATTCGAGGTTCCGCGAGGGGAAGGGTTCACCAGATCAGATGAATCGGATGCTGAGTATCTTGGCCGACGCGACTGCGGCGATCATGGGACTCTAATTCAGAGGGTGTGGCAAAAGGCGAGAACCTCAAGACACTGGCACGATCGAAAGACAGAACGGTTCAATCCGGTGCTCGGATGCCCGACGATTAGACTGGGTACTCCTAGATTTGCGGATGGGGAGAAAGCGGCAAGGCTTTGGAGAAGTCTTCGCGTTCCGGCGGGTGTCTCGCATCAACTGGTTACTGAAGGCAAGCCGGCGCTCACAATCATCCATGTGGAGGGGCCCAGCGCCTTGGGGATGGGAGACTACCACTACGAGTGACAAAGGCTGATCCTACGTTGCTACACGGCACGCTGCGGGTTGGCCTTTTCGCCCTTTTTCTACTTAACCTACGAATCGTGATATAATCTCAAAGCAAATTCAATACGTATTACACCCCTAGTTTTTAGTAAAAGGGGAGTTTTTACGTTGCAGAAAATGAAGGCAGAAGGTTTTAGCATAAAAATAAATGAAAAGATTCAGAGCCGCGAATTGGCCAAGCAATTAACTGATCTTGGCTATGAAAAGGTAGGTATTTCTACACCTGAGAAAGAAGGGCAGTTTGCTTCTCGTGGAAACCTGATCGACCTTTGGCTGGAAAGATATAAAACGCCGGTGCGGATAGATTTAATTGGCGAAAACATCGAAAATCTATATTTATTCAATCCAATCTCGCAAAGCAAAATTAAAAACCTGAAAGAGGTCTACATTGTTCCATTTGGTATCACGCCGAAACTAGCGCCGACTTGGGTTAAAAAAGCAAAGTTTCCTGTCGATTCGGGCAAGTATGAGAGACTTTTTCTTTCCGAAATAGAACCGGGCGATCTAGTGGTTCATATTGATTATGGAATCGGAAAGTTTTTGGGAATTTCAGATGAGTCACTTCCCGATCAACGATTTGACTCGGTTCCAAATCCGCCCCGTGCGACTCGCTCCGCTCGCTACGGGGTAAACGCGAAAGCTTGCCTGCCCCGTGAAGACGAAGTCTTTTTCGGGGTGCCAATGGAACCTCACAAATCGGATCGGTCAGTTACTTCCAGCCAACAGTTGGTTGTTAAGTACGCGAAAGGGGATAAGCTGTATGTTCCAGCAAATCAAATCGAAAGACTGACAAAATATATTGGTGTTCCTGGTTACAAACCAAGACTTAACAATTTGGGAACAAGCGGTTGGGAGAGAATTAAGACACGGGTCCAAGAGTCAATAATAAAAGTTGCGCAAGACCTACTACAGCTATACGCAAAAAGAGAAGTTTCGAGCCGACCAAGCTATTCCCTGGATACTTCTTGGCAGAAGCAACTCGAAGATTCTTTTGAGTACCAAGAAACCGAAGATCAAATAAAATCAACCGAGGAAATAAAGAAGGATCTTCACGGCAAGCGGCCGATGGATAGAGTTTTGGTCGGTGATGTCGGTTTTGGGAAGACCGAAGTCGCCATCCGCGTAGCTTTTAAGGTAGTTCAAGAAGGAAAACAAGTAGCAGTGTTGGTTCCAACCACCTTGCTTGCCGAACAACACTTCCATCTTTTCAAGCAGCGTTTGGAACAGTTCCCAGTGGAAATTGAAATGCTTTCTAGATTTAGGGGAGAGGGGGAGCAGAAAGAGGTTTTGAAGAAACTAAAAATCGGAAAAACAGACATTGTGATCGGGACCCACAGATTACTTAGCGGTGACGTAGAGTTCAAAAACCTTGGGTTGCTAATAGTTGATGAGGAGCATCGTTTTGGAGTAGCTCATAAAGAACGCTTGAAGAGTTTGCGTACAGACGTGGATGTTCTTTCAATGACTGCTACGCCAATTCCAAGAACCTTGCATATGGCATTAACACGTTTGCGTGATATTTCAGCGTTGAAACAGGCGCCACCAGGGAGAAAACCGATCCAAACTTCAATTGGGGAGTTTGACGATCAAAAAATAAAAGCTGCGCTTGAGGCTGAGATAAATCGGGGTGGTCAGGCCTATTACTTATTTAACAATGTAGCTGAAATTTCAAAAAAAGCTGGCGAGGTGGCCTCGTTGGTTCCTAACGCAAGGGTAGTCTGTGCCCACGGTCAAATGAGAGAAGCCCAGCTGGAGGAAGCGATGGAGCAATTTTATTCCGGAAAAGCAGATGTTTTGGTGTGCACTACTATCATTGGTTCTGGATTAGACATGCCCAATGTGAATACGATAGTTATCGAAAATGTTCAGAAATTTGGTTTAGCGGAGATTTATCAGTTGCGTGGTCGTGTTGGCCGTTCGAGCAGACCCGCCTACGCCTATTTATTTTA
>DASVHF010000009.1:0-14965 GCA_036382695.1 Candidatus Nanoarchaeia archaeon | reverse complement strand
GTGAAGTCCTCACCTTCGCCGATGATCCGGAACTCAAATCCAGGAAGGCCTGGCTCTCCAGCATCGAACCTACCGTTCCCGTTGAGATCCTCGAACTTGAAGATCTTAAGGAATCCTTCGGGAGTAGGTATGACCAGGTTGGCACAGGCGTCGACGAGGGTGAAGGTCCCCTTGCTCGTCGTAACCAGCTTGGAGTCAGTAGGACGATCGGTGTAGTCGATGGTTCTCGCCTCCACCGATCCGCAGTCGTCGGAGCGCAGCAAGACGTGAGTCTTGAACACCCCCGTGAGATCATCCAGATCCTCGATGTTGGTGATATCTTCAGTTGTAACATCGAAGCCCTGACACCTCAACGCCGCTGCCGCTCGAGCCCGTAGTTGGTCAAAGCTCGAAAGCGCCTGGTTGTTTTGGGTGTTTTGGAACCCCTCGTCAACGATGTAGGCACCATCGTGAACCGGGATCGGCGCAGGTTGATCCAATGCAGCAGGATAAATGTCAACCTGCTGACGGCCGTTAGCCAGTAGAATCGCTGTGTCCTGGCCCCAGTGACCTGAGGACGCTGCGTAAAACTGGACCTGCTCGTACTGGCCCACCTCTATGCTGTAGGAGCCATTCTCGTCAGTGGTCAGCACGTCAAGGCGGCTGTTCCCAATCGGTGCGTCGCTCGAAGTTGTCGGCAAAACCAGCGGGACACCTGGGCTACTGAATGTAGCCACCATCGGTTGGTCCTGCGGATGCCGATACTGGATTGCTAGAACTTGGGCGTAGGCCAACGGCTCTTGTGTCTCCCTGTCAAGCACACGGCCTTCGAAGGAGACGGAGCCGTCTGGATTTGGCGCCAGCTCCGCTACTGCGTAACCGTTTTCGGAGGAGTATTCCCCCTCCGCTCCGCTTACCGAGGCGCTGTCGTGGACGCCCGGTCCCTGCATTCCCCCAGAAGAAAGGAGGAGGGCGGCGGCGAAGACGGCGACGACCACTACCCCGGACTCGACTATTGGCCTCAACTTCTTGGCGCTCAAAGCGCGGTAGAGGCCTATCAGGGTGGCAACTGTGGCTACTATAGCCAGCACGGTTGTCATGCGTGCACCTCCTTGCACTAGTCTCTTGCCGATGTTTTGTTGCCTTAAGGATTATCAAGGTGCGAACAAAAAACTGCCTGGCAGGCAGCCTTTGCTATCATTTTATAAGTCGGCGCTGATTGTATAACTAAATTGGTAATTTGTCAACTATAAGCCACTACATAACTTCAAAATCTTCGCAGCTGCTTGATTTTTCAGGTATTCTCATGTCTTACGTTCAAGTATAGTCTAACGACTTAGGAGTGAAACGACGCAGGATGCAAAGCAGTCTATTTACTTGAACTAGGGCATTTTTTAAATATTTAAGGAAATATCGTAGAAGAGCACTAAAGTGTTGATTTTTATTGACATGAGGGATTAGCTTTGTAATAAAAAACTCGCAGACAGTCCTCAGCGTCCAGTATAGCATCCTCCGTACCTTGAAACTTACCAGTTTCTCAGTACTCCCGGCTGCTGTGTTCCTAGAGTGGTACCCCTGCCACGTAAAAATAGCACGCTGCCGCATGCTGCGTTTTTACAAAACTACGCCAAAATAAAAATATCACGCTCCGTATGTCCGAAACTTTCAGTTTCTTACGTACTCTCGCGTGCTCATTCGTAAAAACGAAATCGCCAGCAAACCTCAGCGTCCAGTATGAGTGTTACCCCAAACCAGACGCCGGGGTCTGTTGGCGATTTTGTACGTGGTCAAACCAGACGCCGGGGGTGATCTCCACGGCCATTTTTCGAGGCTGGATGAACAAATTATCTACTCAAAAAATAGTCTCTAGTGAAATATTATTTATACAATTTGTTATAGTGCCTGCTTGTCAAAATCTACTAAAACAACTTCAGACTTGATTTCTTATCACCCTTTATGTTTAAAATAAATTGATCAGTACACCTGCTGTCCAGATGTACTCTTCGAAACACTGCCATCGGTGTCAAAGTCCTTCCGACCATGGCGGTGTTTCGTTTTATACCGCTTTCGGATAATTCCTCCCCGAGTAAGACTCGGGGCGCCACAATCCCCTGCCCAAAGATTGTGACCGAGGACCTACCATTTACCCCTTTCGGGGATCAAGGCAGTACCTTGTAACGATCCTAGTTTCTCACAAGAACCTCTTTTTGTCAAGTTTTTTCATCCTATAGAAAAATATAGCCTGAATAATCATGGAACCCATAGTGTATTTAGGTTCCATTTTAGCTTGTTTAACTGCTTGCGGGAATCATTAATTCTCGTTACGGGAATTTTTATACGGTTTAAACGCTACATCTGCAGATTTAAGAAGGTTGGGATTGTGTGTTCGAGAAAGACGATTCTATCCTTTCACTAAATCTCTGCTTTCCCCTGTTTCTTTTCTTTTTCGTCAACCTGAGTAAAAATCATCCTACCGGCAGCTGTTTGCAGTACTCGTAAAACTACCGTCGGGGCGCTCTTGCCAATAAACCTCGCTCCATTTTCAACGACGATCATCGTACCATCAGATAAGTAGCCCACACCTTGAGTCTTTTCCTTGCCTCCGGAAATTACGTTCACCTCAAGCTGCTCCCCAGGCAACAAAGTGGTTTTTAGTAAGTTGACAAGCTCGTTAATGTTTAGAATCTTTATACCAGACACGGTGGCTACTTTATTGAGATTAAAATCCGTGGTGAGAATCTTTGCTTTTAGCGCTTTAGCTAAGTTTAGTAACTTTTCGTCAATGTTCTTACCCTTAGGATCGCTAACATCATAAATGACTGTCTTTACTTGCTTTGAGCGTTTCAAGCCTTCCAACACTTCTAACCCTCTTCTTCCTCTTCCTCGACGTAGCGCGTTTGAAGCATCAGCGATATGTTGGAGTTCCGACAAAATAAACTGCGGTACAATCAAAGTACCATATAAAAACCCGCTCTCAGCCACATCAGCCACCCTACCATCAATCAGCGCACTGGTATCGACGAGGATTGGGTTTATAAACCCGGCCTCTTCTTTCTTCTTACCACCTGGCCTTGGTATTCTACCAGGTAACTCGCGCACGTCACTTAAAGTCGGCAAGCGTAGTTGTGAGATTACCTCATTGGCTATTCTTTGAGCAAAAACACTACTCCAATAACCTATCCAACGGCTTATCAGGGGAACTAGAAAAACCCCAGCCGCTCCTGAAGCTACTGTAATAATTACGCTCATACCTGTTTTGACCCCTGGGTCTGCTATGTTGAGGAAACGATCAGAGACAAAGTAACCTAGAGCGGCAAAGCCGACACCGAGAGTTACACGAAAAAGTATTTGAATATTCACTTGGATGATTCCTTTCTAGAGGCTGGAGGAAAGTAAGAAGGATAAGTCCGTAGTTGCTAGATAAACCCCAACCTCTACTATTAACTTTTTAAGTTTAACGCAAGCTTTATAGCTTCACGTAGAGTTCTCACCTGCTTGCTAGTCATAAACTTTTTGAAGCCAAGCTTTCTTGCTTCTTGCAGTCGCTTCTCTTCGTTTGGGGTTGCACGTACTTCACCAAGAAGTCCGACCTCCCCAACTGCGGCTGTGTCTTTAGATATTAGCGCATCTTGCGCACTAGATGCAATAGCTAAACAAACACCGAGGTCTATACCTCTCTCTTTCACCTGCAGGCCACCTGCGAGGTTTACAAATATATCTTGATTTGCTAAGGAGACTCCTGCTCGCTTCGTTAGAGTAGCTACCAATATCTGCAGTCGGTTTTGGCCTATGCCTGACCCACGCCGAACAGGCAGACCGAAATTGGTCTGGCTTGTCAGAGCCTGCACTTCAGTTAAGATTGGTCGTGAACCCTCCATAACAGGCACGACAATAGAGCCCGGTGCAGAAATACGCGAAGATAGGAATTCTTTAGAGGGGTTTTTCACCTCGACCATGCCATCCTCTCTCATCTCGAAAACTCCGATCTCATCAATTGGCCCAAACCTATTTTTTGTCGCAGAGAGGATACGAAATGAGCTACTTTGATCGCCCTGTAGGTACAAAACCGTGTCGACGAGATGCTCTAAAACCTTGGGGCCAGCGATTGCACCCTCTTTGGTCACGTGACCAACCAAGAAGACGGCTGTCTTGCCCGCTTTTGCCAACCTCTGCAGTCTGTAGGCCGTCTCTCTTACCTGACCAATACTGCCAGTAGCACTAGTTAGATCGCTCGTCACGGTAGTTTGGATAGAATCCACTACCAAAATCTGATAATCGTCAGTCCTAGCTACTTCTAAAATCTGGTCAACATCCGTTTCAGTAAAAATGAATAGGTTCTTCGCGGTTTTTCCCAATCGATCAAAACGCAATTTAACCTGCTGGATGCTTTCTTCACCGGAGATATAGAGTGTTTTGAAGAAACTAGCAATTTGCAGCAGAAGTGTGGATTTTCCGATCCCTGGGTCCCCGGCCAAAAGTACCAAGCTGCCTGGAACAATCCCTCCACCAAGAACTCTGTCCAGTTCAGAAACGCCTGTTTGAAAGCGGCGTAGAGGTTTTTTCACCGCCTCAGAGAGCCTTTGGGGCCTAACTACACCAACCCCCCTGCTAACTACCTTCTGCTCTCTACTTTCTGCAACAATAGTTTCAACCAGACTACTCCACGAGTCGCAATTTGGACATTTACCTAAATACGAAGGTGATTGATATCCACATTGTTGGCAGATGTACACAGAAGACCCTTTTGCCATTACCCGACCATTCTAACAGCAAAAAGTAACAAGTAACAAGTTAAAAGCCGAAACCGCCTTACGAGCCAAATCAGATTTGGCGAGCATGGTGTCCATCATTTGAAAATGCTGCACTTTTGATACGATCGTATACTTTTTGCAGCAAATACTATCGGTGGCCAGAGGTTATTTGAGGGTTATCTGGCCCTTTTCTACCCCCAAGGAAACGGTTTGGCCCTTCTTTAACGCTTGGGCTAAGATTCCTTCTGAGAGAGGGTCTTCAATCATTTCAGTCACAGCACGGTGCATTTCTCTCGCACCGTATTCCTCAGAGAAACCTTTCTCAACCAGCAAATCATAAACAGCCGGTTCAACTTTTAACTTCATTTTGTGCTCGGTTTTTAACCGACCTGCTGCTTCTTTTATTAATAGTTTGGCTATTCTTTTAACCGTTGTTTTGTTCAATGGCCGGAAGACTATGGTCGAATCAACTCGGTTTAAGAATTCTGGCTTGAAGTTTTTCCGCAATTCATCCATAAGTTTGGAAGAGATATTTTGATATGCAGCTTCCGCGTCTTTTTCACTTTCTTTATCTCGAACAAATCCTATATCGCCTTCTTTGCGAATCAAATGGCTGCCGATATTACTGGTCATGATGATAATCGTATTCCGGAAATTAACGGTTCTCCCCTTCCCGTCCATCAGATGGCCATTGTCCAAAACTTGAAGTAGAATATTAAAAACTTCTGGGTGGGCCTTCTCAATCTCATCTAGCAATATTACACTGTATGGCCTGCGCCTCAGCTTCTCAGTAAGCTCACCTCCTTCTTCGTAACCAACATAGCCAGGTGGTGCTCCGACTAACCTAGCTACAGTGTGACGTTCAGAAAATTCACTCATATCCAAGCGGGTCAAACTAGCCGCGTCATCAAATAAGGCCTCTGCAAGTGTCTGAGCCACCAGTGTCTTGCCAACCCCACTAGCTCCCAGGAATAAGAAGCTACCGGTTGGTCGAGCCGGATCGCGCAATCCTACTCGGTTGCGGCGCAAAACTCCCGCGACTTGTTGCAACACATGGTTTTGACCTATCACCCGTCTTGCAAGAGCTTTTTCTAGCTCGAGAAGCTTGGCTGCTTCTGGCGCCGTTAATTCTTCCACCGGTATTCCTGTCATTGCCGAAACGACTTCGGTAATATCCCTTTCGTCGATAAAAGCAGAATAGTTTTTCTTTTGCTCCCCCGTTAACTGTTCGAGCCTCTTTTTATGTTTTTCCTCTTCCTCCCGCAGGCTAGTTGCCGCCTGCCATTCTTCTTCCTTCAACAAACGGTCTTTTTCGGCTCGCAGTTGCTCCAATCTATCTCCAAGAGTAGCTGCACCTTTGTTTAAGCTACCGAAAGAAACAGTTTTTTTACTGGCAGCTTCATCCAAAATATCGATAGCACTATCTGGCAGATGACGGTCGACTAAATAACGATGGGCAAACCGGGCGGCAGTATTTATAGCCGACTTTTTAATTTTCACCCCGTGATACGACTCGTACCGGTTCTTCAAACCACTCAAGATGGAGATCGTGGTTGACACATCTGGCTCCCCAACATATATCGGTTGGAAGCGCCGTTCCAGAGCCGCATCATCTTCGATAAATTCAGCGTACTCATCAGCAGTCGTTGCCCCAATACAGCGCAGTTCTCCACGAGAGAGGGCCGGCTTTAAAATATTAGCTGCGTCCAATGCTCCACCTGCTCCTCCTGCTCCTACTATAGTATGGATCTCATCAATAAAAAGGATTGCGTTTTGCGCTCCTTTAATTTCATCGATAATACCCAGCATTCTTTCTTCGAAATCTCCCCGGAACCGTGTACCGGCTACCAAGGCATTTATATCAAGGCTCACTAGTCTTGTATTAAAGAATTTCTGGGGGACATCACGAGAAACAATCCTTTGGGCTAACCCCTCGACAATAGCGGTCTTACCAACCCCTGCATCACCAAGAAGAACGGGGTTATTTTTAATTCGGCGAGAGAGGACTTGAAGAACACGTACTATTTCGTCCTCACGGGAAATAACTGGGTCTAGACTACTAGTTTTTGCCAAGGCAGTAAGATCCCGACCATAATTATTTAGAAGTGGGGTGGCCGGTTCTTTAGTTATTGTTTGTTGTTGAGCGATAGGAGTGTAGTTTTCCACCCGGCTTTTGAGTGAATCGTAGCTAATCCCCCAACTTCTTAATATGTGGCAGGCCAACCCAGAAGGGGTCTTGGCCAAGCCGCAAAGAATATGCTCAGTCCCTACGTAGGCGCTGCCCCAAAGATAAGCTTGAAGTGCGGCGGTTGCGATCGCTTCTTGAGCAGCCTCTGAAAATCCTTCCGCTTTTTTACCTTGTTTTTCACTAGCCGGCACATCAGTTGAGGCTAAAATTGACTCCTTGACTCGACCGCTATCAATTTGAAATGAGTTTAAAACCTTATAAGCAACCGAAGACTCATCAGCCAAAACGCCAAGTAAAATATGCTCGGTATCTACAACTTCCGTTCCTAGTTGCTTTGCTTCTTTCGCTGCTTGGCTAAGAGCCTGCTTTGACCTACCAGTAAATTTCTCAGTTAGTTTTTTTGACATTCTTCTTTGTCTTTGTCCCTTTTGATTTTTTTTGTGACTCTGCTTTATTCCGTATTTGTTTGGTTGTAGTTTTCCCAGCCCCATTACCCTTCTCTGCCTGGGCTGTTACAAGCCTCAAGGCAACTCTTCTTTGCTCACTATTAAACAGATCAACAGAAATTTTTACCTTGTCCCCACTTTTAAGTTCCAGACCATAAGGAATCTTTGAGCTATGTAGAAGACCCTCGATTCCATCTTCTAATTCAATAAAAACACCGTAGCTTGTGGATCGTGTAACAGGTCGCTCAAATGTAGCTCCAACTTTATATTTCTTGGCTGCTTCCCGCCATGGATCTTTCTCAAGTTGCTTAATTGATAAATTAGTCCTAGCGGTATTTAGGTCAATTGAAATCACCTTCGCTTTCAGTTCTTGCCCCTCCTTAAAATTATCCGACAAACCGACCACTTTTCTCCAAGAGATCTCGCTAATGTGGATTAACCCATCCGACCCGGAAGGTAAAGAAACAAGTAAGCCGAAGGTTAGGATTTTTGAGATTTTGACTTGGAGTGTGTCACCGATTTTAAAAGGCAATTCAATTTTTGGGAGGCTTTCCCCAGCCGCTTCTTTTTCAGAGAAAACCAATTTATTTAGATTTTTATTAACTTCAATTATTTTGGCCGAAAGACCTTTATTTACGGCGCTTTTTGTTTCTGTTAGCAGATGGGACGAGGGAATAAATCCGCGGATTCCTTTGTATTCAACGATAAGCCCGCCTCGATTACTTCCGACACCTTTTACATCAACTGCCTCGTTGCTTTCCGCTTTTTCTTGCAGTTGCTCCCACACTCTTTCTGCAACAGTCTTTTTTACAGTAAGCACCACCGTCCCTGAATCACCCTCTGTCTGAGCTACGACAGCCGAAATTTTAGCCCCTATTTCTATTTTTTCGCCAGAATCAATAAGCTCTTTACGAGGAATCATCCCTTCAGCTTTAGCTCCAATATCAACTAAAACTGAGTCAGAAACAACGCCGGCGATAACGCCTTCTACAGCTTCGCCCTTAGCTAGAACACGGGGCTGCCACTGCCTTTCGGCAAGCAGCTGGGCCATTTTCGAGACTGGTTGTTCAGTCGAGAAAACACGTCCTCGTATTTTTGACTCGTGGGAGGAAGTATCTTTTTCATCTTTTTCCGCCATAAAGTTTTTTACGAAAAACCTGCCTTTCTTAAGAAGTAAAAACATTATAACTGGGACGCTGAAAGATTTCAAATGAAACGAAGCCACCAAACTTTGGTGGCTTCTCAACCTGCTGGCTTTGGACAGTCTTTTTCAAGCCTTTCCACTTCCCGTAAGCAATTCTGGCCCGCCAACTCCGTCTTGGCTGTAACATGGGGCCGCTCATCGATGTGTACTCTAACCTCTGCTTCAACCACAGCCCGATTGGTATATTGAGACACAACCGCTTTGCTGATTTCCAAATGGAACCGCGGGTACCTATCTTGTGACCCGTCAATTGGTCTTACCCAATCGACAGTACACAATCCAATTTCAGGAAACCTGCGTTGGTTCATCATTGCTGAAAGAGTATCTTTATACCCTAATTGCCTGAAAGTCCTTTCAACTAGAGTACTCCCAGTTGCATCCTCCTCACAGGGGAATGCAACACAACCTTGGGCT
This sequence comes from Candidatus Nanoarchaeia archaeon, assembly GCA_036382695.1. GTDB lineage: Bacteria > Patescibacteriota > Microgenomatia > Woykebacterales > RBG-16-39-9b > DASVHF01. Next base: position 5,983 of record DASVHF010000009.1, on the reverse strand, counting down.
TGCCAACGGTCAATGATCTCTGCCATTCCCCTCTCCTTTCTCAGCACTTCAAGTTTCTGGCGGTAAATAGTAGCAGAAACATACGTAAAAGTCAATGATTATAGGTTATTTATGAAATTTGCTGGGTGTGGGGCTAAATCAATTCAAAAGAAAAACCTTGGTTAAACCGAGGTCTTTCTACAATTGCAACCGTGACCTTAGATAGCGGAGTCGCTATTTGATATTGACCCAAATAGACCGCTTCGCGTTCTGCGCTGGAAGTACCTATCCAGCTAAGCAAACGTAGCTATCGCAGGTCACGGACTTAATTTTGCCAAAAAAGTAAGGCCGTGACCTACTTTCCCGGGCCCTGCGGACCAAGTATCATCGGCGCTGAGGCGTTTCACGACTCTGTTCGGAATGGGAAAAGGTGGAGCCACCTCGCTCAAACGGCCTTAGAATAGCCACAAGTAAAAAGTTTCAAGTTACAAGTTATTGTAGCTAGTCTAAAACGGCAACATATAACACAACCTGTTACCTGTCACTTTACATCCTGAAAACTGGATAGAAGCTTATGAATCTGAAGCGATCTTAGCCCTCGCTGAAAGCGAGGTCGCAGATCGCAACAGATCCGAAGGATCTTTTGCGATCTATTAGTACGGTTTAGCTAAAACTGTTACCAGTCTTACACACACCGCCTATCAACCTGGTAGTCTTCCAGGGATCTATGAACCCTAATCTTGAGGAGGGCTTCGCACTTAGATGCTTTCAGCGCTTATCCCAAACCAGCATAGCTACCCAGCGCTGCCGCTGCTGCGACAACTGGTACACCAGAGGCTGATCCGCTCCGGTCCTCTCGTACTAGGAGCAGCGTCTCTCAAGGTTCATGCGGGTATGCCGGATAGAGACCGAACTGTCTCACGACGTTCTGAACCCAGCTCGCGTACCCTTTTAATGGGCGAACAGCCCAACCCTTGGGGCCTACTTCAGCCCCAGGATAGGACGAGCCGACATCGAGGTGCCAAACAGTGCCGTCGATGTGAACTCTTGGGCACTATTAGCCTGTTATCCCCGGGGTAGCTTTTATCCGTTAAGCTCCGTGCCTCCCAAAAAGCAATCGGAGGATCACTAAGCCCTGCTTTCGCACCTGCTCGGCTTGTAGGCCTCGCAGTCAAGCCCGCTTCTGCCTTTGCACTTACCACCCGATTTCCATCCGGGCTAAGCGGACCTTTGGACAGCTGCGTTACTCTTTAGCAGCCGACCGCCCCAGTCAAACTACCCACCAGACCTTGTCTTCTGCCCGGTTTGTACGGGTCAGAGTAAGCGCCAAATTACAAGAAGGGTGGTGTTTCATTGACGCCCGATTAAATCGGGCTCCCACCTACGCTACACATCTTGAAACCAGACGCAGGGCCAAGTTGTAGTAAAGCTCCACGGGGTCTTTTTGTCCTGGCATACCTAGGCCGCGTCTTCACAGCCATCTCAATTTCGCCGAGTCTATCTCCGAGACAGTTCTCAAGTCGTTATACCTTTCGTGCGGGTCGGAACTTACCCGACAAGGAATTTCGCTACCTTAGCACAGTTATAGTTACTGCGGACGTTTACCGTGGCTTCGGTTGAAAGCTTGCACTCTCTTCCTTAACCTTACGGCACTGGTCAGGCCTCAGGCCCTATACTTCCCCTTTCGGGTTTGCAGAGCCCTGTGTTTTTGTTAAACAGTCGCTTGAGAGTCTTTCGCTGCGTCCCGATTCAACATCGGGAAGGGCATCTTGCATAGCTTACGCCCAGCTGTTTTGCCGAGTTCCTTGGAGATAGTTTTCTCGATCGCCTTAGTATTCTCTACCAACCCACCTGTGTCGGTTTGCGGTACGGTCAAACTCAAACCTCACGACGAGAATTTTCTCGAAAGTTGAATCCGTTCCACTCATCCTTGTCCGAAGACGCAGATGAGCCATCGTAGCTTGAATTAAACGTGGAAAAATAAGCGGATTTTCCTACTTCCACTTCCTCACTACTTAGAGCAGATCGCATAACCTGCCTGGAAAGATCCATCTTTGTCAACCCTTCGTTAAGAGCTCCGATTTGATCGGAGCTGCGTCCGGCAAAGCCGGACTAAACGGTCTGAATTTGGTAGCCGAATCTTGGACGGCTTATCCATCGCCTACGCCTACTACGGCCTCGACTTAGGACCGACTAACCCTTCGCCGATTAACGTTGCGAAGGAAACCTTGGGTATTCGGCGGTCCGGTTTTTCACCGGACTTTCGCTACTCATGCCGGCATTCTCACTCCCGACAACTCCACCAAACCTTACGGTTCAACTTCAACGTTGTCGGGACGCTCCCCTACCATCCAGCAAAGCTGGATCCGCAGCTTCGGTGTCAAGCTTCTAGCCCCGTTGAATTTTCGGCGCGTCACTCCCAACTCGGATAGTGAGCTGTTACGCACTCTTTAAAGGATGGCTGCCTCTAAGCCAACCTTCTATCTGTCTAAGGAATGGCACTTCCTTTCACACTAAGCTTGATCTTAGGGACCTTAGCTGGCGATCTGGGCTGTTTCCCTTTAGACTAACCAGCTTAGCCCGGCTAGTCTGACTCCTCTGCTAAGAAACTTGCGTATTCGGAGTTTGGTTAGTCCGACTCTTCTTGCGAATCGTCGGACCATTCAGTAGCTCTACCCCACAAGTTCATCACAGAAGGCTATACTTAAATATATTTCGGGGAGAACCAGCTATTTCCGGGTTCGATTGGCATATCACCCCTACCCACAGGTCATCCCAGCCTTTTGCAACAGACACGGGTTCGGGCCTCCGGCCAGATTTCTCTGACGTTCACCCTGCCCATGGGTAGCTCACCCGGTTTCGGGTCTACTCCGTAAAGTTGATTCGGTCAGTTAGACCTCGCTTTCACTACGCCTTCCCGCGTGCACGGTTAAACTAATACTTTACGAAGTAACTCGCCGGCTCATTCTTCAATAGGCACGCCGTCACCATGCGAAGCTTACAGCTTCGCAGATATCAGATGTAAGATATTGGATTTAAGATATCTTAGATCCTAAAACTTAGATCTTAAGTCTGCGAGGCTAAAAGCCTCGCACAGCTCCGACTGCTTGTTAGCATCTGGTTTCAGATCTATTTCACTCGCCTCACCGGCGTTCTTTTCACCTTTCCCTCACGGTACTAGTTCACTATCGGTCTCTCTTGGTATTTAGCCTTACGCCTTGGTCGGCGCAGATTCCCGCAGGATTTCACGTGCCCCGCGGTACTCAGGTGCTCGTCAGGAGCCTTTTTGGTTTCGCATACAAGGCTTTCACTTTCTGTGGCGGACCATTTCCAGGTCCTTCTGCTACCAAAAAGGTTTGTGACTCCTCGTCATTAAAGACAGACAAGTCCTACAACCCCCCGATTAAATCGGGGTTTGGGCTAATCCCCTTTCGCTCGCCACTACTTAGGGAATCGCTAATTGCTTTCTCTTCCTCCCCTTACTAAGATGTTTCAGTTCAGGGAGTTCCCTCTATATCACTTATGGATTGGGTGATAAGTCTCCGATAAATCGGAGGGGTTACCCCATTCGGAAATCTCCGGATCGAAGCTTGTTGTCAGCTCACCGAAGCTTATCGCAGACTACTACGTCCTTCATCGGCCAAGAGAACCAAGGCATCCACCAGATGCATTAGTTAGATCCATCGATCAGAAAGCAGAAAACAGTAAGCGGAAAGCAGAAATCTGCTAACTGCTGTCTGCTAAGCTGCTCCCTGACCTCTTCTATCCAGTTTTCAAAGTGCAAATCTAGATTTCAGATACAAGATGTCAGATGTAAGATATCTTAAGTCTTAAATCTTCGATCTCATATCTAATCCGTGGTGGACCTGGCCGGACTTGAACCGGCGACCTCTACATTGCAAATGTAGCGCTCTGAGCCAGCTGAGCTACAGGCCCCCGTTCGCTACCACTCAGGGTAAACTAACCACTTAAGTTTACACTGAACGAAGTGAAGTGCTGATTCTAACAATATTAAGTTTTAGTGTCTAGAGGGGAATTTTTAGGAAATAGAACGCTCCGTAATTCGAAATTTCACTATCGCTTAATTTCTCAGTACTCTCACGTTCTGCGCCTAGGAAGTCTTAGGAGGACTAAAGCCAAACGGAATATAATTAAAACCTCACATAACTAAGAAATCCTAAACCTAAAAATCTCCTCTGATGCTATCTGTCGCATCATCGGCCCAAATATAACACTAAATTGAACTTAAGTCAAGTTTAAGAAAGGTTTGTTATCAGTTAAAAATGTGGCCTGCTAATGCTTCTTAGAGGGTAATGCGTGGGTCTCATTTAGCTTTGTCCAATCCCACCCTCTGCCTTTATTTGACTCCATTTTTTTCAAAATGGCTTTTTCAATATCGATATTTAAAGCCCCACACAAATGCAAAATTCTCTGCAGGACATCCCCAAGTTCTTCTTCAAAACTATTCTTCCCTTTCATTCTTTTATGCCTATATGCCTCGTAAGCTTCTGAAATTTCAGAGTGTATTAGGGCAATTTTTTCTGGAACATTAGTTTCTTTTGGCTCTGTACCAAAACCTTTTTCTTTTGCTTGCTTCATTACTAATTGCGTTAGTTGTTTTATCGTGATTTCTTTCATCGGGAAGATTATACAAGAAATTAAAGAGGAACAAAATGGTGGGCGGAAGAGGATTCGAACCTCTAACCTCGGTTTTAGACGCAGCTATAGCTGCTATCTTTTGCGTTCGCTGGTGCGCGCGCATGGATTCGAACCATGGACCCCTACATTATCAGTGTAGTGCTCTAACCACTGAGCTACGCGCGCAAAAGTGCACCGCTTCGCGTTTCGCTTTTGCTTTCGCAAAAGTCAAAGCCGCGCTCTTAGTCCACGAAGTGGTCGCAGCACGCAGAGTATTTGGCTCCGAAGGAGGCATAGAATACAAGCGTTCTATCTTCCAACTGAGCTACGCACCCGAGTGGAAAGAATTTTAGCAAAAATCACTTCTGTTGTCTAACAAGCTCATAACCAGTAGAAAAATCTTCAATTATTTGCTGGTGATCAAAAGCAAGCGGTGGGAGTTTGTCTAAACCAAACCAACCTGCTTCAACTGCATCATCCGCTGCTTTTAACTCGCCTCTTACTGACACGGCGTAGGCAAACGTTACGTTGTTATTTGGATCTCTATCTGGATTGTCGTAGTACCCAACTAAACACTCAACTTTTCCTTCAAGGCTCGACTCTTCTTTTAATTCTCTTAGGGCTGCTTCTTGGGTAGTTTCTCCAACATCCACCTTGCCGCCAGGCAAAGCCCAATGACCTTTAAAAGGCTCATTTCCTCTTTTAATTAAGGCTATTTTATTATTTTTAACTGCGACTATGTCGACAGTAACTCCACGCTGTTCCATTGCCGACTAATAATAACACAAAAACCCCGCAATGTGCGGGGTTTTTCTCTTCGACAACCCAAAATGTAGCAGGAACCTAGAACGTCCTTCGGTCAAAACGACCGGTGACATGGTCTTTTCCGTGAGTGGAAAAGACCTAGAGTCATTATTACTATCGACTCGCACTCCCTTGTCTTTTATTTAAGTAACTCAAATCCGAAGACCTGCTTTACTTAAAAATATAAGAAAGGAGGTGATCCATCCCCACCTTCCAGTAGGGATACCTTGTTACGACTTAGCGCTCATCGCCGAGTTTAGCCTCGGCCCACAAAAAGTGGGACTTCAACTACCCCCGACTTTGCTCACTTGACGGGCGGTGTGTACAAGACCCGAGAACGTATTCACCGCAGTATGCTGACCTGCGATTACTAGCAAGTCCTAGTTCATGGGCTCGAATTGCAGAGCCCAATCCCAACTGAGGATGCATTTGAGAGATTGGCATCTTCTTGCGAAGTAGCAACCCGTTGTTAACATCCATTGTAACGTGTGTGTAGCCCAGGACATAAGGGCTATGATGACTTGACGTCGTCCCCTCCTTCCTCCCCGATTAAATCGGGGCA
>DASVHF010000008.1:0-2192 GCA_036382695.1 Candidatus Nanoarchaeia archaeon | reverse complement strand
CAGTAACAGGAGAGGGTGGGTCCCCTACCCACGGTGGGTATAACACTTGAACAAAAGCCTGTATCCGTCCTTCATTTGGACGAGTACAGGCTTTTTGATAGAGATCATCATTCTTAAGAAGATGTTGCCTGGCTTGAAGCGCGCAACCGTGGGCAGCACAGATTGTAAATGTATTGAGCGATCTAATGACCAAGCTCACCTGCCGCTGCGAAGCGTAGCGGAATAGCAGTCGGGAGCTGCGCCTTGTCAGGTTTTGCGATTTTCTTCCACCGTAATGACGACATTTCCCTTTTTGTGTCCTTTTTCGACATACCTGTGCGCCTCGGCCATCTGTTCCAACGGATACAATCTATCAATGACCGGTTTTATCTTTCCCGCTTCAACCAACTCCTTGATTAATATTAAATCTTCCAGATATAACTTTGGTGTCCCCTCATCGACTGATATGTATTTCCCGGCCGGAGTTAGCGCTTTTTTATACTGTAGTTTTGAGCTATATCTTTTTCCAACGGCATCAAAGATAAAATCATAAGATTCTCCTCTATTCGTAAAATCCTCTTTTGTGTAATCAATTACCTTATCGGCTCCCAGAGATTTTACCAATTCTAAATTTGTGGTACTGCATACCCCGGTAACTTCCGCCCCAAAGTACCTGGCAAGCTGTACCGCAAAAGTACCTACCCCTCCAGAAGCTCCATAGATGAGAACTTTTTGTCCTTTCAGGATATTTCCTTTCTTGAGAAAATACAATGCTAAAGTTCCTCGGGAAGGAACAGCAGCGGCTTCCTCATAGGTTACATTGGACGGTTTTAATGCCATAATACTGTCTTGTGGCATGCACACTCCGTCTTCTGGCAGACAAGCGTACTCGGCATAAGCACCAAAACGCTTGCCGGTAAGTGCAAAAATTTGGTCACCTTTTTTAAATCGTTTTACATCTTTGCCTATTGCATCAATTTCTCCGGCTAACTCTAACCCTAGTACAGGTTTTCTTGGTCTTCTGAAACCAATAAATATGCGCATGGGGATCCATAGCACGATATTTACTTTACCACTTCGAACTATACAGTCCGAAACTGTCACTGCTGCTGCATGAATTTTTATCAGTACTTCATTGTCCTTGGGAGTAGGTTTTTCCACCTCTTTGAGCTGAAGAACCTCCGGCGGTCCGTATTTTGTGCATACAATTGCTTTCATTTTTGTACCTTTCCTTTTTACTTGATAGTATTCATTTTTATTTCTGACCATCAGCTAGGGTTGGTTTCTGATCCTTTACTCCCTTAATCAAAAGCCACAAAGTAAGAGAGAGTTCCGCAATAAAACTAACCGCCATAAATGGGTACGATATTACTTCGTAGCCCGGCAAAAGGAAAAACTGAAAAACACATATCAGAAGACCAAAACAATCAACGATCAACAATATGCCCAAGATTTTAGGAAGAAAGCCCGACTTGAAAACTAGATAACCAAGAGGAAAGAGCCAGATGCCATAGGGTATCTGGGCGATAATAGCCCCATTTTTGCGTAAACTGATAAATAACATCGCTTGCGCTTGTAGCTGATCTGGCTGGAATACTTTCAAATAATCAGCTCCGCTCAAAAGCAGCAGGCTGGCAAATAGATTAAGCGTACTAAAACACCATATAGCAAACCCACCCAAGTTTAATAACAGGAACAGTAAAGCTATGTTTTTGTTGACCGGTTTTAATAACACGTACAAATACCAGGCCGCCAAAAGAAAAAACACAACTGAGAATAGACTGATTACAAAACCGATACGAAATTGCGATTCATGAGCCATTATGTGATTGACCGTTGCTGGGGCATCCACGAATACAAAGCGACCAAACAAATTTGCAATGATCGAAGTTACAAAATACATGAAATAGAGGAAACCTGCGATTCTTGCGGTCTTTTTGATTGAATTCATTTTTTATCTCCTTTGAATAGGGAATAGCCCGACAGGCCAATGCCCACAACGTATAAGGCGCTCAGAACAATATTCACTTGCCAGCGTGCGTTTCCGATGGGTGCGGAGGCGATGAAGGCCATCACTTCCACAAAGCCGATCACGAACAGCAACACCCAGAAGGCCCATTTTTGGCCGGCGATCAGGCTTCTTCGGATTAGCAACCACACCAGCACCGAGAGAACCACCGAGCAAGAGTTGTACAGGATCGTCAAAGCATTGA
>DASVHF010000007.1:0-22911 GCA_036382695.1 Candidatus Nanoarchaeia archaeon | reverse complement strand
CATAGCAAACGCCTACAAACGGCATCCCGAAGCTAGTACTATAGCCGGGGGGATGTTCTTAAAGGAATTTATCGAAGGAAAAACTTCTTGGGTTCATCTCGATTTGGGGCATACTGCTTGGTTGGAAGATGAAAAGCCGTTTTTAGCTAAAGGGTCAACTGGTTTTGGCGTTAGAACGCTCGTTAAGCTAATTGAGAGTTTGGAGAAAGAAAGCTAGTTTTAAGATTTAAGATGTCAGAGCTCGGATTTAAGGTGCCTTAAGTCTTAGATCTGAGGTCTTACGTCTAAGTATGATTCCTGTTTTATTCGAAATCGGACCCGTCACAATTTACTCTTTTGGGTTTTTCTTAACCTTAGCCTATCTTGTAGCTACTTTTATACTTTGGCGCGAAGGTAAACGGCAGGGTTACAATGAGGAGAAATTGCTTGATTTGTCAGTAATTTCTCTCGTAGCGGCTTTGGTTGGTGGACGCTTTTACTTTTTACTTTTGAATTGGAGTCTGTTTGCCGATGAGCCAACCAGCGCCTTTGCTTTTTGGCAAGGGGGATTTGCCTATCACGGTTCGCTGGTAGCTGCCATGCTCGTGGCGGTTTATTTTGTCAAGCGGTGGAAATGGTCTTTTTTTCAGATAGCTGATATAGCTTCTTTGTCTGGTGCCGCAGCGATGGTTTTAGGGAAGATCGGCGCCTTTTTAGCGGGGTTGGACTACGGTAAAGAAACTACTTTGCCTTGGGCGGTGAGTCTGCCCGGTTTAATCGGAGCAAGACACCCAGTTCAACTATACGAAGCAGCCGGTTACTTTCTAATTTTTATCATTATCTACTTACTGTATTTTCGCAATCTTGCTTCTCCGAATATGAAAAGTGGTAAAATATTCTTAACATTTCTGATCTCTTCTAGCTTAGTTCGCGCCTGGTTAGAATTTTTTAGGGCCGATTCAGCTGTTTTTCTTTCTGTACCTGTAGCTACTTTAGTTAGTGCGGCTATTGCAGCGGGGGCAATTTTTGCTTTATACTATTTCCAGATTCGTGATTTTTCAAAGGATGCGAGGGCTTTCCTTGGGTCTCTCCTTGGGTTGAACAGCCGAATCCTAAGAAAGATCAAATTTTAATGTTAACCTGGTTATTATGGAGAAAATAAGAAAACAACTTCTAAGTGAAAAGGGAGATTTGGTGAGGCAACTTGCGATTTACAAAGCTGAAGACCCTTACCTTGATACAAATCAAACTATCGCCAATACCGCAGAGGATGATGTCACCGACACTGAGGGTCATGATAGAATCGTGGCTAAAAGATTGGAGTTAAAACAAAGGTTATCTGAGGTAGAGGCAGCGATAGGCAAAATTGACGAGGGTAAGTATGGGGTTTGTGAGGCTTGTGGTACGAAAATAAGCCCGGGTCGTTTGAAGGCCATCGCAACAGCAAGGTTTTGCTTGGAGTGCAAAAGCAAAGTTAGGGATCAGTAATCATGGGAGCGGCTGCGAACTAGATACTTGATACGTGGTACCTGATACATGATACAATAATAGATAATATGGCTCAAAGAATACTTGTAGTTGAAGACGACCAATTTTTAAGAGAGCTTTATGATGAGTTGCTTCGCGAAGAAGGCTACGAAGTAGATTTGTCGACTGATGGCGAAGAAGGACTGTCTAAGATGTTAAAGGGAGGTTATGACCTTGTCCTGCTTGATATTATGCTGCCAAAAGTAGACGGTCTAGAAGTTTTGCGAAGAGTAGGAAAACAACGTCCAGAAAAGCCCAATGGTTCGATAGTGCTCCTCACCAATCTTGGTCAAGACTCAATTATTAAAGAGGGTTTTGACTTAGGCGCCAGCGGTTATCTTATAAAAAGTGCTATGAATCCAGATCAAGTCCTTTCCGAAATTAAAGTCTTCTTAACCAAAGGAGCCGTCAATAAATAGGTATAAAGAGTAAGATAAGGCCTGTTTGGGTAATGAGACGAATAAAAATCCGCGTTAAACCAAAAGAAACCAGGCTCGACAAATTCCTCGCGACAACTTCAAAGTCTCTTTCGCGTTCCAAGGCTAAAAAACTAATAAAAACAGGTTTTATATTGGTGGGTGAGAGGAGAGTTGACCCAGATTACGAAATAAAGCGTGGTGACACAATCAAAATCGAAATTCCGCCACCGCCGGCAACCAAAGTTTCAGCCCAAAAGCTGCCACTAAATATTATTTACGAAGACGAGGACATTTTAGTCATAGATAAAGAGGCTGATATGGTGGTTCATCCGACCCTAGACCATCCAAGCGGAACATTAGTCAATGCTCTTCTTTATCATCTAAAAAAACTACCAGGTATAGGTGAAACGCTCAGACCCGGTATTGTCCATCGGTTGGATAAAGGCACTTCTGGCTTGATAGTTGTCGCAAAAAACCAAAAAGCCTTGGAGGATTTGAAGAGCCAATTTAAAAAACGCACTGTGGTTAAGGGGTACCTTGCGTTGGTTGGTGGCAAGCTCGAACCACCGGTTGGAGTAATCAATGAGCCTATTAGTCGGCATGAGAAGAATAGAAAGAAGTTTACCACTACAGGTGGTGGTAAAGAAGCGGCGACAAATTATAAGGTGCTAGAGTATAAAAAGGATTTGTTTACTTTAGTTGAAGCTCAGCCAAAGACAGGTCGAACTCATCAAATCAGAGTTCATTTCGCATCTATCGGTCATCCTCTGGTAGGGGATAAGCTTTACGGTGGAAGAGCTGCCTCAAGATTGTTCCTACACGCCTCTTACTTAGAATTTGCTCATCCTCAGACCAAAAAGCGTATTAAGTTTACTAGCTTACTACCTGGAAGGTTGGAAGGAATATTAGGTAAAGTGGTAGACTAGAATTAATGACGACAATTTTCATCGACATTGCTCTTATTTTATCTTTCACCGCCATTCTTGCTGCAATTTTTGGCCGGTTGCGCCAGCCTTTAGTCGTCGCCTATCTTTTAGTCGGAATTGTTGCCGCTTCTAGCGGTGTGTTTCAAGAGGTAACCAAAGGAGTGACCCTAAATTTTTTTGCTGAGCTGGGGATTGCTTTTGCCCTGTTTCTCATTGGCCTAGAGCTGAAATTTTCAAGTATCAGACAAATCGGTAGAGCAGCGATTTTTCTCGGATTAGGTCAAGTAATTTTTACGACTCTCATTGGCTTCTTTCTAGCCCGAGCAATCGGATTTCCGGTTGGTGAGGCACTATTTGCTGCTGTTGCTATTACTTTTTCTAGCACGATTGTCGTCATCAAACTTTTAGAGCAAAAGCGTGATTTAGATTCTCTTTACGGTAAAATCGCTACTGGTTATCTGATTATTCAGGATTTTGTCGCCATTGCTGCTTTAATCTTGGTTTCTTCTCTGGGCAAGGGAGGAGGTGGTGGCAACTTCCTACTGACAGCGGCCGCAGGGGTATTTTTGGTTGGCGTAATCCTAATCTTAAACCGCTATGTTTTACAAAGTTTGTTTGATATGTTAGCAAAAAATACTGAGGTGTTGTTTCTCGCCAGCATCTCCTGGGCTCTTGTATTTGCGGCAGTGTCGGCGGCCCTTGGTTTTTCAATCGAAATTGGCGCCTTTTTAGCTGGGCTAGGTCTTGCGACTTTAAGGGAGGAGCAGCAGATTGCATCTTGGATTCGCCCTTTGCGAAACCTGTTTGTGACAATTTTTTTCTTGAGTTTGGGTTTAAAACTTTCAATTGCTACCCTCTTCTCGATCTTTGGACCAGTCGCCGTACTCTCAGCCTTTGTTTTGGTCGGCAACCCACTGATTATGATGGCGATTATGGGTGTTTTGGGATTTCGTCGTCGAACTTCATTCCAGGTCGCCATTACCAGTGCGCAGGTATCAGAATTTTCACTCATCTTTGTCGCTTTGGGAAGCCGTCTTGGAATAGTTGGTGATAGGATAGTTAATTTGACTGCTGCCACCGCCTTGGTAACGTTTATCCTTTCAACTTATCTGATTACGCACTCATCAAAAATTTACCGATCTTTCTCCTCATATCTAAAAATATTTGAACGCAAGACTCTGACCGAAAAACCGCTAATAGAAGAAAAAGAATTTTCTGATCATGTCATTTTAATTGGTGCGGGTCGGCTTGGTTTAAATATCCTTAAAGCTATCCGAAGAAAGGGTTATGAAGTTGTGGTGGTAGACTTTGACCCAAACGTAGTTAAAAACTTAGAAAGTTTGCAGGCTCCTGTAATTTATGGTGATATTTCTGATCCAGAGATCTTCGAAAAAGCAATTGGAAAAAATGCCCGGTTGGTGATTTCAACTGTTTTTGACCAGGAGGACACCAATACGCTTATCGGAGAGGTTAACAACCTTCCACATAAAGTGCCGGTAGTAGTGACCAGCCCGTTAGCTGATAACGCTTTGGAGTTTTACAAAAAAGGCGCTGCTTATGTAATTATCCCTAGGATTTTAAGCTCACATTTGGTCGAGAAATTTTTACTTGCGGGGGAGTTTACAGACTTGAGAGAAGGTAGGCTGCGCAAAGAACACATAGAAGAGCTGAAAAACCATCAAGTAGCGAGTATCTAAGTGTTTTTCCGATAATAAAAATTTATGGCCTCGTTTAAACCTGCCCGGGTTCCAATTTGGGAAAAAACAAAAATCGAAAAAAGAAGAGGCCGACTAGTCAAACTAGCCATATTTATTGTAGCTGCTCTGATTTTAACTAACCTGGTTATTAAACTTCCAGGCATTTATCGAGATTTAAATAACCCATTTCCTAGATTTCCTGATGAGAAGCAAAAAACCAGCGAATTAGATACCTCATTTCGGACAAATTACCTACTGATCTCTTACGAAGGAAATTGGTTACAGGACGCTGCTATTGCTTCTTATGAACCAGAAGATGGGCGATTAACGCTTTTATTATTTAATTTACCCGAGGATAAAAAACTGCGGCTTGCGGCCAATAAAATCTTTAGAGGTGGGGGAGTCGAGGAGCTAGCGCAGTATTTTGGCGTGAGTTTGGGGATAGTGTTCGACCGGTATTTAGCCTTCGAGAGTGAAGATACCTATTTTACGGCTGAAAAAGCATTAGATACTCACAAGCAATTAAAAAGTACGAGTGTTGTTTTTAAAATTTTTGGCCTCAAGCAAGAGTTGGATAATGTGTTAAAAACAAACATGAGCTTGTCAGAACTACTAGGTCTGGGTTGGGAATTGCGCAGTACAGAGTTTGAAGAGGGGGATATCGTTTCGCTGAGTAGCGCAGGTTCGACAAATTTACAAAGCGAAGAAGTAGCAAGCTTAGTAAACAGTCTATTTTTTGATCGGAGAGTTATTGATGAAGCAGCGGCAGTAACTATCCGAAATTCTTCGGGAGTAGCGGGAGCGGGGAACACCTTAGCTGGTATTTTAACTAATTTGGGAGCAACAGTGGTGGTAGTAGAAACAGATGGAGAGGTCTCCGAAGAGACTCTTTTGGTTGTTAGGAATAAGAAGCCAACCGTCGTGAAGAGGATGTCTTACATATTTGAGTTTAAACGCACGGCAAGTAAAGGGGAAGAGTTCTCCGGTGATATTCTGATCGACCTAGGGAAGGAGGCTGCAGGCGATTTGACTTTACCTTGAAAATTATGCTATAATATGCACGATCTCTCTCCTTTCTTCCGAGGAAGGCCCAAAATAGGCCTTCCTAATGAGAAGCCCCGCTTTGCGGGGTTTCTCGTATTTTAGCCCTTTTTTATACTTGACGTGTGTTTGCTTGAGCTAATACAATAAATCTAATGCCAAAGTCTTCACCCCAGACAGACCCATCCCATATACCGGATGTTGTCTATGTAAGTCAAATGAAAATGAAACCAAATAATGTGTTGGTTGGTCTACTTATTGGAGCGGTCGTTATCGCAATTGGAGTAGTCGTCGCATATTTTATATTGAATCTGGCTCAGTCTGAAGCAACCCCCGTGCCCGCAGTTGAAATAAAAAAAGCCACTCCGAGTGCAAAAATCGCCACGCCGTCTTCCCAGAAGGAAGACAAAAGCACTGATGAGGATGAAACAAGCGATTGGAGAAAATTCAAGGGAGAACTTGACGGGATAATTTTTAGTTTCAAGTACCCTAAAAACTATAAGTTAGATAGCAAATTGCAGGGTGAAAAGGAGACGCTGCTAGTCGGCACGTCTAAAACTCTAAAAGGTATTTTAACCGAAGAAGATGTTTTAGCTACTATATACGTATCATCTGTATCCTCACCAACGGAGTCGTCAGAATATAATTCATCATTCGCAGGGTTAGATGCAAAAGAAATTGATGATGGGGAGTCGTTGCATTATTTTGTTAATAATCAATCTCCGATTGGACCCAACCAGGTATTTACGTTTAGTTGTGTCCGTTCCCCGTTTTCCTTAGCAGAAACCTGCGAGCAGATTGCTGGAAGTTTTCGATTTCTTGAGTAATCACGAGTTTCTTTGACTTGATTGACTTTTAGGTTTGTTTGAGGTAGAATTTGCACATATTGATTTGGAAAGTGAGAGGGGAGGAGATACCCGCGTTATTTAGCGAGGGTAAAAAATAAAATGTTTTACATTGGCATAGTTGCCGGAATTTTGTTTATTTCTTTTGTGCTGGCTTGGAGAGCAGCCAAAAAACTTGAGGGAGGCAGGTCCTCACAGATCTCTAGTGGAATCCTCCTTTCTATTACCTTACCCCGCCAAAACGAGAAACTCCCAACCGCAGCGGAGCAAATGTTCGCCAGTTTACATGGAATCTTAGCTTTTACTCCAAACGTCCAAGAACATCTTTCTCTTGAGATGGCTAGCTCTGGCGATGGAATTCGGTTTTATGCTTATACCCCGGCGGCGCTTAAGAATTTTGTCGAAAGCCAAATCTACGCACAGTACCCAGATGCTGAAATCAGAGAGGCGGTTGATTATACCAAAAGTATTCCTGCAGGTAGTTTTGTTTCCGCTGTGGAAATTGCTCTATCTCGCGATTTTATCTTTCCGATCAAAACTTTCCGCGATTTCGAGGTCGATCCTCTAGCAGCTATTACCAGCGCTCTAATTGGTTTGCGAGAGGGTGAGCAGCTTTGGGCGCAGTTTTTAGTGAGGCCAGTGGATGATTTTTGGCAAGATAGAGGTCATGATTATGTTAAAACGGTGCGCGAAGGTATCTCTCCTGTGACACTAAATCCTCAAGATATTGTAATAGATGTGGGTAAGAGTATACTTTCGATCGGAGGCAACGTTGTCAGCCACGCTTTGAGAGGGCCGCAGCCGTACGAGGAGCCCCGTATTACTAGCCAATTTGTCCGTCTTTCAGCCGGCCAAGAACTCACCTTAAAAATGATTGAAAATAAACTAGCAAAAATTGGTTTTGAGACCAAAATTCGACTAGTAGCGGTTTCCAATTCTCGGGAAAATGCTGAGGCTAGACTCAGCGGGTTGATAAGCTCGTTTAAGCAGTTTTCAACAGCGAACGTAAATAGTTTTGAGACTGACCCGGAAAGCCCTGCGCCTGATACGATCGTCAAAGAGTATCAAGAACGCTCATTTCCTGAAAGGCAGGTGGGGAATTATATTCTGACCACCGAGGAGCTGGCTTCAGTTTTTCACTTGCCGAATGTTTCAGTCGAAACACCAACTATTGCTTGGACAGGGGCAAAAAAAGGCGAGCCGCCGCTTAATTTGCCGACGACAGCCTCAACCATCATTGGAGAGACGATATACCGGGATGTGAGCACACGGTTTGGTATCAAAAGAGCTGACCGACGTAAACATGCTTATATTATAGGAAAGACAGGCACTGGAAAGAGTACACTGATAAAAAATATGATCATTCAAGATATGAGAGCAGGAGAGGGTGTGGCGGTTCTGGATCCCCACGGGCAGTTAATCGATGAGCTACTTGATTTTGTCCCAGAGTCTCGGGTGGATGATGTGGTGATTTTCAACCCGGCGGATGCTGATTATCCAATATCCTTAAACATGTTGGAGATGGTTGACCCGCGCCAGCGGACCTTGATGGCCGATACATTGGTGGATGTTTTTAAAAAATATTTTGCCGAGAGTTGGGGTCCACGGCTTGAATACATTTTAAAAAATTGTATTCTTACACTTTTGGAAGTGCCGAACACCTCACTACTTTCGATTAATCGCTTACTGACCGATCGTGACTATCGTAAACATATCGTGGCGATTATCAAAGATCCGCAAATGAAGCTTTTCTGGAGGAATGAATTTGCCAAAATGGAGCAAAACGAAAGGTTAATCACCGAAGCGATTAGCCCGATTCAAAATAAAGTAGGGCAATTTCTTAACTCTGAATTGATTAGAAATATCGTTGGCCAACCAAGAAGTAGTATTAAAGTAGATGAAATCATCAATTCTGGTAAGCTTTTCTTCGTCAGTCTTGCTGCTGGTAGAATTGGTGCCAACAACACGGCCTTGCTGGGTGCGATGATTGTTTCCCAGTTGCAATTTGCAGCAATGAGGCGGGTAGATATGCCAGAAGAGCAAAGGCGCGATTTCTTCCTTTACGCGGATGAATTCCAAAATTTTGCGACAGAGTCTTTTGCTGCTGTTCTTTCCGAGGCAAGAAAATACCGCCTGGATCTTACTTTAACCCATCAGTATATTGAGCAGATGCCCCAGAGCGTAAAGGATGCAGTTTTTGGCAACGTCGGGACGCTGATGTGTTTTACGGTCGGTCCAACTGATGCAGCTTTTCTCGAAAAGGAGTTTGAACCAGTATTTACCGCCAATGATTTGATTAATTTAGGTAGGTATGAGATGTATTTGAAACTGCAGGTGGATGATACGCAAAGCCAACCATTTTCCGCAAGGAGCCTACCAACAGCGGTGGGTGCTACTCATCTTCGCGAAAGGGCAGTTGCTGCTTCGAGGGCAAAATACGGCCGTCCGGTAGAGAGAATAGAAAAAATCATTAAAAAGTGGAGCGAGACAAAATTTATACCTGGTCAGCCCCCGCAGCCACCAGCTTGGGCGATCAAAGAAGAGCAGAAAATCCAAGAGGTTCCAGTGGAAGGTGAGCAACCTGCTGAGGATAGTACTTCGGTGTCGTCTGCTGAAGTGGGTAGACCGATGGCAGAATCAGTACCCAAGCCTTTCACAAGGGAAAACATTCCAGGTTTTTCAGAAAACCCTCCATCTACTGCCGGCCAAACCCCGTCAGAAGAAAGCGGGGAAGTCGAAATCTTTCACTTTCCGAAGATTGAACAGGAGGGCAAACCAACATACGTCCAGAAAAAAGACGATGACGAAGGTTTTGCCCAATCTCAGCATGCCAAAATTAACAATTTGCCAGAGAGGTAAATAAAAAGGGGTAATCTTTATGTCACAAAAAATTGATTTAATAAGACAGGCTTTGTCTGCGGCCGAAAGCAGTATTAAACTCGCCCGACAATTACTTTTTGATATTGAAAAAGACGGGGTGATAAGCAAGCCGAAAGCAAAGGAGCTACCTGGTGTAGTCGGGATTTTCGACGGGCAGAGTGTGGTAACTGAAAGGGGTGAAAAATTTCCCGTTCCGGAAAACTACGCTTCGAAAAGTATTCTCGTAGTGGGGGATAGTTTGAAGCTGGTTGATCAAGGCGGCGCAAAGAGATTTAAACAAGTTGAGCACGTTAAGCGACATAAAAGTAGCGGAATTTTGGCTAAGAAGGATGGTAAATGGACAGCGGTGACTAGCGAAGGGTCGTACCGATTACTTCCAGCTGCTGTAGAACATTATGAGGGTAGCGTAGGCGATGAGGTACTGGTTCAGCTGCCGGCCAACAACTTACAAACCCCCTGGGCAGCAGTGGAAAAAATAACCAAAAAGGGCGGTGAAGAAGCGAAGGTTGGTAAGGAAGACAAAGAAGCGAAACAGAAGAAAGAGAAAGAACCTCAGGAAAAAGTAAAAGAAATTAAGGAAGAGAAAGAAAAGGCGAGGACTGAGGAAAAAGAAAAGGTAAAGGAAGAGCCAGAGGTAAAGGAAAAGTCTGAGCCTACGCCAGAATCAACGACAGAAGTTGCTGCTGCGGAACCAAAACAGCCACCCCAAGAATCAGCTGAAGATGAGTTGACTTAAATTGGATTAGCTTTGCTCTTCCTCAAATCGCTCGCTTTCTTCGTGTTCCTTTTCTGCCAACTCCTCAAGAGACTCTTCACGTTCAGCGGAAGGTAACTGGGAGATTTCTACCTCCTCGATTGAGTCATCTGCTTCGGTTGGAACAGGAGCCTGATTTGAAAGAAGCTTCAGAGCATCTTCTCGTACGTAAGGGGTAAATGGTGGGGTGGTTGATGGGAAGGGAGCGGTCGTTACTTTTGGTGATCGGTAAGTTTCACGAACAAAAACTGCCACCTGCGAATCTGCCTTTTCCTTTTTACTAGGTTTTAGCGAAACCGACTTAATGAAAGCATCAAACTTGCTGCCCGTCCGTAAATTATCAGCGATTTTTTTTGCTAAAGAAGCTTCGATTTTGCCAATTCGTTTACCGTTGGTTGCAATTACTGTGATTTCACTTCGATGTTGGGCAAGATCGGCTTTATCTCCTGTTCTAAGTTGAGCTAAAATTGACGGCATTGCAATGTCTTCTAATATTACCGTGGTGGTCTTGCCGGATTCTTCCAAGAAGATATCGCCTTTAAAGTTCGAGGTGGCGTGGTTGGATTTTATATCGCCTTTTTTCATTGAGGCAAGCCGCTTTAGGTTTTTTTCTGCGATAGCGTTATAGGAGTCAAGCTTTAACACTTTTTGATACAGCTTTTTGGCTTGTCTAATATCCCCGGTTTCACCACAGGCGCGGGCTAATCTGTTAATGGTTTCGACATCGTCAGCGTATTTTTCCACTAGCTCCTGGTTTAGCCGTAGAGCTTCTTCCCAGTTATTTTCCAAAGCAGCTTTTATTGCTTCTTGAACTTTAGGGTCAAAAGCGGTTTCATTAGCCATAGATTCGTAACTCCTTCTGTTTAGTATAAAGACTTTCCTTTAGAGTTTGTCAAGACACTATTAAAGAACCTATAGCTTGCTAAAATCCTCGTTTAACTGTATAATTTCAACACCACTCAATCTGGAAAACTCCAACGGACGATATCACAAAGGAGCAGATATATGCCCGTCAAGCGGTTGAAGGGAGAGGGAAGAGGAAGCAAAGGTAGGCGTAGGATTCAGTTTGACTTCAGCGAAACCGATATACGCCGCCTGCAGGAAATTTTGGCAATGACGGAACATGTTTCATTCGCTGATGTTGTACGTGAGGAGGGCCGTATCTACCACGAAATCATTCAAAGAACACGAGATGGTTGGGAGTTGATTATGAGACATCCTGAGACAGGGAGGGAGATGCTGCTCCTAACAACAATTCTGATGGCGGTGAAAGCGGACGTAGGTCGCACCTAGGGTCAGATTGACGACGACAACGGAGGCCATTATAGCCGATGGCCTCCTACAGTCTTTTTATGCTAAAATAATTTGAAAAATGAGCGGTCATTCCAAGTGGTCAACAATTAAAAGACAAAAAGGAGCTACCGATGCCCGTCGTGGGACGGCTTTTACCAAAGCGACAAATGCAATCATAATTGCAGCAAGGGAAAGTGGTGGTAATCCGGAAGCAAATTTCAAACTTAGGCTAGCAATCGAATCAGCCAAGCGGCTAAATATGCCAAAAGATAATATTGAAAAAGCAATTGCTAGAGCTACTGGAGCAGTAAAAGAAGGTAAAGCACTGGAGACGGTGACTTATGAGGGTTTTGGTCCAGGAGGAGTAGGAATACTAGTTGAGGTAGTCACCGACAACCGCCAACGCACTGCTCAAGAAGTAAGGAGTGCTTTTGAAAGAAGCGGAGGGACCCTTGCGGGCCCTGGTTCTGTGGCGCATCTGTTTTCGCCAACCGGCGAAATCGCTGTCCAGTTAAAAGAAGGCTTTGACTCTGATAAAGTACTATCGGCTGCGGCTGATGCTGGCGCAGAAGATGTTGATACTGATAAAAACGAAGCGATTATTTATTGCCGACCAACCGATCTCGAAAAAGTCAAAGAAGATCTTTCCGGGCAAGGTCTAGAAATCGTCGAGGCAAGAATTTCAAGAAAACCAACGCTAGTGGTAAAAATTGGTGACGAAAAAATGGCATCCGGTGTGCTTTCCTTGGTTAACAAACTAGATGACCTAACCGATGTACAAAAAGTATATGCCAATTTTGATATACCTGAAGAAATATTACAAAAGGAAGTAGCATGAAACTAAATGAGGCAACCCGCGAAACTAAAAAGGTTGCCCAACATATGCCGGGAGAAAAATGGGGAGTTTACCAACGGTTTAGCGATCTTATAGAAGAAGTGGGGGAGCTAGCAAATGCAATACAAGTCAAAGAAGGGTGGAAAACTAAGAAAAGATCAAAATTAGAGGTAGTCAACAGCATTTGTGATGTTCTTTATGAGTTACTTCTGATTGCGGATTATTTCGATGTAAATTTGGAAAGAGAGTACCCGAAAGTTTTGGAGGAAATTGACAAGCGGCGGAAAAAAGGGGAGTTTGACTACATATAATCTGGTATAATTATACCTTTTTTGAGGCTGAAAGATGATTATTCTTGGAATAGACCCTGGGACGGCAACGACAGGGTGGGGAATTGTTCGGCTAAAAGGGAATAGGGAGCAGCAAACAGCTAAAAATAAAAAAAACTGTCCGCTTTCTTTGGTGGATTTTGGTTGTATTCTTACGGAGTCTAAAGATGAGATGGGGCGAAGACTCCTGGTTATTAAGCGAGCATTGCAAAAAATAGTTAAGTCCCACCACCCAGACTGCATAGTGATTGAAAAACTTTTTTTTGGCGCCAATTCAACTAGCGCTCTTTCTGTCGGGCAGGCGAGAGGAGTGGTGCTTCTTGTTGCAGCAGAAAACAAACTACCTACTTTTGAATACACCGGTCTGGAAGTAAAATTGACTGTTGCAGATCATGGTAGGGCAAGTAAGGAGTCGATTCAATCCGCAGTGCGAAGAAGCCTAGGTATTAAAAGATTACCTGATCCAAAAGATCAAACTGGGCGTCCAGTCTTTCGTTTCAGGGACGACGCTTACGATGCTGTAGCCGCTACTATCTGCCACGTTATTAAGACAGCAAGCAGTAAACAGACAGCAGAGGGCGCACGCAAATAATAAAGTAAGATTAAACTGTTTACTGCTGACTGTTTTCTGATCTCTGAGGTATGTTGACTAAGAGACAAAAAATAGCTATTAGCAGTTTGCTTTTGGCATCTGGAATATTTGCCTTGCCGGTAATGGAAGGTACAAACCAAGTTGTGTTGCTTAGCGCTATTGTGACTGCAAGTTATTTTTTATCCGTCTGGTCAATTTACGCAGAATTTTCTTCCTTCGAATTAATCAGTTTATTCGTGTTACCGGTGATTTTAACAGCAACTTTTGCCCTTTTTCTTAGCGGATTCCAAGTAAGTATTGGCGTTCGTTTAATTTTAGCACTGATTTATGTAGCTGCCATGTACACTATTTTACTTTCGGAGAATATATTCAACGTTTCGGTGGATAGAAATATACCTTTGGTTAGAGCTGCTAGGACCGTTGGCTACCTGGCAACCTTGTTTGTTTCTTTTGCCTTCTTCACTCTCCTCTTTGGCTTGGGTTTGAATAATCTGCTTTTTGCTATTGTTGCTACGCTTGTATCAAGTCTATTGTTCGCCCAAGGCTTCTGGCAGATTGAATTAAAAGAAACAAATCCGGTTCGTTTGGTTTATTTCTCCCTAGTTGGTGGGTTGATTGTTGGTGAAGTTGCCTGGGCTTTGAGTTTTTGGCCGTTGCAGCCTTCAAAAGTTGGTTTAACCGCTGCGGCAGCTGTTTATGTTATTTTAGGGGTCCTACAACACCATATACGCGAAAATCTAACTAGGCGTACATTGTTTGAATATATTTTTGTCGGGATGTCCCTAGTACTGCTTCTAATTATCTCTACAAGCTGGGGGGTATAAATAAAATTTAAAATAGCATCCTCCGTAATCAAATATTTTCGCTACGATCAAAATTTGAATACTCTCGGTTGCTGCGACCTCGCTAAAGCGAGGGCTAAAAAAATACTAGATCTAAGCTAGAGGGTAGAGGAGAGAGGTAAGGAGGAGGGGAAAAATCCCCCATCGAAGGGGGTAAGCGAGGGGTGGTCGAAGAGTTGATATAGTATGATATAGTTAGTTTTCACGCGTGGAAAGATTCAAAACTATAGGGTAGTACACCAGTCTTGTAACGATCCTCAAATCGTAAAAAACCCGAATAAGCTACGCCTATAGCGCAGTCTTTTGAAGTAGAGGAAGGCGTACGCTACCCCTTTAATTTAACGGAATAATCTAATAATTCCAGGTACGAAAAATTCAATTGTTCCTTACTTAACAAGCAAATATTGACTGAATTTAAGTTGAGTAGAAAAATTAATTTAGGTATAAAAATAAACATTTAAACTGACATAACAGCAATATTACGTTAAGACTGCTAATGCACTTTACGCTACTATTAGTCGGCCCTTTCTTATTATTGCTTAGTGCACGAGGCGCTGTAAGGCTCTAGGAGCAATTTTCTTTTCAGAAGCGCAGCCGTCATTAAAATATTATTAAAATTATTAAAAAAAGAGAAACCGACTTTGACATTTATTTTTATATAGTGTCTTTCCTTATACCCCTTTCTCTTGACATGCGGTGAGTACCGTGTTAGGATTAGTTTAATCGAGTATAATCACCATTACACTCGATTACTCAAACTCCCCTAGGGGTTTGTAAAAATAAAAAAATAAAACCATGCTGCCAAATTTTGACGATTTTTTACTTAGCCTCCAGACTAATAACTATTCCCCTGAAACGGTCTATAATTATGAACGAGACCTGCGTGTCTTTGACCAATTTTTAACCGAATCTGGCACTAGCTTCGAGCAGACTGATAAGCAGACAATCGCCCGCTACAAGGCCTACCTGACATCTCGTGACAGAAAGACGGCAATTAGATTGACAGAACAAGAAAAATTACTTGTCTCACGCTCAATAAATCGGATGCTTAGCGCGCTGAGGAGTTATTTGAAATATCTAATAGATATGGATAAGGAGGTGCCAGTTCCGCCTGAAGCCGTTAAACTTATTAAAACTGAGAGAAAGCACCCTCAGGTAGCAGAACTCGCTGATTTAGTACGTCTTATTGAAGCTCCGAGTAAACTTGAAACGGATAAGCTGGTAGCTTTAAGGAATCGAACAATGTTGGAAATCCTTTTTTCTACAGGTATGCGTATTTCCGAGCTTTGCTCGCTGAATCGAAGTCAAATTGATGATTCTGGCAAGATTTTTATCATGGGGAAAGGCAAGAAACAGAGGTTTGTCTATCTGACTGATAGGGCAATGGAGTATCTGAATCGCTACTTGTCTGTGCGGAAAGACGCCTACCCCGCCCTTTTTATCCCCTACAGTCCGAAAACTGCGAAAAATCCAAGAAAAAGAATTTCAACAAATTATTTGCAAGAAAAGATAAAGAAGTATCGGGAAAAACTAAAAATAAACGTTCCTACAAGCGCTCACAGCCTTAGACATGGGTTTGCGACTTACCTTGCGGAAGAAGGAGCCTCGCCAGCAGCAATCCAGATTCTGCTTGGCCACGAATCGCTTGACACAACCACCCGTTATGTCCACGCTTCCGATCGCTTCGCCCAAGACACCCACCGCAAATTCCACCCACTGGCCGAACCTGAGGATTAAGCCTTGAGTATTCTGATTTTGTGACCTTTTTTGACTGTTTCTATAAACTTGGGAATTCTTTTTTTAAATTCGTTATCTAACCTTGACAGTCTTACTAAATGGTTATTTACTAGTACTTCAGGATCTACATAGCGTGGTTTTCCCCACGTGTGAAAATTAAAACCATTTTTTACCAACGATATAGATAACCCTGGTTTCAATAACGACATGTGCTTTTTAATTTCCTTATCTGTGGAAGCAAGCAATTTTTTATGAAGTTCCTTATCGGTACCGAACAGATCTGCCTCTTTTATGTAACCAATACCCAGGCCTCGCCTCACTGCAGAGGCTAGTAAATTGAAAGTAGCCAATGTGAGGGGATCGACCCAGCTTTCTAAGCACTGCTTCATGAAAAGACGGGAGAATTTTTCTGCTGCTTCCCTATCGTCGAAAACAAATCTGCTGTCAAAAACTTTGATATGGCTTAAAAAATTATCAATTTTAGGGCTTCGGCCATAGTCGTTTACTATTTCTCTGAGGAAATAATCAATTCTGTCAGCGCAAAGCGCTGGGAGTGGTTGTTCTAAAAGAGAAAAATTGGCCTCATCAACTACATGTTGCGTATCGATCTTATAACTTTGTAGTATCTTGGGAATTTCAGAATTCAAAATCAAACCTTTTTTAAAATGTTCGTGGTAAGTTTGCCTTTCATGATCACCAAAAGCGAAATCCATAGCATGTGAGAAAGCAGTGTGAGGGACATCATGAAGGAGCCCTGCAATTTGTTCCTCTAAAGAAGCGCCGTATCTTTTAAGTAGTAATGCTACGCCAACGCAGTGCTCATACCTAGTAGTCTTTTTGTGAAGTTTGACTAACTGGCTTCCGGCCTGATTGATTTTTTTTAGTCTTTGTAAGGGTTTGCTTTTTGCTAGTGCAATTAGGACATGATCGGCGATTTTTTCTGGGCCATAAACTTTATCAAAAATTTCCATAATCTTTTAAATTTTGCAATTTGATTAAAGAAAAATCAAGTTATCTCCACTAGGACGGCTATCGCAAATTCTGCTTTCTAGTCGAGACTGACAATTAAGTAGTGAAATCTAAGATGGTAGCTGCTGTCCAGGCTTGTTTGTGGGCACCGTGGTGCCCACGCTCACTTATATATTCCTTGATCGTCCCATCTTTTTCGACGCAATAAAGCTCTACTGGCGTACCAAAATAGCTAATAGCATTGAGCACCGCCTTTTTGACTTGCTCTGCTTCTTTTTTGAAGCCAAAGTTTTCAAAACCTTCGGTTATCAGCCCGTTATCAAATGGCCAAATAGAGCCGTTGTGATAGCTGCGCGGGTTAAAAAATTTGGATTTTGTGCTTAGCGTGCGGATTCCAGCAGCTGGCTCAAACATATCTGGCATCATTAATCTGGCGATGGTATCTGGAATGTACTCATCATTAATTATCGATTTAAACTTACCATTAGTTTGAACCGCTGCCCAAAGGCAATGGCCTGGATTGGATCTCACTTCAATTATTTCGGCTTTTTGACTAAAAATCGCCTGGTCAAAGTAATAAAGGCCCTCAGTGTGGTTCAAAAATACCCTGTCAAACTCTTTATCAAGGTTGTCCGCTCTTTTTTCAAGTTCCCTGCTTATGCCCTGGTCAATTTTCGCAAAAATTGCTGCCCAAAGTTTTAAAGCTTTAAAGTAGTAGCCTTGAACTTCCACCAAAGCTATCGGTTCCTTTGGCGGCTCGCCATAGATTTGTATTGAGTCAGTGCTGTCCATCCAACCTTGGTTTACTAAGCCTCCGTAAGGTGCTGGTCTGTGCAGCTGATACTCTAAAAATATTCGTTTGCCGCCTTTATGACCATATTTTTTGGTGTAGTCAAAAGCTTTTTTGACTGTTGGTAAGATTTCTTTGAGAAAGTTTTCATCTTCAGTGAGGGCGTAAAATTCTGCTGCTAGGATTAAAAACAGTGGTGTAGAATCTGTGGTGTCATAATTGCGCAAAGTTTTATCTGGATAAATATACCAAGGTCTTTCCTCATTTACTAAATGGCTGTAACCGGCTTCACGATATTCGTGAATTATCTTCCCTGGTTTTTCGCCACTGGCAAGATTTATTTCTTTACCTTGGAGTCGCGAGGTCGTTTTAAGGATTTTTCTTATGATCCTCAAATAAGCAGAACTGGGCCTTTTTTTATGAACACGGAGAAGTTTTAGACCGGTGATTATTGAGTCTCTGCCAAAAAAAGTGGCGAAAGGATCATCTTTGCCGGAGGCGTTGATACCAAGCGGAGTTTCCAATTCAAGAATAGTTTTGTGGCAAAGGTTATGTAGGAATTCTGGATCTATTTTTGGCAGCGGCTTGTGAAAGTGGTGATTTATTCCTTTCATCTATAATCTCATAATACACTTTTTCATAGGCATCTACCATATTTTTTAAATTAAATTTTTTTTCAACATGTTTTCTGCATTCTTTTCTTGAAATAGAACCTATTTTTTCTACAGCTTTAATCATTTCCTTTTCCTTCTCTACGATAAAGCCTGTTTTTTTATCTGCTATTAGTTCTGGGATAGAACCCTTGTTAAAAGCTATGACCGGGCAACCACAAGCCATAGCTTCTATCATATTAAGGCCAAAGGGTTCTCGCCAAGTGATCGGATGGAGTAGGCAAAGCGCCTCGCTCATTAATTTATTTCTTTCTTTGTCATCGACTTCTCCTACCCAATGTATTTTTCCGTTGGAAAGCCTTGGTGCAACATATTTATCAAAGTAGTCCACGTCGACCTTATCTAGTTTGGCAGCGATTATCAATTCTTTGTCTAAAGCGAGCGCGACATCCATCGCTATGTGGGTGCCTTTCTCAAGTGAGATGCGTCCCACAAAAAGAAGGTAGTCTTTTGGCCGCTCTTTAAACGGAAATTTTTCGACTTGTATTCCATGGTGAATTGTCGCCCGCCAGTTGAGTGGTGGTCCACCTTGGCGCTGAGCATCAGAGATGGAGATAAAATTTAGGTTTTTATACTCCTCAAATATATTTTTGTTCTCCAAATTGAACTGGCCGTGGAAAGTAGTAAGAGTAGGTGTTGGCGAAAAGTAGGCTGCTGGAAATGCGAAAAAATCACAGTGATTGTGAATGATATCAAACTCACTGTGTCTTTTGTAAGCCTTGGTTACGTTTAACACAGTAAAGGCGGCAGTGTCAGCTGTGTGCAATTGTCTTAAGGGGTGAGAAGAACCGGCTACTAGCTTTGCTCGGGTTTCGGAGTCACCAGAGGCGAATAATGTGACATCATGGCCTCTTTTTACCAATTCTTCCGTCAGGTAATGAACCACTCTCTCAATACCACCGTATCTTTTTGGTGGTATCCTCTCGATAAGAGATGAAAGCTGCGCGATTTTCATAATTTGCCTTTTTTATTTATCGAATTATCGAGTTTCTTTAGACGAACGGAAGCAGGAAGGGAAGTTACTTATTTGGCGGCTTTGTGTTTATCAATTATTTTATTATACACTTTTTCGTAAGAACTTACCATCCTTTCTAGGTTGAAGTTTTCTTTCACGTGTTCTCTACAAGTTTTTCTGTTAATTGCCCCTATTCTTTTTACCGATCGTATCATTTGTTTCTCATTATCGACCACAAAACCAGTTTTGCCGTGGACGACAATTTCAGGTATCGATCCTTTGCGATATGCAACGACTGGACAACCGCAAGCCATCGCCTCTGTCATAACCAGACCAAATGGTTCATTCCAGGTTACAGGTAGTAAAAGGCAGAGAGCCTTGCTCATTAAATTATTCCGTTCTTCTTCGTCTACCTCCCCAACCCAATGCACATGTCCATTACTTAGTCTTGGAGCAACGTATTGATTAAAATAGTTTACCTCCCAAGGGTCTAGTTTGGCAGCAATAATAAGCTCCTTTTTCAGAGCTGCCGCAACATCTATTGCGACATGAGTCCCTTTTTGCAAGGATATCCTTCCTACATGGAGTAAATAATCATCCGGGTTATTTTTGAAAGGAAAATTAGCTACAGGAATCCCGTTGTAAACGGTTTCACAAAAATTTAGCTTTGAGCAGTGCCTTCGTTGGTTTTTGGAGATAGATACATAATTTAAATTCTTATACTCTTCAAATACTCTTTTAGTTTCGGGTGTAAAGGGGTTGTGAAGAGTAGTGAGCGTGGGAGTCTTTGAAGCAGCTGCCGCTGGAAAGGCTAGATAGTCAGGCCAAGCATGATTGTGGATGATGTCGAATTTATCAGCCATTTTATAAACTTTTGCTATTTCCGCAACTGTAAACGGCGATGCGTCTAAAATATGAGCATCTCTCAAGGGGTGTGGTACTACCGGGATTAAAGTTGCGCTTGTTTCCGATCCTGCTGCGGCAAACAGAGTAACTTTGTGACCTTGTTTGACTAGCTCTTCTGTTAAGTAGTAAACGACACGTTCAGTTCCGCCGTACCTACGCGGTGGGACTCGCTGGTTTACAGGTGCTATTTGTGCAATTTTCATCGGTGTGAGCAATTGGGCAGGGATTTATTATTATAACTTTTTTAAGGGTTTCTGGCAAGTAAGTAAGGTTTGCAAAAGTAGTTACGCCTCCTCGTTGCAGGGTTGCAACAAAAGGAGGCGTATTAAAACCCAAGTTTCCTGTGTGAATCGGACCGTTTTTTCTTTCCTTTCTCCTCTGCGACCAGTTTCAGCGCAGAAGCTAGTCCAGGCTCGTACACATAGCCGCAGGAAAGACACGTACCATAAGCTCCTTGCCAGTCCTTTTGGTAGAGCATGGTTCCGCTACACCTTGGGCAGAACCTTGGTGGTTTTGTGACTGTAGTCCGCGTAGCTTCAGGCTCGGCTGATTGTCCATTCCCAGCTTCGTCTACCCGCTGAGCGATGTCCGGAAACTCTGACATAGCGTCGCACCTCCTTTTTCGCCTGATCCCACTTCCCTACTGGTGTTCAATTAGTCGTTGGGCCGATAAATGTTACCAGAAACAGCTTCAATTTACAAGTTTGGGGCCGCTCGTAAAATTTCTCGTCGGAATCCTCTGAAGGTTTACTACGGGATGAAATCGTCAGTGAACCATCTTATAACCTGTAGTATTGACGAGTATCACTGATTATTGTATACTATAGGGCATATGAGGGCAGTTGGCCTGTTTGTATTAGTTTTAATAGTTTCTATTCTCCTGAGCCCATTAGTTTTGGGGAGTAAAGCTTTTGCGTGTCATGCAAGTTTGTCGGTTGAGGACATAATTATAAAAAGTAACAAGTGTGAAACCATCCACGGTACGTTTGAAGTAACTAATGATGGTCAGAGTACCGTTAAAAACACCAAAACGCTGGCTATTTTGCAAGCCCATGTCCCTCCGTCTCGTGGGGGTCGGGCACATTTCTTTCCTATTGCTGAAGTAAGTTTAGCGAATGAAGATATCGCTCCTGGCGAAATTCAAACCAGGGATTTTTCTATAAGCGGTTTTACTGTTCCAGAAAATGCAAATTCGCTAAGGGTCGAAATTAAATTAATTGTTGGCGAAAGAGGCAAGACTTTTATTTCCAGAAGCGAGTCGTTTAAGCCTCCTGCCTGTGATATTCCCCAGGAGCCTGAAAAACCAGCTGAGCCAACCGGGCCGAAGGTTCCTGATAGCCCAGAAATCACTGTTGAGCCGACTCCCAAGCAACCAGGACCTAGCCAAGTATTGGCTGTAGCAGCTGGTCCCGATATTCTGCCACAAACTGGTATTAAAGGAGTCGGTTTTCAAGACCCGGCCCCTACTGATAAAAATAGTGAGGCTAGCACAAGTTATGACGTTCCAATATTCATCATATTGGCTACTGTTTCGCTAACAGCTGGTTTGGTGCTTATATTCAAAACACCAGCTATAGTCGAGGCAATTTCAAGGTTTGTTGAGTCATAATAATTTAGACAAATTAAAACTGACAAAGCCCCCATGGTCTGGGGGCTTTGCGTAACTTCTGTTAAACTTACAATTTAAACCACCTCTCCGAGTCGGACTCTGAGTACCCGTTCTAGAATTCTCAGAATAAATCCAATTGCTACTACCAAGAACGGCCAGCTTGGTAAGCTACTACCAGTTATAGGTAGGCCAGCCATTGCTGCCAACACCTCACCCGGTTTTGGCATAGACGGTAGTATGCTTGGTGGAGTTATGTCTGCTGGTCCAAGCGGTTCTTCTGGTGCAGGCAGACCGATGAAGTTTTTATTGAGATCATTAACTATCTCGACCGAGAAATCAATATCACCAGTATAAACGCTTCCGTCACCGGTGTTTTTATCAGCGCTGTTACCACCAGTATTGAGGTCCGCTCCAACATTGTTTTCGACATCAGCCTCGTTTACTACTGTAATGCCAACGTCGTTGGTTACACTTATCGAGGAATTATTACTGGAGCCGGCTCCGGTATTGCTGTTACTCGCGTTGAAGCTACAATTTCCAGTACAGTTCAAATCGATTTGCGAATCAAACAGGCCATTTTCATTTCCCGTATTTGTAACTGATACCGAACCAGTGATGTTACCAGTATGGACGCTTCCATCACCAGTGTTTTTGTCCGCTGAATTATTTCCGGTGCTGGCCCAGACGGAAATATTATTGCTAATGTTAGCACTATTAGATGAGTTAATCGTAGTATTGTTTTGAATACTAACCGTTGCGTTATTGGTCGAATCTGCTCCGGTGTTTGAGTTAGTTGCTTCTGTAGCTAATGCGCCGCCAGCAAAAAGTAAGCCACTAGCAAGCGCGGCTAGGCTTGCAGCTACCTTTGTCCAGATGTGCCTCATATTCACCTCCTTACCAATGCCCTCCTAATCAATGTAAATGCTGTGCCAAATATTACTGGGAATAAAAGATATTCAAGTTTGAAATCATCAAATAGCCCAGGGTCGGTGCTAAATCTAGCTACTTGCAGTGGTTCTGAATTACCATTTCCAATATTTGAAGCAAGAACCAAAGCAGGATCGTCTTGGTCGTCAGTCAAATTAGTCTGAGCGCTTCCTATAGCAAAGTTAGATCCCGCGGCGTTTACTATCCCAGGATTTGACGATCTGGCGGTTTGAGTTGGCGAAATTGCGATTGATTCACTTGGATCTACCGTCAACGTCCCCATATCGTTATTACCTTGGTGAATATCTCCTAAGAAGCTACCAAATATATTTACAATGGTAAGAGCAAACCGACCACCAAGGAAAACGTTGTTTAGCATGTTTACAAT
>DASVHF010000006.1:0-2404 GCA_036382695.1 Candidatus Nanoarchaeia archaeon | reverse complement strand
GGTCAAGGAACATGCGTGTCGGCCCAGGCAGAAGGTATCATCTTTCAGAATACCTCTAGTACGCAAATCGGGCGTCTCGCTTGCGTTGCGAACGGTACGACGCAACTTACCATGTTCGCACAAGCATTCACCGCCGCCTCCACTGACGTCGCCGAAAATTATTCAGACATAACGAATAATTTGGAGCCAGGGGATTTGGTCTCCATAGATCCTAATGGTCCGACCAAAGCGATAAAGAAAACCGCAACCGCGGCTGACCCATTAGTATTGGGTGTGGTTTCGACTGCTCCTGGAGTTTTAATGTCTGATATTGATGACTCAACCGGTGCTACGGACCTTATTAATCCGAAGCCTGTCTCCCTTTCTGGTCGTGTGCCAACAAAAGTTTCTTCGGAAAACGGACCAATCTTAATTGGAGACACATTGACTAGTTCTTCTACTCCAGGAGTGGCAATGAAAGCTACCAAATCAGGCCCAATAGTTGGTAAGGCCCTTGAGGTTTACGGAGGCTCTGGTGTAGGTAAAATCATGGTGTTTGTGAGCACCGGGTGGTATGTGGAGCCTTTGGCACAAGATGCTGGATCTGGGATTTCGGATCTAAGTAATTTAACTAGTCTGAGCGTCGAAAATCTAACATCCAATGTCGTAAGTACCCAAGTACTACTTATCGGCAACACAAAACTCTCAATGGCCAAAAATGGCGGTCTGAAAATAGAGGGTGACGTGGAAATCACCGGGGAACTAACTGCTAAGAAACTAAATGTCGGCGAAGAAGCGGCTGGAAGCTCTATCTTAGAAACCGGGGAGACTAAGGTTTTCATTGAGACTACCGTTCTAACCGACAAATCTCAAGTCCTGGTCACGCCAACCACTTTAACCGAGAAAAACCTAACCGTAACGAAAAAAGAGGCAGAAAAGGGCTTTACCGTCGAAATTATAAGCCCGGAAAGCAAGGATATAACCTTTGACTGGTTTATTGTTAACTAGTTATGTTAAGCAGATGTTGCACTGAGTTTGACTATTAATTAAAAATAAATTTATAATAAACTTATGGACACACCTATCCAAGACATACCAAAAGTAGAAGCAATTTTTACACTGGATGATATCATCAAGCAAGTTGAAGCCGCCGGTGTAAACCTCGGCGACGATCCAAGGAAACGAGCCGATACCTTTGTCGAAGCTGGTTTGCTTCCTCCTTCAACAGATGGCCGTTATCCTTCCTGGGTCGTTCAGCGAATCATCGCGATCCAGGATAAACTACTTGAAGGCAAAACCGTTGCTGAGCTTCAGGAAGAGGTCAAAAAAGAAAGAAGGCGCTTCCTCAACCAGGTTACCGACCTTAATTCCATGACCAACCTCTATAAGAAATTTTCAAGTAACTCAATGTTTATGATGGCTTCCTTCCTAGTACTGGCGCTAGTAGCTATTGGTTTAGCTGGTGCTGCTTTTGCCCCCTCTAATCCAGTGGTAGTCGCTGGAAAAAACACCGTCAAAGCGATGGTCGACGCCGGCGGAAAGGCAGCTAAGAAAGCGGCTTCTCCGATAGGCCGAACCTTAGTTACTATTATTAAAACCAGTAAACCAGAAGGCAGTACGTCTGCCGATCCCCTTGGACTTACTAATCTTGAAGTAGCCGCCCCAGTAATACCGGAAAATTTAGTCCAGTTAGATAGTCTAGGCAACCTCATTATAAAAGGTGAAGTTGCCGCTATCAGTTTTTCTGGATCAGGAGAAAACCTAACCAACCTATCCTGGACTGCTCTATCTGACCGGCCAAAAGTCCTCTCGGCAATTGACGGAGTGAGTAGCGACGAAGGCGAGATCGATTTAGTTGCGGGAACTGGGATATCCATATCTCCTAATCTCGAGGCTGAATCAATAACTATTTCCAGTACGCTTGTTTTCCCTACGGAATTTATTTTCAAAAATATCGCCGTCAGTGGACAAACAACTATAGCTAGCGATTTAAACGCTGACACACTCACCTTTGCTGCCGGATCGAATGTGGTCATCACCACTGATGCTTCGACGGATACCCTAATAATTGGCGTCACCGGCACAGTTTCCAACGCTGATACGCTTGACTTGCTTGATTCAAGCCAATTTTTACGCAGCGACGCCACCGATAGTTTCACTGCCGGCACACTTACTTTTAACGCTGGGACTACCCTCACCATAAACGGATCCTTGAATCTACCTGCCACTGGAATTTCTGGTGCGGGAACTGGCAGTGGGCTTGATGCAGATTTGCTTGACTCTCTCAACTCAACTGCTTTTGCCCGTCTTGCAAACAATGAGATAATTACAGGTAATTGGACTTTCAATTCAACTACTGCCTCTCCTATTTTAATTAAACCATCCGCTTGGCCAGCACCAAATGAAATACTATTTGATCTTCAAT
>DASVHF010000005.1:0-1889 GCA_036382695.1 Candidatus Nanoarchaeia archaeon | reverse complement strand
AAAGAGAGTCCTCCCATGCTGATGTCTTTGACTCTTCCAACTCTGGAAGACTTATTCCGCAGTGCCACAATGACTTCCTCCCCTACCAAGAACCGTTTGTCCTTTCTCTTATCTGTTCCCATCTCATTCACCCTCTAAGTTAGAAATAATAAACAAAGGGCAAACTCCCAATTCATTAGAAATGATGAGAGAAAAGAGTAATCCATTATTCTTTTTTTAAATATAGTTAGGCAATAACGGAGGGGGTTTATCTGGACGGGATTGTATTCTTTTAAAAACAGGATGTCAATCAAAATTAGAGAGAGCTTTGAAAAACTGCTATACACTCTCTTGATTACACTGATTTCAAAAAATGATTACAGAGATTTCGGGGCTTTTTCAGAAATCTCTTAGAAGGTTAAGGTTGAGGCTAAGGTTAAGAGTTTGCGGAAGAGTATCTCTAACCTATTGGAAGGGTTGGCTGGGGGGCAAGGATTCGAACCACCCTACCTGTATTACTGAATCATGCAAAACCTGTAGATATTTTAGGATGTTACAAGATTTAAAAAATACGCTTTTTGAGGCGTGCTCCGGAAATGCTCCGTTTTTACGTAATGGATGACCAGCTGGGATAGACCTGAAAAACCTTGGAAGATTTGACCTTGCAGACACTGTCAAGTTTAGTGTCAACTCCTTCCTGTACTCGGTATTTTCCTAAATCTTGCCTCAATGCAACATTCCAAATGGTAATCAACGGGACGAATCCTGGGCTTTGGTCTGTTTTTTCATATCATCATTGCCACCCTTCTCGTGAAGATTAACGATTCTTCTTGTTTTTTATTGGAAAATAGAGTATATAAGGAAACTAAATCTAGCTGCAAAGAGTCCTTATTTGGACGTGAGACCCGCAAAGAACTCTAAACAACTTCTTTGCGGGTTTTTTTTATCAAGCCATATCCTATGATATATTTAATATTTAGTTACCAGGTTTCATTCATTAAAAATTTGAAAATAAAAGGAAGAAATTAGAAAGAGAGTAAAAAGAAAATGGGGATAGTAAATTTACACAAAGAATTAGACAAGGAAAAGCTGGAAGCTTTAGTTGAGATTTATAAAAAGATTAGTAAACTTGAATTTGAGGAAATGCTGGAATTTTTAATCCATCAGACTATTGAAACTCTTGGGGTGAAAAGATGCGCTATTTTTAAGGTTTTTTCTGGGCCAGAGCTAGTGGCATTGGTAGCCGGAGAACCAAAAAATCAGCATGGGGTAGGCATGAAATTCTCTTTCAAGGATTTAGGAGCGGTAAAAGAGGTGATTGGGATTAAGTCTTATCTTTTAATTACCGAGCCCTGGCAGGACAAACGCACCTGGCACAGTCGAGAATTGATCTACCATCGAGGCATTAATGTGATTTTGTTTGTCCCCATATTGGCGCAAGATGAAGTCATTGGCGTGATTGTCATTGATGCGACGGGCGAGAGAAAAACTTTTACCGACGAAGAGATATACTTCTGTGTGGTTTTGAGCAATTTGGTTGGCGTAATTTTAGAAAGAGATTTAATTCATAAAGAAAGAGAGGAGGAGAAGACTTTAATGTTTTTGGGGCAGGCAGCTGCTGAAGCTGCCCACCGACTGCGCAATCCTCTGGTAGTGATTGGTGGTTTTGCTCGAAGATTGGCAAAATTGAAAGATCCTCTGTGCCAAGATTATGCTTCGCACATTATCGAAGGGGCCGATAAGATGGACGCCGTAATCAGCGAGTTGCTGAGGTTTTCTGCGCCTAAAAAAGTTCAGCTTACCGAAACCAAAATTAATGAGGTTATAAAAGAGGTTGAGAAATTAATTCCGGAGTTAATTGGTGCGAAAAATATTAGGGTTAGTCTCCAATTAGACTCAGGGATTCCAGC
>DASVHF010000004.1:0-27375 GCA_036382695.1 Candidatus Nanoarchaeia archaeon | reverse complement strand
CTTTCTGCTCCTCAGTCAGATCCGGCGATGCTTCAAGGAGCTTCGGTTCGTAGTATGCGCTTTCATTGCCGATTTGCTGGTATATAGGAATGCCGGTAGGGCCAAGCTCCATGTTCCGGACAGCGTTGGCGACGACGCCGTAGTCGCGGTTCATGTGGAAATCGATCTGGCTGTTGTGCGGATTGAAACCGCGTGGGTCCTGATGGCAGCCGGTGATCGTCAGCGCTTCAAGGTAGTTGAACCAGCTGCGCTGCTCGGTCTCATCCATCATTCTCCACTGGGAGAAACTACGGGAGAATCTTGGGTCGGTTGGGCCGGCCCGAAATATATCCCTGATCTGGTGAAGCTCCAACCCCTGCAGCTCTGGATTCACCGCCCAGTACTGTTCTTTGGCAGTAGGCTCCCAGGCGTCTCTCACGAGTGAGTAATTGTAGTCGTTTCTTGGAATAAAGTGGCGGAAAGTACGCCGAACTTCGACCCGACCTTCGTGAGTGCGTACCGGGCACAGAGGGCCACCCTTCGCCCAGAGTGTCCAGCTTCTACCTCTTGGTATACTGCTGAGGTGTTTTGGCTGGAGTATCTTGACCTCCACCAGGTGTTCGTGGCCCGGATCGCCTTCAATCTTGAAGGCTGTCTTCTCGTCCGTCCAATCAATCGGGACGTATAAGAACTCGGTCAGCGTCCGGGGGTGGCGATCTACTGGGAGCGGGGTACGGCCCCAACCTGGCGTGACGCCTATTGAGCGGTGAGTTTCGTTCCTAGGCGCGCGTTGGTCAATTGACTCGTTTTCGTAACCGGCGGCCACCTGCTCGAGGGTCATTGACGGCACGCGGCCGCCAGGCAAACCAATGGCTTGGGTCGCAATCCCTGTTATCAGGAACTCGGGCGGTGGTTCGCGTCCGCTTTTGGGCGAATCTCCGAAGGCTTCCTTAACCTCACCCCTTAACCTCGCCCTCTTTTCTTCATCTGTCTCTGCCACTAGGAATCTCCTCCTTCGTGTTTTCGGCCGTTCTGGCCACGTATGGATGGTTCCCCGAAATATCGGGTGCTCCACCCTGTGTGACCAAAAGGCCAAAACACAGGGAGGAGGTTTTTTCCGATAAAATCGGAATATTCAATTGGCACCCCCTCCGAGGAGGGTGATCACAACCCCGATTTAATCGGGGCTGAAAACACCCTCCTGTTATAAAGGTGGCAATTGTTTTGTTAAAGTTCCTTTGCCTCGATTAACTCGGCATAAACTCCAAAAAGAAAGTGGGCTTTGGCGACAATCGTTTGCTACCAAAGCCCACTTTCCGGTGCTTCACTTAAATATACACTTACCCCGGCGGGCTTGGTGCAAAAAAATCTAGTTCAATAATTAGTTTTTCACTGCTGGGGAATTTTAGCACAAATAAGGCTAAGTGTCAACCCTATAGCATCCTCCGTAATCAAAATTTTCGTTTCACTCAAAATTTGAGTACTCTCGGCTGCTGCGACCACTTCGTGGACTAAGCAACCTTCTTAATAAGAGCCTCTTCAAGCTCGATCACTTGGATATTTCTGAATGCTGCGCTTAAGCATAGGCTACGACTTAGGAGTTTACGACGCAAAGCGCAAGGCGATTTATTTACTAAAACTAAGTCCTTTCCCTAATTACCCTCCTGCTGCAGGTATTGTTTTTTTATGCGTTTAAGATTATGATCTCGGTGTATGACTAAAATAAAATTCCAAGAAAAACCCAGCTCTTCTCTTGCCTTCGAGGAGGCGCGGGAAGCGGTGGTGAAAATCAAAACTCTAAAGCCCTTACTTTCGCCAAAGGATGAGGAAACTCTTTCCATTCTTATGGATAAAGAGCTGAGGGTTCATCTCAATAAGAGTCTGATGGAAGAAAAAGGAGGTAAAGTAGAACCTCTAGAAAATGTTTTGAAGTAATGTACCAACGTGTAATTACTCCCTCGGCCAAACGTTCCCTAAAGAAATCATCCCTTAAATTACGTGAGTAAATAATTATCGCTACAAAAATACTTGAGGAAAATCCACTTACAGGTGAAAAACTTTCCGGCAGTTTGAGCTTTCTTTATTCATTTCACTTTAAATATCTGGACGTGCAATACCGTGTAGCCTACACAATTGATCCAGAAAGGAGGCTGGTGGTGATTCACTTTGTAGATAAGCGAGAAAATTTCTACGAAAAACTGCGAGCTCTCTTTCGGTAATTTTCAATTTGCTCCCTGCTCACTGTTGTTTACCTTCTTATCGTAAAAATGGGAAGGCCACCTTCGGAACGCTTGCGGCGCTTTCAGACGTTTTCATTATGTTAGTTCTACGTCTTACTCATCAGCTACAAACACTCTTTCAGATGGCCTGTTGTTGTGGTTGAGGCTTACACCTCCACCTGTTCCTCTCCTGCTTCCTCTTCGACGGCTGCAGCCTCATCGGCTCCGGTAGCTTCTCCGCCAGGACTGACTTCTTCGACTAGTGCCTCTTCGTCCTCTCCGCCGACAACGGGGCCCTGGGGCAGTTTTGCCTCTACCAGACGGTCGACACCAACGTCAGTCTTCCTCTCAAGGTAGGAAACTGATCGGAAATACGCCTGAGTAGCCTGCCTGACGGCGTCGTGGAGAAGGTTCTGACGATCCTCGCCGCGAAGTTTGAGTTCCCGATTCTGGGAATCCGCCAGTGATTGCTTGGCGACTTTGACGCCCACCTCAATCTTCTCTCGAAGGCTGTCGTGGCTACCCTGTTCCTTCTCTCGCTCCGCCTTCTTCCTCTTGGCGGATTTGATGTGGCCCGCCTTCTGGAGGTTCTCTTCAATCTTCTCAAGGAGTAGGTTGATGATGTCCTCTTGAACACGGCGAAGACCGCCTCCCGCCTTCGATCGAGCCAACCGGCAGTTACCGGAGACTTCTTGCCACCTATCGGGTAGAGCCTCCTCGGCGTCCCTGATTAAGAACTCCGCATCGTCGGCTAGTCTCTGGGCTCTTGTCAGATCGAGCTCTGCCCATTTGAGAAGGTATTCGCGGGTTCTTCCGTTTCTACCCTCAACCCATGCCT
Source organism: Candidatus Nanoarchaeia archaeon (assembly GCA_036382695.1). Taxonomy (GTDB): domain Bacteria; phylum Patescibacteriota; class Microgenomatia; order Woykebacterales; family RBG-16-39-9b; genus DASVHF01. The sequence continues at coordinate 24,339 of DASVHF010000004.1, read as the reverse complement.
TGGCGCCAGGTAGGCCGCATTCTTCACAGACCCCTCGGGGTACACCGTCGACCTTTAGCATTACCCCCCTCCCAAGGGCCGCCCGGTCCTCGCCACATTTTGGGCAAGTCCGTATAGTAAGATTATCCTGCACGGGTGTCTTCTCCTTTCATGAGCTAGTCTCTCCCGATTTGTTGCCGCGTATTTTAGCATAAATATTTAGATAAGTCAATCCTATAGCATACTCGTAGCTAATATCTCCTACCGAAGATTAGCTACTGCGTATGCTGCGTTTTAGAATAGCCTACCGGCTTAGGAGTTTACGACGCAAAGCGCAAGGCGATTTATTCACTAAAACTAAACCTCCTACGTAACTTCGGAATCTTTGCACAACTCGTAGTCCACGGGGTGGTCGCAGAACGCGCTAGCGAACTATCCCTCAGGTACTCTCGTATCTTGCGCTAGGCAACTTTTGCCTAGCTAAGTCATCCTACATAACTTAGAAATTTCGCTTTTCTCAATTTCTCAAGTATTCTCGAGTGCTGCGACTACTACGTGGACTAGAGGCACAACTAATGGATTGGTTGTCTGTTCGTTTCGGTTTCTTTCTGAGCTATTTTGACTCGGTTGATTTTGCTAGCCGATTCGGTGATAATAGGGGGCGAAAGAAGAGAAGACGATATTGCCAACCTTCCAGAAGATCGGAGGGCCAAAAGTTAACCTAAAGAAAACAAGCCGAAACAAAACGGTGCGCCTTTGATTGCTGCAATATCGTCTTTTCGAAATTCTGCCATGCAGCAACATCCTATACCACAAAACATAACCGCCTTTGAATTTAAACTAGTCGGTTTTCTCACCCTGAAACAGTTCGGCTATCTGGGTATTGCCGGTGTTATCTGTTTTATACTTTTCGTCTCAAGCGGTGGTATCATCAAGTGGTTTTTTATTGTTCCGATTGCTTCTCTCGCCCTGGCTTTTGCCTTTCTACCAGTTGGCGGTGTCCCCTTTGATAAGTGGATTGTTCTTTTCATTAACACACTAAGAAACCCATCTAAAAGAGTTTGGCGCAAGGAGCCAAAACAAATCAGTTTTCTCGCCCCGCAATTTTCTAGATACTTGCGTCGCCCGACGGAAAAACCTCTAGTTACCCACACCCGTGCTGATCTCGAGGTTTTTTTAACGCAACTTAGAGCGGAAAGAAAAACCAATAAACTTGATAGTCTTGAAAAAACCCGAATGAATATGCTCGATTTCGGCCTGCAAGAAAAGTTTTCCGTATTAAGGGCCGCTCGGCCACCGGTGGCTCCAACATTCCCAACACAGGCTGTATCCGCAGTCCCACCAGTAACACCGGCAGAAGGGGCTGCACCTCAACCTCTGACAAAGATAACAGCACCGCCGCAGCAGCAAGTACCTAATATTGAACAGGTCAAACAAAGTTATTCTGGTCTAGCCGGTCCCGCCCCATCAATTTCTGGTCAAGACGGGCCAAGGAAAGGGGGCGTGTAAATGATGCAGGGGCCAGTAGTCCACCGACGGGTCGAAGTAGGCGGCCCGCCGTCAGATCTGCCAGAGCAGCCTCTCCAATATCCAGGTAAACCCTTGGCCCATCGTTTTAAACCGACGGAACAGCCAAGAAAATTCGAAGAAGCGGGGGGTCTTCCTGAACTAGGCGTCGCCTTTACTACCCCGTTTGAACCGGTTGCTTCAATTAAATATCCGGATAAGAATATTCATATCGGACGAGTAAACAACACTCACCCCCGAAGTCTTACCCCAGTCGGCTTAAGTGGCCGGGTCTTATTGCCCGTTGGTGGAGCCGGGATATTTGAGCTTTCTGAAGAAATACGCCGTCCTCTTGAGGCCAGAGTGGAACGCCTAAACCCGTTTCCTAAAGGCGAGCCACAGAGGGCGCCGACTGTACAAACGCAGGTTCCAACCCCCGTGCAGCAAGGGTCGCAACCTTCACAAGTACCAACCAACACAACCGCCCAAACCGTTCATACCGAACTTGAAAAGGTGAAGGAATCAGCCCGACAAGAGTTGGCCAAAAGGGCGCCTCAACCTCCGCAAACACAACTACCGAGTGGTGTGCAACCACCGACTCAAGCTCCTCCCTCACCATTACCGGTACAGCCCAAACAGACGCTTTTTCCAGCAACTGCATCTACACCTGAAGTAGGAACGACGTTGGGGCCGGAGGAGGAGACGCAAAAACTGCTATCCGAGGCTGAGAAGTTGGAAAACCAACTTTCACAGCTGCGGCAGGGAATAGCTCCACCCCCAAAAGGGCCTACACAACCTGCTCCTATTATGCCGCCTAGTTTGATTGTTGAGCCAAAACCGACTCCAATTGGTGACGAACATCTACCTCAGATTGACCAGCTTATCGCTGATAAATCACGTCTATTAAAACAGGTTGACGATTTAAACAAATCTTACAACCTGGAGGTGCAAAAGAGTCAGGCTCTGGAAACAAAGCTAGAAAGTTTAACCGACCAGTTCACGAGAGAGCTCGGGCAAATTAAATTCGAGCGAGGTGGTCTCCTGGATCAAATTCAGAAGCAAGAGCAAGAAGCTGCTCGCGCTAGCCAAAACCAAGCTATAAGCTACACGCAGGCCCAGGAGATAGCTGGATTGAAAACGCGAATTTTGAATGCTGAAAAAGAGCGGGATATTTTAAAAACCAACCTCCAAGAACAGGCTCAGAGGCTAGAACAAAAAACTGCCGAAATGAACCAAAAACAACTGTTGACCGAAAGGCAGACTGAGGAAATTGCTGAATTGAAATCAAATATCTTGGGGGTCGAGCGAGAACGCGACGAAGCAAAAAATAGGCTGTCAAAATTAGCATCGGTGGTCGAAGAGCTGGGCACCAAAGCCGAAAAAAGGGAAGAGGAGCCTAGCCACATGGTGGAACCGCAGGTGGTTGAAGAACCCATGGAACAAAAACCGAGTGCCCGAATCGTCGAGCCGCAACTAGCTGTCGGTAAGATGGCACCAGCTCTGACCAGCGCTCCTAATGTTATAAACGGCATAGTCAAAGATAAAGAAGGCCTTTTACTCTCAAACGTGGTAATCGTGGTTAAGGATAGCGACGGGCAACCGGTAAGGGCATTAAAAACTAATAAGATTGGTCAATTTGCAATTTCAACTCCCCTACCAAACGGCGTATACACTATGGAATTGGAGTCGCCAGGACATGGTTTCGACGTTATCCAAGTAAAAGTCGACGGAAAGGTGATGCCGCCAATAGAAATTAGGGCCGCCGGTTAATATTATGAAAAAAAGCGAAAAAATTGCCTCAACTCAAGGACACCTAGATGTAGAGGACATCAGGGATGATATCGTTGTGTTGAAAAATGGCGGAGCGGTAGCAATTTTGCAGACGACAGCGGTCAATTTTGACCTTTTGTCTGAATCGGAACAAGATTCAATGATTTTCGCTTTTGCCGCCTTACTCAACTCACTCACATTTCCAATCCAAGTTTTAGTCCGGACAAAACGAATGGACATTTCAAATTATCTATATAGGATCGAAGAGGCAAAACGCGGTGCAAAAAACCAGGCGTTACTATCGTATATCAAAAAGTACGAAAACTTTATCACCGATCTGGTATCAAGAAGTCAAGTGCTTGATAAGCGCTTTTACGTTTCGGTCCCACATGTTGGCATTGATATTGCTCAACTAAAAACTGACATTACGAGCATATTTAGACGCTCTCCGCCAAATGTAAGTAAATGGACAACTCTGGAGAAGGCCAAGGTCAATCTAGAACCAAAAATCGAACACCTCATAAAGCAGTTTAATCGTATTGGAGTCAAGGCAGTGCGTTTAAACACGGAAGAGCTGGTGGAGCTTTTTTATGATATTTACAATCCCGAAATTTCTCGGGAGCAAAAGGCCGCTTTGGGCACTAAGGAATACACAACACCAATTGTGGAACCTGAGGTTTCACCAGTAATGGGAGAGGCTAATAAGGAGTCCGAAAATGAGAGCGTTTGATCTACTATCGAGGAGGAAGCGCGGATCTGTAGATCCCCAAGAACTTGAGGACCAAAAAACTCGTGCTAGAGTAGCTACAACTTTGGGGTGTGGGATGATTGATGTCAAAGATGTCATTGCACCACCGGCAGTGGAGATCGATTTCGATTACCTAAGAATAGGTGGTACTTACTACCGCACTCTTTTTGTCACCGGTTACCCTCGCTTTGTGGGGGCCAATTGGCTTGCTCCTTTAATCAACTTCGATCATACTCTGGACATTTCTTTTCATTATTATCCTACCCAAACCAAGGGAGTTCTTGATGACCTGCGACGTAAAATCGCTGAGATGGAAGCTACTATCGCCAGCGATATGCAAGCTGGACGAGTACTCGATCCAGCTATTAGCACGGCCTTGGAAGACGCACATGAATTACAGGAACAGCTGGCAACTGGAATAGAGCGGTTTTTTCAATTTTCCTTTTACATCAAAATACCAGCCCCAACGATAGAAGAATTAAACTACATTACCAAACAGGTCGAAGCGGTGGCGGGCTCACTACTAATCATCACCAAGCATGCGAGCTTGCAGCAAGAACCAGCTTTCCAGTCCACTCTGCCTTATTCCTGGGATAAACTTTTTGTTATCCGTAACATGGACACGACTTCTCTTGCCACTACCTTTCCTTTTACAAGTTCCGAGTTAACTGCTAATGAAGGGGTGCTTTACGGGATTAACGAACATAATGGCTCTTTGGTTATTTTTGATCGCTTTACACTCGAAAACGCCAACAGTGTCGTCTTTGCAAAATCTGGCGCCGGTAAAACTTATATGGTTAAGCTTGAAGCGCTCCGTTCGCTGCTATTTGGCACAGAGGTAATTATCCTAGACCCAGAAAACGAATATGAAAATTTGGCCACTACAATTGGTGGAGAATTTATTAAATTCGCCCAAAACCAACCAGTAAAAATTAACCCCTTTGATCTTTCTGGTGTCTTTGAAGAAGGAGAGAACGAGCTTGGATTAAAGATCCTCACCCTCCATTCTCTTTTTAGAATAATGCTTGGTGACCTCACTCCAACTGAGGATGCTCTCTTAGATCGGGCTCTAATCACCACCTATAAACTCAAGGGCATTACCCCTGATCCGGCAACCCAAACAAAAGAGCCACCGCTTCTTGGTGATTTATATAATGTTCTGCAAAACATGGCGGATCCTGCTGCCCGAGGTATGGCCGAGCGGCTGGAAAAATTTATCCGTGGTTCCTTGAGCGGCGTTTTTGATCAGCCAAGTTCCATAGATCTACGCAACAGCTTCACAGTATTTTCAATCGCTGAGATGCAGGATGAACTGCGGCCAATCGCTATGTTCATCATACTCGATTACGCTTGGACCAGAATAAGGCGCAACCAAAAGAAGCGGTTGCTAATTGTTGACGAGGCTTGGTACATGATGAAATATCAAGACTCGGCTTCCTTCATGTACGCTATTGCCAAAAGGGCACGTAAATATAATCTTGGTTTAACAACCATAACTCAAGACGTCGAGGATTTCTTAGATACCGATTACGGCAAGGCAATTGTCACCAATTCATCTATCCAGGTTCTTATGAAACAAAGTTCTGCGGCGATTGAAAGAATTGTTGCGACCTTCTATCTCTCTGAAGGCGAGAAAAATTTGCTCCTTTCGGCTGATGTTGGTGAAGGATTGTTTTTCGCCGGTACTAATCATGTTGCTATTAGGGTTCAAGCCTCGGCTGAAGAACATGCGTTAATTACTGCCGGTAAGGGGCCGGTAAATGAACCATCGCAAGAACCAGACCTTTAGTTAGAGGTAAACCTACCGTTTTCTACTTTTAAGATTTGGGCCTTACTCTTCACCGCCTCCGGCAACGCTTCCAGACTAGTGGAGGTAATGAAAATTTGGCGAGCGTAAAGGTGGGAAAATAGCAGCTGCCGATTCCTCTCATCTAGTTCACTAGCCGCGTCATCAAGCAATATTACCGGTGCCTCTCCAAAAAAGTCAGCAAAGATTTTTGCTTCATTCATTTTTAAAAGCAGGACCGCCTGGCGCTGTTCAGCTCGAGAGCCAAAGGATGCTAATTCCTTTTGTAAAATGTTCTTGCCCATCTTTTCTTCAATGATTATTTTGAAATCATCACGGTGAGGACCAAAAATAGTCGCTTGCAGTCTCCTTTCCAAATTTTCCTGGGAAGCAAGTTTATTTAAATAAAGGCTTTCTGCCAACTGGCCGTCTTTTCCACTCAGCGGGTTTTTATAGTCAAGAAAAACCTTCTTGCCAACAAGTTTTTGCGACTCCCGCCTTAAATTTTGATTAATAACTGCCGTTACTGCCTCTCTCTCCTGCCAAATTCTGCTCCCATACTTGGCTAGGCCTCTGTTCCAGACTACAAGTTGTGCGGGATCAGGCGAAGAAAGCTTCAAAAGTTTATTCTTATTCTGCAGAGTCCTCTGATAATTCACCAGGTCATAAAGGTAATTTTTATTTATTGTGGCGATTAGCTTGTCCAACCAAGTCCGGCGTAACGGGGGCGGTCCATTAATAATTTCAATCTCCTCAGGTCGAAAAACGATACTAACAAAACGGCCAAGAATAGAAATTGCCTTTTTTTGCTTGCCGTTGATGAACGTTTTGTTCTCCTGGTCACGGTGGATAATAATTTCAATTCTATCCTTTTCTGTCTCCCCGGCGATTGTTGCCTCGTCTTTATGCCAATTAATTGCCTGGGCTTTAAGCCCCCGGAAAGGTTTGCCGTAGGAAAGGAAATAAATAGACTCCAAAAGGTTCGTTTTACCTTGACCGTTGTCGCCAATTATTATTATTATCCCCGGCGAAAATTTTATTTTGGCAGTAAGTAAATTTCGGAAATTTCTAACGCTTAACGCCTTTAACATCTAGCTTTGGGCTCTAACCGGCATGACTATATGTGTTAGACTAGCATCTTGATTCCCGCGTAAAAGAGCTGCGCTGGTAGAACCACTAAGGTTGAAGATAATTTCTTTGTCTTTAATCGTTCCTAACGATTCGAGTAAGAAACGCGAGTTGAAGGCTGTTTTTAGGTCCTCCCCTTTGTGCTTAACGCTCAAGCTGGTTTGCGCTTCACCAACTTGGGCAGTGCTAGCACTGATGATAAGGCTGCTCCCCTCGACTGATAATTTGACAACATTGCCGACCTCTTTGGCAAACAAAGCCGCAAGTTTAACCGAGTTAACAAGGTCTTGGGTATCTGCGATAATCTCAGCAACAAATGAGGCGGGAATTATCTGTTCAAAATTTGGGTAGTCACCTTCCAAAAGGCGGCTCAAAATAGTGAGGTTTTTTGTTTCTAGCTGAATTTGGTTTTTCTCTTTATTGACCGACATTTCGATGCTTTCATCTTCCTGTTCAGCAATCGCTTTAGCTCCTTCCCGAAGTGCTCGGGAGGGGATAAGTACCCCAGATTCCATTTTGCCACTACCTTTAATCTCCTTCTCCGCTAGACGGTACCCATCAGTTGCAACAAGATTTATCTTTTCGCCGTCGGGTTTTACTAAAACCCCAGTTAAAACCGGCCGTCCTTCTTCGGGTGCGGCGCTGAAAGCAACCTGGCTGACACCCTCAAGAAATTTGCTTTTGTTTATTGATAGGGTGGTCGTAGATTCAAACTTACTAGCCTTGGGGAATTCGCTCGGACTCATTGTTGGTATGGATGCCCGTGAGCTCTCTGCTTGGATCAAAAGGTTTTCTTTCTCGGTTTCTAGATTTATTTGACTACTCCGCACTGCCTGGCAAAAATCTATTAGAGCTCTTGCTGGTACTGTTGTCTTTCCCTCATCCAAAACTTTTACCGGGATTTTATATGTAATAGTAGTTTCAAGGTTTGTGGCAACTAGCTCTAAAAATCCTGTTTCTGCGGAGAGCATGAAATTATTCAGTACTGGTAAGCTGGGCTTTAAACCGACTACCTGCACAGTTAGACTAGCTGCCTTTAAAAAATTTTCTCGAATAAAACTAACTTTCATTATTTTTAATTATAGTAATATTATAGTAGTAATAGTAAAGGGTGTGGAAATGGTGGATCTGGTGCCTACCGCAGACTTAATATTTTGGTGGAGAATTGCGGAGGTTTTCAACTAGTAAACGCCTTACGACGAATTTCCTCCACAATCGTTGCGGCTTCTCCACCTTTTTCCACAAGTTTTTCCACCTTGTTGACCGAGTAAATAACTGTAGTATGGTCCTTCCCGCCAAAATAATCAGCTATTTCTTTGAATGCTAAACGGGCTTCGTGGCGGAGCAGGTACATCGCTATTTGTCTAGGGAGAACATATTCTTTCGATCGTTGCTGGCTTTTGAGGTCCGCAGGAGTTAATGAGAAGAAAGAGGCTGCCGCTTCCAGCACCACTGTCTTTGGACTTCCTTTTTTCCTTTCCAGCTCGACAGTTGTTTTGACTAAGGGGAGATCAATTCTTTTACCGGTTAGGTTTGAAACTGCGGCAATTCGTAGTAGTGCCCCCTCCAACTCTCTTATGCTGGGGCCCAGGCTCTCGGCAAGACAACGAATTATCGGAAAGTCGATTTCCAATCTGGCATTTTTAATCTTGGCGAGTAGAATAGCCTCCCGTAGCTCGAGGTCTGGGGGGTCGATTTTCGCTACCATCCCACCGATAAACCGATTTTTTATCCTTTCCTGGAGATTAGCTAATTCCTCTGGTCTTCGATCGCAGGAAAGAATGATTTGTTTTCCCCGACTATAAAGATCGTTAAAGGTATGGAAAAATTCTTCTTGAGTGCTTTCTCTACCGGCGATAAATTGAACATCATCAACTAGTAGAAAATCTACATTTCGGTACTTAGCCCTAAAATCGAAGGTTTGCCTTTTTTGGATCGCCTCAACCATGTCATTAGTAAACGTCTCACTAGAACAATACAACAACCTTGTCTGCGCACGTCGCAGGAACACCGCTTGAGCAGTCGCTTGGAGGAGGTGGGTTTTTCCGACACCAACACCGCCGTAGATTAAAAGAGGGTTGTACTGCTCAAACGGTTCTTCTACAACCGCCTTTGCTACCGCATAAGCCAATTGGTTTGACCCTCCAACAATAAAATTTGAAAAGGAGTACCTTTGATTAAGGTTGGCGGTTTCCAGCGCCTCTTTAATAGATGGGGAAGCCGCCTCCTCGAACAGAGGTACAGTGGGGTTTTCCTGGTTTCTTTTTCGAGCCGGAGGTTTTAGTAAATTCTGTGGAGTGATAGTAAATACTAGTGTATTAGAAGAGTTAGTGAGACGGTCGATAATCTCCTTTATTTTCCCTAAATAACGCTCCTCAATCCAGACTTTATTGTAAGCAGAAGCACAGCCAATCTCGACCGTGCCATTGTTTGCCGATAGCATTTGCGTTTTTCCCTTAAACCAAGTCTGGAAATTGGCGCCAGAAAGCGAAATCTGCAATTCTGCCAACACGGATTCCCAAAGACTATTCTTATCAAGCGTAGCCATATTAAGTATAAGATTTGGACAGTATTACAGTATTGTTGAAGCTAGATGGTGGCGTTTAGGTCACATCTGCCCTCAGAAATTTGAGGCCCTAATATAATAACAAGGCCCGCCCGAAAGGCGTCAAGAGATTAAAAATGTAGCAAAAGAGATCTATCTGACATTAGGTGTTTTATCGACGCCACAAAATTCTAAGAAACAACCCTCAAATTGACAAACTGGGAGGCGCCTTCTATACTGTCCTGGTTAATAAGTAGAGCCAAAATGCCAAAAAGAACGTACCAACCAAAAAAGATAAAAAGGCAAAGGAAGCTTGGATTCAGGTCGCGAATGGCAACTCGAGGTGGTCGGCGAGTAATTAAGTCCAGACGACAAAAAGGAAGAAGGAAGCTGGCAAGTTGAGACCATGTTACCGGAGAAATTTAGATTAAAGATTAATCAAGCGCAGAGCAGAACTTGGGCGAATAAAAAGCAAGTTTATACACCGCTCTTTAAGTTGGTTTATCATATAGGCTCGGAGGCAACAGGGTCCCCGAAGGTCGGTTTTATTGTTTCTGGTAAGATTGGTGATGCAGCAAAACGTAATCGTCTGAAACGACTGTTTTCCGAGGCTGTCAGAAAAAACATCGACAAATTACCTGACCAAATTGAAGCTGTGGTGATAAGTAACAAAGAGGCGAGGCAGGCAAACTATGAAGAAATCTGTAATTGGCTTGATAGAGCTATATCAAAAATCCGTATCTCCGCTGAGTAGATTCATTTGGCCGGGGGGTAGCTGCAGGTTTTTGCCTACCTGCTCACAATATACCATTGAAGCCATTGAAAAAAACGGGCTTTTGGTAGGATCTCTGATGGGACTGGCCAGAATTACCCGTTGTCATCCGTTCTCGAAAGGAGGTCCTGACCCAGTAAGATGATTGATATTTTTGCCCGATTTTTACTTGCCTTAAATGAGCTACTTTTTAATAACCTTGGACTGACGATTATTGTTATCGGGGTTGCCTCGAGGCTTATATTTTATCCGTTCTTCGCCCAAAGTATTCGGTACACAAAAGCGATGCGTGATCTTAAGCCGAAACTAGATGAGTTAAAGAAGAAATACGGCCATGATATGCGTAGAAGTGCCTCTGAGCAATCACGTCTATTTCGTGACCACGGCTTAAGCCCAGCAGCTGGAGCGGTAAGCTGTATAAGTATGATTGTCCAACTAGTAGTATTTATTTTGTTATTTCAATCGTTGAGTAGGGTTATTGCTTCGGGTGTAGACACCAGCTTTCTTTTTTGGGATTTGGGGCAGCCTGACGCCTACAAAATTTTAGACTTGCCTTTTCCGGTGCCAGGGATTCTAGTTTTTCTAACGGCCGCCTTATCTTTTGTTCAATCGAAAATGGTTATGAGTGCACAGCCAACTAAAGCAGAGGTTAAGCAGCAGAGCTCTAAGAAAGAATCTAAGCCTGACCTTGGGGACGCTCTGTCATCAACTCAAGGCTTGATGACTTATTATATCCCGATTATTATTTTGATCTTCGGTGCTCGTTTTTCTGCTGGACTAGCTCTTTATTGGCTTATCAGTACAGTTTTCGGTATAATCCAACAGTATTTAATTGCCGGACCAGGAGGTTTAAAACCATGGCTAGCAAAACTACCTCTAGCAAGATAAAAAAAGAAGCCAAGACCTTAACCGAAGATTTTCTGCGAGAAATGAGTATCGAAGCGGAGGTTGAGGTGCAAGCGGACGAAGAACTGATTAAAATACAGATATCCGGAGAAGAACTAGGGTTATTGATCGGCTATCGCGGCGAAAACTTAGAAAGCTTCCAGCTCCTACTGGGGATTGCTTTAAATAAGAAACTTGGTTTGGAGCCCCGACTACCGGTTCTTGTAGATGTAGGGGGTTGGAGGCAACAGAGGGAGGAATCTCTGCGGGCTTTGGTAGAGAAGGAAGTCGTTCATCTAGAAAAAGGCAAACATCCAGTTGAACTCCCACCTATGCCGCCAGCTCAGCGCCGGAGCATACATCTTTTAGTCAAAAATCACGGCGGCTTAATTAGCGAGTCTGTTGGGGAGGAGCCAAACAGATATGTCGTGATTAAGAAGGCGGGCGGTTCTCATGAAAAATGAAGAAGAACTTTTAGTCTTTTGCGATGGTGGGGCGAGAGGCAATCCCGGTCCAGGAGCTGCGGGCTTTGTGATTGAGAAAGCTGCGGGGAAAGAGCGGTTATTATGCGGGAAATACTTAGGCCGTGTGACTAACAATCGGGCCGAATATGCCGCAGTAGAATTAGCTCTTGAAAAAATTAAAGAAAATTTTGCGCCAGTGAAAAAAATTCGTTTCCTTCTCGATTCAAAACTAGTGGTAAACCAGTTGAACGGATTATTTAAAGTGAAAAACCCCGAGCTGCGGACTCTCGTCTTTAGAGTCAGGGAATTGGAGGCTTCGTTGGGAGAAGTCTACTACCAACACATTAAACGGAGCGAAAATTGGGAGGCAGACAGCCTGGTCAACAAAGTACTGGATGAAAGAGCCGATTTTCCGGAGACCTCCGAATGTAAATGAAATGGGAACTGCCTCAAAACTAGACAATTTAAAATTCGACACCGCTAGTAAAAAACCAACGGCTCTGGTAGCTGGTGGTGCGAGTTTTCTAGGTTCGCCCCTTTGTGAGGCGCTCATTGCTCAAGGTTTCAGCGTTATCGCCGTCGACAATCTGGCAACTACTGGTTCAAGAGGAAATATCGAGGGGCTGCTTGGCTCGCCTTATTTTTCATTTTGGGAAGAGGATATTAATAAGCCGGAATTTAAGCTTTCGCGTAACATTTCTCTTAGTCATATTTTTCATTTGGCTGCGGCTGAGGAGCATTTATCTTCTAGCAGGCTCTCACTTCAGACGCTGCTGGTAAATTCTCTCGGGACTAAGAACCTGCTTGATTTAGCGGTGGAAAGAGGAGCGAAGTTTCTCTTAGTTTCTTCGACAGAAGTTTTTCATGGGGCCTTGTCTCAGGTTTCTTTAGAAGCCTACTTTGGTAAAGAGGCCGATACAGCCCAGCTTACCTTTGGTGAGGCAAAGCGTTTCGCTGAGACTCTGACGGCTGAGTACTTTAAAACATACGATCTAGCAACGACAATAGTCAGAATCAAAGACCCCTACGGTCCCAGGATGAATCTGGCTGAAAGTGTTCCGCTAACAAATCTAATAAATCAAGCACTAAACAAAGGGAAAATCGAACTAGTTGGGGACGGCTTGAGGACCCTCAACCCTACCTATGTGACAGATATTGTTTTCGGTATAGTGAAGGCTGGGGTACGGTTTCACAAAGGGGAAATTTTCAACATTATTAATCCAGAAAGACAAACTGAGCGCGCGATTGCCGAGGCCTTGAAAAAAAACATTAGTAAGCTGGAGATAGTTAATATAAAAGGAGATGAATTTGAGCCGCCCTACTATCCACTAATACTCAACCCGGCTCAGGAAAAGCTTGGTTGGACACCCAAGGTCCCATTTCCTCAAGGCTTGATCGAAACCATCGAATTTTTTCGTAAAAAGGGGCCGGAGAAGAAACCGCCAGTGGCCAGCGAGTCGCCGAAATTGATTGCGTCTGTCCCTAAACTGGGAAAAGTAAAAAGGCGAGCGTTGGTTCTTCGTAGACTGATTCTAGCGGCTTTAATAGCCCTAATAAGTTGGGTGATTATCTTACCTCCAGCCCTCTTTTTAGCAAATATTCACGTTGGTAACCGTAATATTGATGGTGCGGGCAAAAGTTTAGCGGCAGACGATCTCGACGCAGCTAGTTTAAAAGCCCAACGGGCAGAAAGTGCCTTCAAGGCCAGTGAAGAGGCGACGGGCAACTTCTTTTGGCCGGATATTTTACCCTGGTTTAAAGAACCAATGAGACAGACAAAAGACTACCTTTTCTTTGCTGAAAACATTTCTGCGGCTACAAAATCAGCTATAGGCGGCTTAATGTTATTTGAGGCCGCATCTAACGATAAAGGAGAAAAGGCAATTCTTGGTGGCGTAGAAGAGGCCAAGATGAAAATAAAACAGGCAAAAAGAAACCTAGCCATAGCTGCTTCGGTAGACATTGAAAAAGACAAACTACCAGGGTTTCTAAAAGGTTCTTATCAAAATCTAATCAAAGAAGGCCAGGGGCTAGAGGAATTGCTAGATGCAATCGAAGCAACTCTTGAAAAAAACTTTTGACCAGGAGACTGTCCTTGAGCTAAGCTACCTATTTTGCTATACTGTTAAGAAATGGATGACGATGTATTCAAACAATTTGAGGAACAATTTGGCAGAGAGTGGGGTTGTAGTTGTGGCAGTTCTTTTGAGTCCGAATCGGTTGAGATAGTCTCTCAAACAAAAAACTCAATACTGGCCCGTTACACTTGCCAGATTTGCGGACGCGAACAAATATTTGCCGTCTCCGTCGGTGGTAATCAAGCAATCGTGCAGGCCCCGATAATTGAAATCCCAAAAGGCCCGCTTAGCAGCGATAATGTGCTGGATATTAAAAAAGAAACAGAAAAAATTACTCTTAACCAAATTAGAGTTTTAGGTAGAAGAAAAACTAGATCACGCGTAACCACCCCAAAAATCACTCGCAATTAACTCATTCTTTCAAGTTGACTTATACGCTTATAATCGCTATATTACATCTCGCGCTTGTTTCTCTAGCGAGATATAATTATCATGGGAATAAATTATGGCGAAGCTATCAATCTCTGTTGAACCAAGAAAAACCCTCGGAAAAAAAGTGAAAAAATTGCGCAGCGAAGGTATATTACCAGCTAACTTATTTGGTAAAGACATCAAATCGCAGGCGCTTCAGGTGGCGGAAAAAGATTTCCGACAACTATTTAAGTTGGCTGGTGAGACAGGTGTAGTTGAAGTGAAACTAGAGGGAGGATCCTACCCAGCACTTATCCCTAACGTTCAGAAAGACCCGGTTACTGACAAAATTATTCACATCGATTTCCATAAAGTTAATTTGAAGGAGAAGATTACTGCCCACGTTCCGATAAAGCTCGAAGGCGAGGCACCGGCTGAAAAATCTGGTACTGGGCTTATCCTCCAGACAATAAATGAAATAGAAGTCGAATCTTTGCCTGGGAACATTCCGCACGAAATAATAATTGATATTTCAAATCTCACCGAAGTTGGCCAAACTATTCACGTGAAAGATCTAAAAATTGACCGGGATAAAGTGGAAGTAAAAATCGACCCAGAAGAGGTGGTTATTTCTGTGCAAACTGCCGAAATGAAAGAAGAGGTTGTAGAAGAAGCTCCCGCCCCTGAAGAAGTCGAAGCAATTGCCGAAAAGGCCGAGAAGGAAGCGCCAGAGGAAGCTGAAAAACCTGAAGGAGCAAAAGAAGGAGCGAAGGAAGAAATTAAGGAAGAAAAACTCCCAGAAGAATCCTCAGGGCAGAAAGAAGGATAAGTCACGATACAACCATCAAGTATCAGTAGGCCAGAGAGCGACCATTATACTACCCTTGTTGTTTGGTAGCCTCTGCCAAAGTTCCTCGGTGATAAAAGGCATGAAGGGGTGGAGGAGGCGGAGAGACTCTTCGAATACTTTTTCCAAGATAGGTTGCGCTTCTTCCCTTCGCGTCTTTGAGTGCTCCACGTATTTATCTGCGAACTTGTGCCAGATAAAATCATAAAGTTCTTCCGCCGCTTGGCCAAAGCGATAATTCTCGATATCAGTAGTAACCTTCCTTTTCGTTTTTTCTAATTCTTCCAAAATCCACTTGTCTTCTTTGGAGTTTTGCCTTTTGCCTTTTGCCCCTTGCCTTTGAGATTGATTCGAAAGAATAAATCTTCCGATGTTCCAAAGCTTGTTTGTAAAGTTCCTCATTCCTTGGATTTTGCTTTCGCCAAGATTAATATCATTACCTGGGCTTGTACCGAAAACAAGCGCCATACGGACTGCATCAGCACCATATTTTTCAGCTACGTCAAGTGGATCGACTACATTTCCGCGACTTTTACTCATCTTCTGTCCGTGTTCGTCGCGGACTAATCCATGGAGGAAGACCGTACGAAAAGGCGGTTTACCCGTTGCATACAGTCCTAGCATAATCATTCGGGCGACCCAGAAAAATAAAATATCGTACCCAGTTTCCATCACACTAGTTGGGTAGAAATAATCAAAATCAGAGATAAACTGTTCTTTACCTGTTCGCTGCTCTTTGATCGTTGTTCCCTGTTTCTTTTCCGGCCAGCCCAAAGTGGTATAAGGCCATTGGCCTGAAGAAAACCAAGTGTCTAATGTGTCGGGATCTTGCTTTATTTTTATCGATTTACAAAAAGGACATTCTTCTGGGTTTTCAACAGAAACAAAAACCCCATCCCGCCTTTCACATTCTGGGGTCTTAATTTCCTGGCAGTAGTAAACAGGTAACCGGTGGCCCCACCAGATTTGGCGTGAGACGCACCAATCACGAATATTTTCTAGCCAGTTAAAGTAGATCTTCTCAAATCGTTTCGGGAGAATTTGGACCATACCTTGCTTGACTGCGTCAAGTGCAGGTTTTGCCAGCGGTTTTATTTTTATGAACCATTGTCTGGACACAAGGGGTTCAACAGTTGATCTGCATCGCTCACATACACCGACAGAATGTTTGTAGTCTTCAACTTTCTCGATAAGTCCCTGTTTTGTTAGAGATTCGATGATTTTTTGGAGTCCTTCGGTTTTTTTTAGACCCGAAAATTCGGCTGCATTGGTAGATAAACGGCCATCTTGGCCTAGAACAGAAATAATTTCTAGATTGTTTCGTTGGCCAATTTCAAAATCAACTGGGTCATGGGCTGGAGTAACCTTGACAGCTCCAGTGCCAAACCCAGGGTCTACCGCAGGGTCGTCAATTATTGGGATCTCGCGATTCATTAAAGGCAGAATAACGATTTGACCGATTAATTTTTTGTATCGTGAATCTTTCGGGTTGACTGCAACAGCAGTGTCGCCAAGCATCGTCTCGGGTCGGGTTGTGGCCACAGTGATAAATTTTGACATTTGAACTTTGACACTTGAGTTTTTTAGTGGGTATTTTATAAACCAGAGTTTTCCTTTTTTTTCTTCGTGTTCGACCTCTAGATCGGAAAGAACGGTTCCGCAGCGGCCACACCAGTTAATGATTCTTTCTCCCCGATAAATTAACCCGTCGTCATAAAGTTTTTTGAAGGTTGTGTAAACTGCTTTTGAAATCTCGGGATTTAACGTAAACTTTTCTCGCGTCCAATCGCAAGAGGCGCCAAGAGCTCTTAATTGAGCCTCCATATGTTTTTTGTTTTTCATACTAAACTCATACGTTTGCGCGAAAAACTCCTCACGCCCCAGGTCGAAACGTGTCTTACCCTTTTTTTCTAATTCCCGCTCGTAAACTACTTGGGTGAGAATTCCAGCGTGATCGGCTCCAGGCAACCAAAGAGTAGGATCGCCAGCCATTCGATGAAATCGAGCTAAAACGTCTTCCACCGCAATAAAGGTAGCGTGGCCAATATGTAGTTCCCCATTAGCATTGGGTGGGGGCATGATGATGACATATGGGTTTTTCTTTTTATCCATCTTTGGGGTAAAAAACCCATTTTTCTCCCAAAAGCCGTACCACTTACTTTCTATTTCTTTGTGATTGTAAACTTTATCCATGACAGGCTATTATACCGTTGACTACTAGTAGGCGCAAACTTGGTTTGGTAAACTATTATTTATGAGCAACGGGCTTTTAGATTTTGAAACACTCGCGGCGGATAATATCCGCACTTTAAAAGGACCATCAACATCATTTAAAAAGCCACTTGTTATTATTCTAGTCGGTATTCCAGGCTCTGGAAAGACTACTCTTGCCCGTAAGCTAGTGGAGAAATTTCCTCTCACAATATTGAATGAAGAAGACATGACTTCCTTTTTATCTCCGAGAGCGACAATTTTTAAGAAAAGCTCGACTGAAGTTTTTCAGCTGGCAACTAAGACGATAGAACAATTGGTGAAATCTGGTAAAGCTTGCATCTATGATGCTAATATAAAAACAAGAGAGCAAAGAGAACTTCTAAAAAAGACTGTTGAAGATTTCGGAGGAGGCTCCTTGCTAATCTACCTAGATTGCCCTAAAGAGATTTGCTACGAACGATTACAAAAACAAAATCTTGCCATTGAAAGGGGGGAAACGAAAGGCTTCATTTTAGACAAAGATTTCTTTGAGTTTGAAGCTTACTCTACCAGAATACCATCTCCCGAAGAGCAGCACGTAAGCTACAGTTGCCAAGCTTCTGAGGGATTTTTCCAGATCGTCCCGCTAGTTGAAAAAAGAATAAGTCAAGTAAATATTTAAATTAAAATAGAAGGGTCAGCCTTTACTTTCCCCCAAAATACCGGATAAAAATTAAAATACGCAGCGGCGGCGATCATAGCACCATTATCTACAGAATATTTTGGTTCTGAGTAGTAGACGCGGTTGCCAAAAGAGGACATCATTTTCTCGCGCAAACGTTTATTGGCAGCAACACCACCGCCTAAAACAATATTGCGGGCGTTAAAATTTCCAGCTGCTTTGAGGGTTTTGGCTACTAACACATCAACAACCGCTTCCTGGATAGAGGCAGATAAATCAATAATTTGGCGGTTCGTCAAAGACCTGGTTTGAGATTTTGTTTTGGTGTTAATTTTTTGAGTAACTGAAGAACCGGCCAACTGATTAACCAGGTTGGTAGTAGCAGTTTTAAGCCCACTAAAAGAGAAATCGTAACTTGGTTCATTAATCAATGGGCGAGGTAAGTTAAATTTAGATGGATTCCCAGAAAGAGAGGCCTTTTCTATAGCTGGGCCGCCGGGGTATCCTAATCCTAGAAGGCGGGCTGTTTTATCGAATGCTTCACCGGCAGCATCGTCTTTTGTACCACCCAAATGTTTCCAACGACCGTGACTCCTAACAAGTAGAAGTTCAGTATGACCTCCTGATACAATAAGAGCAATAACTGGAAATTTTGGCGGTTTAGGGGCTTGGAGCCAAGCAGAATAAAGATGGCCGATAAGATGATTAACTGGAATAAGCGGTTTATCCAATACGTAAGAGAGTACCCTCGCAGCTTCAACACCGACTAGAAGTGATCCAATCAAGCCCGGACCGTAAGTTACAGCGATAGCGTCTATGCTAGTTTTATAACCATCGACCGACCGAGAAATCGAGCTCCTTTTACTCCTAGCTTGTAAACCACGAAGGGGTTGAAAATCGCGAAGTGGTTTACAGCTCGACTGCTTAACAGCTTCTTCAATTACTGGAATTATACTTTTTATTTGCTCTCTAGCAGCGATTTCTGGTATTATCCCACCAGTTTTTGAGTGAAAGGGGAGTGATGAAGTGAGTATGTTAGATAAAATCTCCGAACCATCAGCAACAATAGCTGCCGCTGTTTCGTCACAGCTAGTTTCAATACCCAAAATCTTCATTTACCCAACCCTTTTACTGATCGGCCCAAATTTGGATTTCCGGTTAGGTCTGGTGGTAAGGAGATATTTTTGGTGATCAACGTCTAGATCAATGAATTCGTCAGACTCCGATTTTAGTTTATTAGAAGTGCTAGGACCAAAACCCATTACTTCTACTCGATGGCCCTGGTTACGCAAAAACTCAACTGCTGGAACATAATCACCATCTCCAGATATAAGTACCATCACGTCTAGCTTATTCGAAAGCCGAATCATATCGATAACAACACCTACATCCCAGTCGGCCTTTTTGACTCCACCAGGGAAAATCTGGATATCTTTCACTTTAACTTCAAAACCAGACTTTTCCAAAGCATCGAAGAAAGTTTGTTCCAGAGGTTCTTCAGCGCGGACGACATAAGCAACCGCTCGAATAAGTTGCCGACCGCCTATCGCATCCTCTAATATTTTAGCGAAATTTACTTTTGCCCTGTATAAATTTTTTGCCGAGTAGTACATATTTTGAACGTCAACAAACACACCTACTCGTTGGTACGGATTTTTTCGCACGGATGACACCCCCCTTCAAATAAAGTATCATGGGTCATAGTTACATTGCACTTTAGCTTCCTGATATGATAACATTAAAAACACTTTTTAGCTAGCAAAAGAAACTTCATTTATAGGAAGACAAAATGAAAAAAGTGACCAAAGTCATAATTCCAGCAGCTGGGTATGGGACTCGTTTCTTGCCGCAGACAAAGGCTATGCCGAAGGAAATGCTGCCAGTAGTCGATAAGCCAGTAATTCAATATGTGGTTGAAGAGGCGGTAGCTAGCGGAATCGAAGATATCATTATCGTGACTGGTCCTTCAAAACGGGCGATTGAGGATCATTTTGATCGCACCTATGATGTAGAATATTTCTTGGAAAAAGTCGGGAAGAGGGAGCAACTTGAAGAGATTCGCAAACTGGCAAAACTTGCCAATTTTATTTACGTAAGACAAAAGGGGCCATACGGAACTGCGATTCCCATACGAACCGCAAAGCATTTGGTTGAAAACGAACCATTTTTGGTTTTGTGGGGCGACGATTTTATTTATTCCGATCCACCCCGGGCAGCCCAAATGATTGATGTTTACGAGAAATTTGGTGGGTCGGTACTATCAGCAATCCGGACATCTAAAGAAGAGGATAAAAATAAATATGGATTCTTAGAAGGACCGAAAGTAGACGAAAGGGTAATTCAAGTAAAAAAGCTGAGAGAAAAACCTGGACCATCTTACACCGCATCCGACCTTGCCTCTGTTTCTGGTTTTTTGTTAACCCCGCAAATAATTCCGATAATTGAGAATCTCAAACCAGGAAAAGGAGGAGAGCTTTGGTTGGCCGATGCGATAAGCGAATTGGCAGTAAAAGAAAAAGTCTATGGTGTGGAAATTAAAAACGGTACTTATTACGATACTGGGAATAAACTTGGCTATCTAAAAACAGTAGTCGATTTTGCTATTAGCAATCCAGAATTTGGTAAAGAGTTCGTTGATTATCTTGAGGAAAAAGTAAAAAAACCCAAGGGGACTTGACAAATTTGCTGATCCCCGCTAAAATCTTTTAGCAAAATCTGTGTAAGACTGATAGATTTGAATTTGAGGTCTTCGCAGCTGCCTCGGTAACTTTCTAAATTTCTATTATGACTTCGAAAGTAAAAACAAAAATTAAACCATTGGCTGGATATGCGCTAATCGAACCGCAAGAAGCGGAAGAAGTAACTGCTTCTGGTATAGTTTTGCCCGACACCGCCCAGGAAAAACCTGCTCAAGGAAAAGTTCTTTCAGTCGGAGCGCCCATAAAACACCCTGATCATGAGGAAAAAGCAGAATTTAAAGCTGGAGATACTGTTCTATATAAAAAATGGGGCGGAGATGAAATAAAGGTTGAAGGGAAAGAGCTTAAACTAGTCAAATTCGAAGACGTGATGGCAATCTTAGAGTGAAAAGTGATAAGTAACAGGTAACAAGTATTGTCCAACTTGTCACTTGCTACTTGTTACCGGTCACTGCCGACAACAAGAGACAATATGGCAAAACAACTTGCTTACTCAGACGAAGCTAGAAAAAAATTATTAACCGGTATAAATAAACTGGCTAACGCCGTTTCGACTACTTTAGGTCCAAAAGGCCGCAACGTCGCCCTAGATAAAAAATGGGGAGCACCAAATGTAGTTCATGACGGTGTGACTGTAGCTAAAGAAATTGAACTAGAGGACCCTTACGAAAACATGGGTGCTCAACTTATTAAAGAGGCCGCTTCAAAAACTAATGATGTTGCTGGAGATGGAACTACTACTGCGACGATTTTAGCCCAGGCAATTGCTGAAGAAGGTTTGAAAAACATCACTGCTGGGACAAATCCAATGACTATGAAACGTGGTCTTGAGGCAGGTGTAAACGTGGTTGTGGAGGCCCTTAAAAAGGCAGCAAAAAAGGTTTCTTCGAGGGAGGAAAAGGCTCAGCTAGCCACTATTTCCGCAGCAGATCCGACAATTGGTAATTTGATCGCTGAGGCCCTAGAAAGGGTGGGTAACGATGGAGTTGTAACCGTTGAAGAATCAAAGGGTCTGGAGACAAATGTTGAGTATAAAGAAGGTATGGAATTTGACCGTGGGTTTGTTTCCACATATTTTGTTACTGATCCGGCCAAAATGGAAGCAAGTATTGAAAACCCCCATATTTTGATTACTGATAAGAAAATAACCGCTATCGCTGACCTCCTCCCGCTACTAGAAAAATTAGTTCAAACCGCCAAAGAGCTGGTGATAATCGCCGATGATATTGAAGGCGAAGCGTTGGCAACATTGGTGGTTAACAAGATACGCGGGACAATGAATATTTTAGCGGTCAAAGCACCAGGATTTGGGGACAGAAGAAAAGAAATGCTTGAGGATATTGCTGTTTTGACTGGTGGAACGATGATTAGTGAAGATACTGGAATCAAGTTTGATTCAGTTACTCCTGAGATGTTAGGTAAGGCTGATAAGATTACGTCTGACAAAGACAATACAATTATTGTTGGTGGTAAAGGAGCAAAAATTAAAATCGATGCGAGAATTGCTCAGATCAAAAAACAGATCGAGAAAACTACTAGTGATTTTGACAAGGAAAAACTAGAAGAACGTCTAGCCAAACTTTCTGGGGGAGTAGCAGTAGTAAATGTTGGGGCAGCGACCGAAGTTGAACTTAAAGAAAAGAAAGAACGAGTCAACGACGCCGTGCAGGCGACAAAGGCGGCGATCGAAGAAGGTTATGTGGTTGGTGGCGAAGTCGCTTTGATTAGGGCAGCTGGGCTATTAAATTCTGTAAAGGTAAGCGGAGACGAGGTGGTTGGAATTAAGATATTGCAACATGCTCTCCGCGAGCCACTTAAGGTACTTGCCGCAAACGCAGGCGCGGATGCTGGTTGGGTGGTACGCGAAGTAGAAAAAAGTGAAGGCGACAAAGGTTTCAACGCATTGACTGGTAAATTTGAAGATTTGGTAAAAGCAGGGGTCATCGATCCAGTCAAGGTAACACGAACTGCGCTGCAAAACGCCTATTCAACTGCAATGATGGTGTTGACTACTGAAGCATTAGTGACAGATATTCCGGAAGAAAAGAAAGAAGCTACACCTGGCATGCCGCCAGGTGGAATGGGCGAATACTAAAGAAGTAATAATTTTTGAATTAAGAATGAATAATCGGAAAGGGCCACAAGGCTCTTTTCTTTTTGTGTATGTATTGCAAAACAACGCTAGTTTGTGTTAGAGTTTTTCAGCGATGGAAGAAACTGCTCAAGAACCGCAAAAAACTCCAGAAGCCGAGGTTCTGAAATCCGAAGCCTCACCACCCCCTAAACCTAAGGGTAACAAAAAACCAATTATTATCACCATTGTTATAGCCGTTGTTTTGATTATTACCGCAGTAGCAGGAGTATATCTATGGCAGCAGGGTAAGGTGCGAGGACTTAGCGGAGATAAAAACTCACTAGAAGATAAGATGGCTTCTCAGAGTGCCCAGCTAGCAGAGTTGGGAAAAGAAAACACTAATTTAAAATCCAGGGTCGTATTCCTGGAAAAATCCTTGAGAGAGGCTACGGCTTCTGCCCAGGCACAAGGGGAGCTGACGCCATCTGTTGGGAATGTAAGTCATTACACGTCGAAAATATTCTCTGAGCCTTCAGCTGATGCAAACGACTTTCTTTTAATAGACTTAACAGTTAAAAATTCTAGTAAACAAACGCTATATTTTTCAATATTCAACCTTAAATTAAAAGACGATGAAAACAAAGCCTATCCATATTACACTACTGCCGCACCGTACTTAGCGAACAGTTTTGATCTACCTAAGGGTAAAGTTGAACTTCGAGATCAACAGGTTAATGCAGACGAAACAGTCACTGGTACGGTTATCTTCTTTGTGCCAAAAACTAAAAACTTGTTTACACTTCTCTACAATACTAGTAAGTTCACCATTACTGCGAAGTGACCAAACTCCTCTTTTGACAAACTCTCAACCAAAACCTACAATTTCTTCGCGATGAAAAAGAAAATTTATAATACTGTTATTGGTGGTGTAATTAATAAAAAAGCGGCAGCAATTAAAGTTCATAAAGTGGGGATGTCTAAACTTAAAAAAAGTTATAAAATTGAAGAAACTGATTTATGAAAAACGAGTTTAAGAAAAGATTAATCATCATTCATGGTTGGGAAGGCCGTCCGGAGGAGGGCTGGTTTCCGTGGCTCGCAGCCGAAATGGTAAATCGAGGCTGGAGTGCGCAGGTACCAGCAATGCCAAACACCAACCAACCAGAGCAATCTCGATGGGTGCCATACCTGGGGACAATCGCTGGTGAAGTCGACAAAAATACGTTTATGATTGGACATTCCTTGGGCTGTATAACTATTTTACGATTTCTAGAGAGATTACCAAAGAAAGCATCTATTGGCGGAGCAGTGTTAGTGGCCGCTTTTGATAACCCGTTAAAGTATAAAGAGTTAAAAAACTTTTTCCATGAACCGATACTTTGGGATGAAGTAAAGAAGAAATGTGAAAAATTTGTCGCAATTCATTCAGAGGACGACTCATACGTACCCGTCGAAAATAGTGTTAGTTTCAAGAAGAATCTAAGTTCGAAAACAATCGTGGTAAACGGATTTGGTCATTTTAGCGGTAGTGATGGTGTTACATCACTACCGATTGTTCTCCAAGAGCTTCTTGAGATTTCAAAATAACCATTGGTTAATGATTTCTGACCAGATTTTTATTTTATAGTAAATGTCTAGGACCCGATACATGCAGAACGGTTGATACTGCATGAAGGGTATGTACAATGGCTCGTATATGCGAGCCTACAAGATTGTTCCACTACCAGAAGTTAAAGCTGCTGATCTGTCTAAAGATGCTTTGAGAAGACTTA
>DASVHF010000003.1:0-2213 GCA_036382695.1 Candidatus Nanoarchaeia archaeon | reverse complement strand
TACCAATTTCAAATACTACCAATAAATCAATAAAATATTGAAATATTTGTAGTATTGGTATGTATTTGTAGTATTTGATTATTCTTGTGCTGCGCACAAGCTCCCTCCTACACTAGACAATTTTGAATCTCATTCCGACGCCAAGTTATAGTAAAGCTCCACGGGGTCTTTTTGTCCTAGAGCATCTAGGCCGCATCTTCACAGCCATTTCAATTTCGCTGGGTAAAGGTTTAAGACAGTTGCTTGGTCGTTAAATCATTCATGCGGGTCGAAACTTACTCGACAAGGAACTTCGCTCAAATCCTGTGAAATTTTCAGGATGTGGACCATATCTTCCCGCCTAAATATGCAATTTTTGGCGGGTCTGGCGTATGGCCTCTGAGGATTCTAGAAATTTTGGGGTTTTTTGACGATTAATAGACTGAGCCATTATCGCTATCTTTCTAATCCCTTCTATTTTAAGATGTGTCCCTTTTTCCATCAACTTAAGAACTTTTGAGAATTGCTTGAAAGCTTCTCTTTTACTTGTCCTAAGCCGATTTTCTTCAAAAAAAGGAATAACCTTTTCTCTCAAATCTTGAAGGGAACGAATACAATATCGATAAAGGTTTTCTTTATGATTGTCGTGTCGACGATTGATAAAAATTCGTCCGCAGTTAAAAAAGCGCTGAATTGTTTTCAAGGCTTCAATACTTTTCTCACCTTGGGTAACAACAAATTCAGGCATCACCTGCCAGCCGATCTTATTAGTAGGGTTCTTATTAATGCTAATACAAAAACACCCTTCACCATCAACAAAACCAACAATCCATCCCTTTAAAACTTCTAGTCTTTCCTGCTGATTGGCTGTACTTGACATATTTTCACTGCTCTATGTGTAGCATTACACATAAAACGAGTAATGTCAAGATTGCCAGCTTTTCCAGCATATAGCCAGATTTTACGATGGCAGTAAGCGTTCCTACCATCGAACAGTTATAGTTACTGCTGCCGTTCACCGGGGCTTCGATTGGGAGCTATAAACCCCCTCAATTAACCTTCCGGCACTGGGCAGACCTCAGCCCCCATATTTTCCCTTACGGGTTTGCGGAGACCTGTGTTTTAGTTAAACAGTCGCCAAGCAATCATTAGCTGCGGCCGCCAACATTCTTCTCCGAAGAGAAGTTTGGGCGGCAGGGCATCTCCCATAGGTTACGCCCAGCTGATTTGCCGAGTTCCTTAAACCTCTTTCTCCCATCCGCCTTAGTATTCTCTACCAGCCCACCTGTGTCGGTTTGCGGTACGGAAAGAAAAATCCCTCCCTGCGAATCTTTTCTCGGAAGTTGAAAAAAACCAAATCGCCTTTGCCTTGCGGCGCAGACTTTTATTCATCACTCAGTTAAATGTTCTTGCGGATTTGCCATCAAAAACTGCTTCGTGATTTAAAGCCCCTGTCATTTGGAGCCTCAGTTCCTCCATCTTCGTCAATCCCCAGGTAATAAGCAAAGCTTGTTTCCAAGCTCCGCTTGAAAATAACGGTCTTTTCCTTGTAACTGAATATAAACAGTTTGTCCATCCCCTACCCCGCCAGCTGGCGGACTCAGGTTAGGATCCGACTAACCCGTCTCCGACGAACGTTGAGACGGAAACCTTGGGCATACGGCGTGCCAGATTCTCACTGGCATCTCGCTACTCATACCGGCATTCTCACTTGATACCGCTCCACCAACCCTTACAGGTCAGCTTCACCGCAATATCAACGCTCCCCTACCAACTCGCCCGCAGGGCGAGAATAACCAATACTACAAATTTCAAATACTACAAATAATTCAATATATTTAAATATTGGTACTTATTGGTAGTATTGGTAGTATTTGTTTATTCTTGTCCTACGGACAAGTTCTCCGTCTTCGGTATTTTGTTTAGCCTCGATACATTTTCGGCGCACCTTCCCAATCATCCAGTGAGCTGTTACGCTTTCTTTAAAGGATGGCTGCTTCTAAGCCAACCTCCTGGGTGTCTACGCATTCCTACAACCTTTACCACTAAGCCTCATTTAGGGACCTTAATCGATGGTCTGGATTGTTTTCCTTTAGCCTTATCGGCTTAGCCCGATAAGACTGACTACCTTGTAGTAAACCGCCAGTATTCGGAGTTTGGTTGGACGCAAGAAGTTGCCTCCCTGACATCCATTCAGTCACTCTACCCCTGGGGTGTATGCAAGGCGCTAGCCC
>DASVHF010000002.1:0-4310 GCA_036382695.1 Candidatus Nanoarchaeia archaeon | reverse complement strand
TTGGAAATGGCACCGGAATTGCCGTCGGCGTAGTTGACGTATATTCAACAGCTAGTAACGAGTACGATCCGATTGGCACTCTGGGCTTGGGCCAAGAGGTCAAGATCCTAGGTGTAGTAGACGGCCAAATGTGGCTAAACTGGAACCAGTCTATATCAACCTTTGGTTCTTTCCCCAACTGGGTAAACAAGTGGTACGAGATTGAACTCGCGAGTGGTGGACACGGATTTGTCTACTCCGCCTTTGTTTTCATCCCCAGGCAAGGTGAACCGTCCCCCTTTGTTGCTTGTGGACAGAAATGGGTGGGGGTAGACCGCGCCAACCAGCAACTGCATGCTTACTGTGATGACGTCGATGACGATATCTTTCAGGCACCAGTTGGTGTCGGTTTGTGGAACGCCACACCACTTGGAGAATACAGCGTCTGGACACAGGTCTTCAACGCGACCATGTCTGGCGAGGGTTACCATGTCGCCAACGTCTTGTTCACTATGTACTTCTACGGATCATACGGCATTCACCTAGACTGGTGGCATGATGACAGCGACTTTGGAAACAATCCTACAAGTCATGGCTGTGTCGGGCTTCAACTCCATAACGCTCAGTGGGTCTGGTTTTTCGGGTTTACTGGAATGCGAGTCAGAATCTACGAGTAGATCATCAGCGAGAGGGATCTCACGGGCGGCTTGATGAAAGTCAGGCCGCTCATTGCATTTTTAAGGAGTTATTTAAGCAAATCTTGCAGGCCGCCGAGGCCTCCCATCATACCTTGCATGCGCTTCGCAGCGACTTTTTGGGCCTCATCCATCGCTTTGTTAATCGCGTCCTTAAGTTTTTCCGGGTTTATATCAGCAGGGTATTCTAATTTAATAATTTTTTGGGCGCCGTTTATTCTTATCTTGGCTTCACCACTCTCTACATCAATTACTTCAGATTCCAGCTCTTTTTTTAGCTGATCGGCTTTTCTTTTTAGTTCATACATTTGTTTTATTTTGTCAAACATAAAACACCTCTTTTTAACTCCTTCATGTTTATTTTAACTTGTTACTTGTCACTTGTCACTTGTCACCTATTACCTAGTCTAAAGTGCCAAACACCTGTGCTGGATCAGCCTCTTCTTTTTTTTCGAGCGGCTCAGGCTGCTGTTTCTTTTTTTCCTCTTGCATCTTTGGAGCTACAGCGCCTTTCATACGAAGCGGGGCCCCAGCAATCTTCCCCAAAACTTTCTCAACCACATCTCGATATTTTCTTTCCTCTACTTTTTCCTTATGAAAGCGGTAACCAAACTCTATCGTCAGTAAATCTTCATCAAGATCAACCGGTTTTGCGCCGCGCAAAAACATTTCTAGCGAACTATTTATTAACTTGACTTCTTTTAGAACCATGCTCCATTTTTTTTGAAGTTTTGCTAGGAGTCTACTTTGACTGACAACTTTTTTGTCGCCTGGATTTGTTTTCTTCTCAACCCTGGACTCTTTTTCCCGGACCTTCTTTGTTGGTTTTGGTTTTTCAGCTTTTATTACTTTACTCTCTAAGATATTATTATCTATTTGAGTATTTATAATACCCGTTGATTCTTGTTTATTCACAGCTGTATCTATCTCTAATGTCGCTTCGATTATAGCGATCTCCAAAGGCAATTGTGGAATTGTTGCGTCTCTTAATTCTTCAATTGTTCTATTAAAATAAGTAGTCAGCTCAAGTACTCTAGCTTTAGTTAGTTTCTTTTCGATCGCTTTTAGACATTCAAGCTCTTCTTCTGTCACAACACCAAGCACAGAAGTCGCACCTACTTTAATGAGAAGGGTCTTTCGCAAAGCGTCCAAAACGCTCTCAGCTAAAATCCGTACGCTTCCCCCTTCTTGCACGTAATTATCCAACCAAATAAGAGCCTCTTTTGTTTGGCCCAAGTTTATCAATTCTAAGAAGTTGACCGTCGTAGTGAACTCTTTTTTACCAAGTATTTCCCTTGTTTTTTGCAGATTGGCAGTTGTATCTACTGACGCTACTTTTTCTAACAAAACCTCACCGTCACGGAAAGCACCACCGGCCATTTTGGCAATTTCTTCCAAAGAATCTCCGTGTAGGCTCCATTTTTCTTTTTCGGAGATAAGAGAGAGTTTTTCTTTTATTTGCTCGACTGTTGGCACTTTAAAATCGTAGCGAGTTGTTCTCGAAGCAATAGTGGCTGGAATTTTTTGCGGCTCCGTAGTTGCCAGTACAAAAACAGCGTGTTCCGGAGGCTCTTCGAGAGTTTTCAGAAGCGCGTTGAATGCTTCGGGTGTTAGCATGTGAGCTTCATCTATGATGTAAACTTTGTACTTGCCCAAAGCTGGAGAAAGTTTTATTTTTTCTCGCAGATCCCTTATTTCATCAATTCCTCGATTGGAGGCTGCATCTATTTCAAGTAGATCCAGGTAAGAACCGCCAGCTATTGCTGAGCACGAGCTGCATCTGTTGCATGGCTCACCGAAATCTTTGTTTGTTTGACAATTCAGTACTTTAGCTAAAATACGAGCAACAGAAGTTTTACCTGTACCGCGAGGACCATTTAAAAGAAAGGCATGAGATATTTTTCCGCTTTTAAACGAAGCAAGGAGCGGCTCGCGTACGTGCTCCTGTCCGATTACATCTGCCAAAGTCTGAGGCCTGTATTTGCGATATAACACCATAACTAAATAATCTCCAGCAACCTAATAAAATAGAAGTCTTAGTTGATTGCGTAGCGCACGAAGTGGTCGCAGCACGCAAGAATACTAATAAATCTTGCATTTCACAGTATGAAGCGTGCTCTATAAAACCATCGCCAAAGTATTTTACAATAAGAAGTAAAAATAAAACAGTTGCTATAATATAGCATAAAGCTATGATAGTGGCTGAAGAAGCATTTGAAAAGAAGATCTTCGATGTACCACTTACTGCTAAAGGGCGTGTGGTTAAGATATTGGAAGACGATCACGAGGGGGTTCCTCACCAACGTTTCGTTATCGAGATCTCTCCACGCCAAACTATTTTAATTGCACATAATCTAGAGAGGGCTTATCGGGTACCAGTAAAAATTGGTGATAAAGTAGAAGTTCGTGGAACCTACGTATGGAATAAATATGGAGGTATATTACACAACACTCATCATGACGATCGTGATGCTTGTGAAAGAGATTCGAGCGGAAAGATGGTTTGTGGGCCAAAACATGAAGACGGGTGGATAAACTTTGTCGGAAAAGACTGAAAACTGAATACACACTTCTGAATTGTACAGCTTACATCATAAAAAACGAGAGCCCCGTCATTCGTGCTAGGCACGAAAGCGGGGCTCAATGGGCATGGTCGTTGTCCGAAGATTCTCTCGCTGCTCGGGCGCGACTTCGAAGAACCCGATCAGCACAATCGATAAGGTCCAGGAAGGCTCCCTGAGAGGTATCCTTCATCGCCCATCGGCGGGACACCCTGATCAGCTCCCTCAGATCCCCGTTTGGGCACATCTCGAAAAGCCCCTGCAGCATTGCTACTCCGTCGTGCTGTTTGGCAAGCTTACGAAGGAATCTCTCGTCTTGCTTGGGATACTGAAGAAGCACTGCGATGAGACCAGTATCCGCCAAAGACTGCGAAATCTCACCACGCCTTCTTCGGAACTCACGAACCAAGACCTCACGAAAGACATGGGACAACTCTCTTCACCTCCCTTCCGTTTCGGATTGGTAGAGATAATACACTGTTTACTCTAGGCTGTCAACAAACGTTTGCCCCAAAGGCTCTAGCAGAACAGAAAGATCTGTAACCGTCAAACGGTGCTTTGTATCGGTGAACTCGATCTTCTTTTCCGACACGGATACTCTGACCCCCGTGAACTTGAACGTTATGCGCACCGACATAGCGCTCAACCTGTTGCGAACCCAGACCTTTACTCTATCGACCTGTTTGCCGAGGGTAAGGTTTATTTCGCCACTATAATTCTCCCATTTCCATGAGAATTGGTAAGCGTCCTCATAGCTAGGGAGCACCCCCACGATTTGGCTAATGCTCTCTACATCGGCAGGCGCAACCAACACCAGAACTCCCTCCTTTAAGCTGCTTCTAAGAACTCTTGTGGTAGGAATACCGCTTGAATTTTTCAACTTGCTGGGACAGAAGTTGGATGTAGAGTTCAAATCCAACCAGAGAAATGTTACCATGTTGCGCCGTACCAAGCAAATTGCCCGCACCGCGGATTTCCAGGTCCTTTTTTGCTAGCTGAAAACCAGATCCTAGCTCACTTGCGCTGCTAATCGCAATCAGCCTTTCAACCACGTCACCGGCTGGAACATAACCCT
>DASVHF010000001.1:0-5676 GCA_036382695.1 Candidatus Nanoarchaeia archaeon | reverse complement strand
GGTGCTACCTCGATGACTGGCCTTCTGGATTCAGGGCTGCACTCATGACCAAACCTGGCTACCCGACGCCGCGGAATTGGTGTGACTACCTTCAACTGCACTATCAAGAGCTGCCTCTGCATCCGAGGAATTCGTTCCGTTTTTCGACGGACGATATCAGGAAGCCTACCCACTTGATCATGATGAACTACCCACACAATCCCTCGGGCCAAACTGCTTCCCGAAGATGGTTGGAGGAACTGTGCGGGTTCTGCGAGAACTACGACATTCGTCTTTTCAACGATGCTGCCTACGTACCGTTGACTCACCGACGGACCAGCTGCACACTCGCCGAAGTCGCCATCAACTTCCCCGACCTATCGTGGCTGGAAGCGTACTCCGCCTCGAAAGCCGTCGGCAACGGAACCGGCTGGCGAGTTGGGGCAATGGTCGGCTCGCCCGACTTTGTCAAGGATCTATCCACCATCAAGGGAAACACCGACAGCGGCTTTGTAGCCTTCTCGGCTGCCGGCGTCATCGACGCTGTCGAGCACGATATAGGCGGTATGGGACAGCACCGGCGGGCTTTCGGCCACCGCTTGAAGATTCTCATCCAATCGCTTACCGCACACGGAATGCAGCTCGCCGTACAGCCAGGGGCTGGATTCTTTACTCTTTGGAAGGTACCTAAAGGTGCGTTCGGAGAGGAGGTCGTCGACGCTGAGCACTTCAACCGGCTGATGATCGAGCGCACTGGTGTGGTCGGCGTCCACTTTAACCCCGACTATATCCGCTACGCAGTTGTCGGTGATGTCGAAGCGATGCTGCCCGAGATAGACGAGGCCTTTGCGGAAGCAGCGATCTCGTACAACTAGACGGGTTGGAGAAACGCAGAAGAAAGAGAGGACGATCGCAGCAGGGCTTCGTGTCTTCGGATGCGGAGCCCTTCTCATTTTACCTTAACTTTTCTCTGACGCTTATACATCTCCACTAGTTCCTTAACCGTCGTTGCATCCTCTGGTCTTTTGTCGTTACCTCGGAAGGAAATCAGACGTGGGAAACGGAGGGCGTAACCCGGCTCGTTATTAACCTTGCCCGCTGTATGCACCGGGCTGCGGGTGATTTCGTCAGCAAATATTTCGAGAACTTCTTTTGGCTCCACCCAAATAGAGGGGTTGATAATTGAATTCACACGAGCAGGTTTTCTTGTCACTTGCAACTTATCGCTTATTGCTTTTACTTTCCGCCACTCATCGTCTGTAAGACCAGTTCCAACCCGGCTTACAGTCACAAACTCATCTTTTTTAGGCTCATAAAGCCCCATCAGCAACCCTCCAACACCAAACTCAGTTCTTTTCCCAGTCCCTGAATAAATTCCCAATAGTACACAATCAATTGTGTCACTCAGCTCTCCTGCTGCCATTCTTTTGAATTTTATCCAATGAAAACCACGATTTCCTGCTTTGTATGGAGCATCAAGTTTTTTTATCATCACGCCTTCCAAACCAGCCGTCACCTGCTCTTCAAACATTTTTACCAATTCATCCGCAGAATGCAAAATTTCTTCTTTAGCGACTAAAATCTGGCCGTCCCCAGAAACAATCTGGGCAAGCTTGGCTCTCCTCTCTTTGTAAGGAAGGCTAGTAATATCTTTTCCGTTCAAATAAAGCAGGTCGAAAGCAAAAAGTTTCAGAGGAAGTTTGGCGGCAAATTCTTCTACTCCATACTTGCGTCTCCTTTTTGTCGTTTCCTGGAAAGGTAAAAATTCTTCTGTTGCCGGGTTGTAGGCAATCGCTTCACCTTCCAAAATTGCGCTAGTCGCTTTCACTTCTTTTTTCACCGCTTCGATAAGGTCCGGAAACATATTAGTCATATTTTCAAGATTGCGAGAAAAAATTTTAACTTGTTGCTTGTTACTTGTTACTTGTTTCTGCAGATGCACTTGATTGCGGAAACCATCGTACTTTGGCTCAACTGCAAACTCAGTACCTACTCTTTTTATTACAGCTTTCGCATCTGGCAGACGCTCAGCAAGTGCCGGACGGACTGGTTTACCTACTTGTAATTGAACTCTTTTAACCGCTTCTATTCCTTTACTCCAGAAAGTCTTAGCCACGAACCCAAGATCGCTAGTTTTGTTATAAGCTTCTTCAAGAGAAGATCTATAGGTCTTTTCACCTGTCTTGGCTACTGAAAGAGCGTCGAGCACTGTCGGGTCGCCTATTCCAAGCCGGAGTTTTGAGAGTGTAATTCTAACTAAGTGTTTCGCACTTTTTGAATCTAAATTCGAGAGTAAGTCTGCCAAAACATTGATTTTTTTCTCTACACTCCCTACTCCACCTGTAGTAGCAATTTTGTATAGACTTTCGTGAACATCTAAGATAGTCAGCTTGTTACTTGTAACTTGTAACTTGTCACTTAAGCGCTGTGCAGTTAACCCTAGATCCCCCAGTTGCGCGCCAAGCTCGTTGATTTGCCCAGCATCGACTCCGTACGCACGAACGAGCGCTTGAATTACCATCTTATCCGCCATGCCCATTTCGATAGGCTCAAAGAAAGGAACCACGCGACCTTGCAAAAGATAGGCAACTTTATCAATTTCATCGTTGGAAACCTTTTTTAGAAGATCGGAGAGAATATTTGTCAGTTCAATCCGGCTAGAAGTTCCCTCCAGTTTTTCAAAATAAGTGGCTAATTCTGAAAATTTCATAGTAAATAATTATATCACCACAGGCTTACTTAAGGACATAATAGTATCCTCAATACTTTCGGAATTTTCGAGCTTCTCATAGCCTACTAAGTAGTCGCAGAGCGCTTCAGCGATCTATTTCTCAAGTATTCTCGAATTCTGCGCTAGGCATCTTATGCCTAGCTAAAGCTTACTTACTTTAAAGCATACACCACGGCTTTCGTTTTCCCTTTCTTGCGCACGAGGCCTTTTTTCATTAGACATTTTATATTGCTTTCCAAATATCTTCTAAAGCCCTCTTTGGGTCTTTACCTTCAAAAACTGTCGCGTAGACATTATAAAACAGA
Source organism: Candidatus Nanoarchaeia archaeon (assembly GCA_036382695.1). Lineage (GTDB taxonomy): Bacteria > Patescibacteriota > Microgenomatia > Woykebacterales > RBG-16-39-9b > DASVHF01. The sequence goes on along the minus strand of DASVHF010000001.1, from coordinate 2,661 downwards.
GGGGTCTTGATTCCAAATTTGTTCGCCAAATGATAAGCCGATTCTGCTGTTCCCACACCTTCGATGGCATTTTTTACTGCTAGTGCTTCTTTCACGTCTGTTCCGGACCCAAGCTTGTAACCGAAAGTAAAGTTTCTTGACAGGTCGCTCGTCGTAGTCAGAAATAAATCTCCAATACCTGCAACTGAATGGAAAGTTTTTTCCTTTGCTCCCATTTTTTCTCCAATCCTAATCATCTCTTTCAAACCCTCGGTAAAAACTGCTGCCTGAAAATTGCTACCCAAATCTGCCCCTGCTCCCATACCAGCTAGTATTGCCAAAATATTTTTAAGCGCTCCACCTAGCTCCACACCAACCACATCATCTGAAAAGTTTACCCGGAATTTATTGGTTTCTAATAAACTGCCTACTTTCTTTAATACTTTCTTATTTTCGCTTGCCAAAATCGCTTTTGTCTCACTACCTACCGCTAATTCTTTGGCAAATGAAGGACCACTAATAGCTGCTATCGAAGGTTTTCCAGAAATACTCTCCTCAATAATTTGATTGGCGAGCTTGTGAGTGTTTTTCTCAATACCTTTTGAGGCGCAGACAAATATTTTCCCCTTTGCTGTTTTTGGAAGAACTTTTCGCAAAGCAAAAAATGGTGGGGCCAGAAAAATAAAATCAGAGAAACTGCAAGCCTCGCTTAACTTATTTGTAGCCACTATATCCAGAGAAAGCTTGACATCAGGCAGATATGTTAGATTTTGATGGAGCTGGTTGATTTCATCCCGCACTCTTTTCTCATAAGCCCAGATTTTAACCTCGTTACCACCTCTGACTAATTGTGTCGCCAAAGCAGTCCCAAACGCTCCTGCTCCAATAACAGAGACTTTCATAGTTTACTTAAGCATGTATGATGCTGATTTTGTCCGGCCGCGTTTCTTGACCAGCCCTTTTTTCATTAAATATTTTAACTCACGCAGTATTGTATCATCACTGACCATCGGGATGAACTCGCGCCACTCTTTGTTGGATACCTGACCCGCTTTTTGCATGTACTCAACCAATTTTAACTGGCGCTCATTCAGTGGAACTTGGCCCATTTTTCCTTTCAGCTTCAAATCGGCCGAGAGCCGTTGGACTTTTTCGCGAACACGAGCTAGCTCATTAGCCAAACCTTGGGTAAAATATTCAATCCAGCTAGTCAAATCTCGCTCATCAACCTTTTTTGACTGATTCGATGTCTTTTGCAAAACAGAATAGTAACTTGCGCTATCGCGATCAAAATACTCCTCCAGCGAGAAAAATTTCTTAATGTCGTAATCCTCTTTAAAAAGAACCAACGTGGACAAAGCTCTAGCCGCCCGACCATTGCCATCTATAAACGGGTGAATCGCAACGACTACGTAGTGAGTTATCGCCGCTTTTATCACCGGATGGGTTTCATCACCCCTAACCTGATTTAACCAAAGTAAGTATCTTCTGATCAAATCTGCTATTTGGCCAGGCGGCGGTGGTAAGTATGATGTTTCGCCTGTCTTTGAGTTTGTCACGCGAACTTGTGTGTACCGATATTTTCCTGCCTCGTCTGCTTTGAGAATTTTTTTGGTCGTCAGCTTGTGAATTTCGAGCAAGATTTTTTCCGTAACTGGTTCGTCTTTTTTGGCGTTAATGAATTTTAAAACTTCCCGATAATTTAAAATCTCCTGAATATCCCGGTCGCGAGCCGGCACATCGCGTCCGGCCAGCACTTTCTCAACTTCCGGCTGCTCCAGTGGATTTCCTTCAATATGAGTGCCGTGATGAACTGTGCGGACTATTGCTTCTTGGCGAAATTTTGCTTCATAAGCTGGAACGAGAGGTGAGTTTTCTATCACTGCTTTAGAGGCTTCGATTTGGCCAATGTTTGTTAGAACCTGATTTGTTATATTGAATTTGGGTATGAACATTTTTGTAACAGGTAACACGTAACATGTAACAAGAGAGAAACTAACTTGTTACTTGTCACTTTCATGCGGTAATTATGCGGCAATTACGGTGAGAAATCAAGTTACCCAGAAAAAGAGTGGGCCGCTCTCGGAGTGTTCCGGCAGGTACTCCAAAAGCGGCCACGTTGTAGATGTGGTTACGGGACTGGCTGCTCCTCAGTCACTTCAGGCCCTCTCATGTCTTCGGATCCCCCTTCATCTCGCGAGGCGGTCACCAGCGTCCCGGCGGTAATGGTACATACGACCAAAAACGCCACGAAAGCTGCCACCACCCCAGGCTTGACTCCCCGATGATAGTAGATCAGGAACCCCACCGCAGGGGTCACCACCATCGCTGGGACAGCCAAGAAGGGAAGGAGAATGACTACGACGGCCGACACCACCAGGGCAACCACCATCAGTAGATGGTCTTTCACCGCTAGCCTCCTTGCCTGTAGTACGCGCTACCATCACCGTAAGCGTACCAGGAGATCCATGGGTAGACGTGCTGGGGACATCCGAGCCACTTAATACATAGCCCGAACTCCCCCTGGCGGAAGGAATAGTAGCTGGAGGCGCTAAGCCAGTACTGCTTGGAGCTGACTTCCCCCTTGTACTGCCAAAAAGGCGCCAACACCTCCCCCCAGCTCCAGGACACCGGAGTTCCCACCAGCTTCCCACTTCTAAAGCAGTAGTCGATGGTGTGGTG